>JADFXB010000020.1 GCA_015233935.1 Magnetococcales bacterium | reverse complement strand
CCCGCCGGAACCTCCATAT
The DNA here is from genome assembly GCA_015233935.1 of Magnetococcales bacterium. GTDB lineage: Bacteria > Pseudomonadota > Magnetococcia > Magnetococcales > JADFXB01 > JADFXB01. The sequence continues at coordinate 44,405 of JADFXB010000020.1, read as the reverse complement.
GCTGCACCGGCTCCATCATGGCCATGCCATCCTTGGTCACCGTCTGATGCATCTCCACCTTGGCAAACAACGGGCTGGTCACCCCCACCAAATGCAACGCCGCCTGCCCACCATTCTCCAATCCCATGTAAGCCGCCATCACCGCGCTGGTGGGGGGAGCCTCACGCACCCACGGATCCACCACCTTCACCAAATCCGCCGCCCATACACTCCACGGCAGCATCAACAATAACCCAAGCAAACCCGCCTTCTTCATATCGGTTCTCCATAGGCTTTACGAATGGCCAGCCACTTGTTGGCTATGGCCTCCGGATCGTGGGGGGGATTAAAATAGGTGACATACTGACCACGCGGATCAATCAAATAAAAATTGGAAGTGTGCGCCACCAGATAATCCTCCGCCGTCTTGCCCGGCATGATCCGATAACCCGCTCCCATCTGCCGGGAAAAAGCCGCCAACGCCTCCTCCGTGCCCGTCGCCGCCAAGAAGGACTTGTGAAAATAAGTGATATACCCCTTCAACATTTCCGGCGGATCACGCTTGGGATCCACCGAAACAAACATCACCCGGCTGTTCTTCATGGCCGCCGGTGATTTTTTCTCCATGATCCCATAAGCCTCCTTTATCTCCTCCATGGCCATGGGGCAAATATCCGGGCAATGGGCATAACCAAAAAACAGCATGGTCCACTGCCCCTTGAGCGATTCCAATGTAAAAGGCTTGTTATCCTGATCTACCAACTGAAACGGGGTAAGCTCCTTGGGAGAACCCGACATCATCCCCGCCAACTCCGGAGGAAGATAAGGGGAGGAAGATCCCATGAAATAAAACCAGCCAATCCCCACCAACCCCAAGAGCAACAGCCCATAACGGACGGCGCGAACGGCAGGATTCATGTCAACACTCCCCATACCCGCTTGAAGAAAAGCAGGCCGGATGCTGCCCACCCGGCCTGCTCACACAGAAGAGTTTATTCAATCCAGTCGATGTAACCACAAGGACACTGATTGTAGCACTTGTCGCAACTGGTGCACTTGTCCAGATCATACTTGAAGTGCTGACCCTTGGGCAACTTGAGCACCGCATTGTCGGAACAATACATGTAGCAGTTTTCGCAGTCCATGCACAAACCACAGCTCATGCACCGCTTGGCCTCCGCCAATACCTGCTCCTGACTCAACGGCAACAAAAAGTCGTTGAAATTGCCCTTGCGCGCCTCCACCGGCAAATGACCGCGCTTGTTGACCGGGGCCTTGGGATAGTAGGTGGACGCAATCTTCATGTCTTTGTAGTAGATCACCTTGGGATCTTCCGGTCCCTGCAAGGCCTCACCACGCAACAAACGATCAATATTTTCCGCCGCTACCCGACCCTGACCCACCGCCGTGGTCACCAAAGAAATGTTGATCACATCCCCACCGGAGAAAACCCCCTCCAAGGTGGTCTTGCCGGTCTTGTCCACATCGATCCAGCCCCACTTGTTGAGGGCAGGCTCCAAACCAGGGGCGTCCGGCTCCTGAGAAACCGCCGCAATGATGGCATCACAGGCAACCACATGCTCGGAACCCGCCACCGTCACCGGACGACGACGTCCAGAAGCATCCGGCTCACCCAACTCCATGCGGAAACACTCCAACCCCACCGCCTTGCCATTCTCCAACACAATGGACTTGGGTGCCGTGAGCAACTCCAGTTGAATCCCCTCCTCAATGGCCTCATCCACATCCCGGCTGATGGCAGGCATCTCTTCACGGGTACGACGATACAGCATGGTCACCTCAGCACCATTGCGCAAAGCCACCCGCGCCGCATCCACCGCCGAGTCACCACCACCAACCACCAACACCTTCTTGCCCAAATCCACCTTCTCACCCGCCAGGGCACGATGCAAATATTCAGCACCGGTAAAGACGTTGGGGGCATCCTCACCCGCAATATCCAACTTCTTGCCCTTGTGACAACCAATCCCCAGGAAAACCGCATTGAACTGGCTCTTGATCTCATCAAAACTCACATCCACACCCACACGGGTGTTGGTGCGCAACTCCACACCCAGATCCAGAATACGCTGCACCTCCGCATCCAACACATTACGGGGCAGACGATAGGAGGGGATGCCATAACGCAACATGCCACCCGTCTCCGGGAACGATTCAAACATGGTCACCTGATAACCACGACGCGCCAGTTGAAAGGCCGCCGACAAACCAGCCGGGCCAGAACCCACCACCGCAACCTTCTCAGAACGGCTCTCATTCACCAACTTTTTGTGGGCCAAATTATTCTTCAAGGCAAAGTCGCCAATAAACTGCTCCACACTGTTGATGCCCACCGCTTCATCATGATCCTTGCGATTGCAGGCCGTCTGACAAGGATGGGGACAAACACGACCCATGGTGGCCGGAATGGGATTCTTGTCCACCAAAACATAAAAGGCCAAAGCCGTGGCATCATCAAAACTGCGCCCATACTGCTCTGCTTGGGCGATGGTGGTCAGATAGCCGCGAATATCCTCCGAACTGGGACATTTGTACTGACACGGCGGTGTCTTGAGCTGATACTTGGGTTTGCCAGCCTTCTGATCGCCCCCACCATGGGACGTGCGAGGGCCTTTGGGTGCTGCTTTTTTGGTAACCGCGAGTTTCAACGCCATGTGGTGATTCCTCCTGACGGACAATGTGGGTATGTAATCTTGCCTTTTTTGACCGAAAAAAATCTTAAACAAATTCAACGATTTGAAAAAAAGAAAAAAAAGACCTTGCCTATTTATTAGAACTTTCTTATATAGGGCAAACCGATCCAGATTACAAGCCCTACCATTCATGCCGGTGCAAATATCTGAATATCACTTTGCGCAAGGGGGTGAAAGGGGTGTTGTGTCGCCGGACAGCCCTTGCGGCTTTGTCAGGAAAGTCGCGTTATTTCAACGATCAGGAGTGTTTGCCGTGAGCATGGAAAGTCTTGAAGCCAAGGTAGAGCCAGAGCTGGTCCATCAGTGGATTGCCAAGATCGGATCGGATGCCCAGGCGGCGGTGCCGCTCTTGCAGGCCATTCAGGGTCAATACGGCTATCTGCCGCGCCAAGCCATGGATTTGGTGGTAAAGCACACCACCATCAATGCAAGCCAGCTCTTTGGTGTGGCCACTTTTTATTCTCAATTTCGTTTGAAACCGGTGGGACGCCACATGATCAAGGTGTGCCATGGTACAGCTTGTCATGTGCAGGGGGCGGATCGTCTCAATACATCGCTGCGTCATGCCTTGGGTATCACCGATGCCAAGGGAGATACCGCTCCCAATGGCAGTTACACCATGGAAGATGTGGCCTGCATCGGTTGTTGCAGCCTGGCTCCGGTGATGGTGGTGGATGAGCAAACCTTTGGCAATCTCAAAGGGGCCGACGCCCAACGCTCCCTGAAAAAGCATGCCCGCGACCATGGGGAAATACTCATGGGTCATGTGGAAGAAGAGGCAGAGGCCAAACCTGCCAAGTCCCAAAACGCCAGTGGTAAGGAGGCGCGTTCATGAGTGGATTGATCGTTACCGTTGGTGAAGGCACCTGCGGCATTGCCGCTGGCTCCAAGGAGGTCATGGCAGAATTTCGCAAACGCGCCCCCGATGCGGAAATTCGCACCGTGGGCTGTGTGGGCATGTGCCATCAGGAAGTTTTGGTGGAGGTTCAGGACCAGGAGGGACGCACCTTCTACTACGGCCAGGTGACCAAAAAGAACATTCCCAAAATTCTCAAATTTCACGCCGGAGGCGGCGATCTCCCCGAAGAGCTGTTGATCCGCTCCACGGAAGAGCCGGAGGCGGAAAAGGGACAATATCTGGCCAAACAAACCCGCATCGCTCTGCGCAATGTGGGCTTGCTGGATCCCACCTCCATCCAGCAATTCCGTGACCGGGGGGGCTACAAAGCCCTGGAAAAAATCCTCAAATTTGGGATGACCCCGGAAGAGGTCCTGGAAGAAGTCAAAGCCTCCAACATGCGGGGACGGGGTGGGGCAGGTTTTCTCACCGCTGTCAAATGGGGCTTCGCCCGCGCCGCTGAAGGGGATGTGAAATATTTGGTGTGCAACGGGGATGAAGGTGATCCAGGTGCCTTTATGGACCGCTCACTGCTGGAAGGTGACCCCCACAGCGTGCTGGAAGGCATGTTGATCGCCGCCTATGCCATCGGAGCCAGCAAAGGCTATGCCTACATCCGGGCCGAATATCCCCTGGCGGTGGTCAACTTTACCAAAGCCATGGACGATGCCAAAGCCGCCGGTTTTCTGGGACACAACATTCTGGGTAGCTCCTTCTCCTTCGACGTCAAAGTCAAGCAAGGGGCCGGGGCCTTTGTTTGTGGTGAAGAGACCGCCTTGTTGGCCTCCATCGAAGGGGAACGGGGCATGCCCCGCATTCGACCTCCTTTCCCGGCCATCAAGGGACTCTTTGGCAAACCCACCATCATCAACAATGTGGAAACCCTGAGCAACCTGCCCTGGATCATCCAGAACGGTGGTGCAGCCTATGCCGCCATCGGCACGGAAAAGAGTGCCGGTACCAAAGTGTTTGCCTTGACCGGGGCCATCAAACGGGGTGGCCTGGTGGAAATTCCCATGGGAACCACCGTCCGTCAATTGCTGGAAGATATCGGCGGCGGCTCCGCCACCGACCGTCCCCTCAAAGCTGTGCAATTGGGTGGTCCCAGCGGTGGTTGTATCCCGGCAAGCCTGTTTGATACTGCCATCGAATACGAAGCCATCAACGCCACCGGGGCCATCATGGGATCGGGTGGTATGGTGGTGATGGATACCAAATCCTGCATGGTGGACCTGGCCCGTTATTTCCTGGAATTTACCCGTTTGGAATCCTGCGGTAAGTGCACCTTCTGCCGTATCGGCACCCTGCGCATGAAGGAAATCCTGGCACGTATCTGCGACGGCGAAGCCACCATGGCCGATGTGGATACCCTGGAAGAGTTGGCCCACAACGTCAAATCCGCCAGCCTCTGCGGTTTGGGACAGACCGCCCCCAACCCGGTGCTCACCACCCTGCAATACTTCCGGGATGAATACATCGCCCATGTGGTGGAAAAACGTTGTCCGGCAGCCGTCTGCAAAGGGTTGATTACCCATTCCATCGACCAGAATACCTGTACCGGCTGTTCCATTTGTCAACGGTATTGTCCGGTCAATTGCATCAGCGGTGAAACCAAGAAGCCTGAAACCTGGGTGATCGACCAGAAACTGTGCATCAACTGCGGCATGTGTTTAGAGGTCTGCAATCCCAACGCCGTTCTGGTGGCATAACCGGTCAACTTGCAAGCATGTACGAGGAGCAGCAATGAGCCAAAACGTTGCCATTACCCTGAACGGCCAGGAAATTCAGGTTTCCGCCGATGCCACCATTCGTGAAGTGGCCAAAGCACAGGGTGTTCATATCCCCACTTTTTGTTATGACGACCGCCTGAAACCCTTCGCCTCCTGCTTTCTCTGTGTGGTGGAAGTGGAAAAGGCCCGTGGTCTCTTGCCGGCCTGTTCCACCAAGGTGACGGCAGGCATGGTGATCCATACCGATAGCGAAAAGGTCACCGCCACCCGCAAACAGGCCCTGAACCTGCTATTGTCCGACCATGCAGGCGACTGTATCGCCCCTTGCGAGGCCACCTGTCCGGCCAATATCGATATTCAGGGCTACATCGCCCACATTGCCAACGGCCATTTTGAATCGGCGGTGCGCTTGATCAAAGAGCGCAACCCCCTGCCGGTGGTGTGTGGACGCATTTGTCCCCATCCTTGTGAATCCCAATGTCGGCGGGGTCTGGTGGATGAGCCGGTGGCCATCAATCCCCTCAAGCGTTTTGCCTCCGAGTTTGAACTGGAGCAAGGTCCCTTCGTCACCCCGCCCGGTGCCAGCACTGGTAAAAAATTGGCCATTGTGGGTGGTGGACCGGCAGGACTTTCCGCCGCCTATTACTCCCGCCTCCTTGGTCATGAGGTGCACCTGTTTGAAGCCCTGCCCAAGTTGGGTGGTATGGCCCGCTATGGCATCCCCCGCTTCCGCCTGCCCTGGGAAAAAATGGATCGGGAGATTCAAGCCATCCTGGATATGGGGGTGACGGTCCATTACAGCCAGCGTTTGGGGCAGGATTTTACCCTGGCCGATCTCAAGGCCAAGGGTTTCGGTGCCATTCTGTTGGCCATTGGTGCCCACCAGGCCAAACCCATGCGCATCAAAAATGAGGAATCCCCCGGTGTTATCGGTGGTGTGGACTTTTTGCGCAAGGTGGTGTTGGGCGAAGATGTGGAAATGGGCAAACGGGTGGCGGTCCTGGGAGGTGGTGACACCGCCATGGACTGCGCACGGGTAGCCAGACGGTTGGGTGGAGATGTGACCATTCTTTATCGTCGCACCCAGGCGGAAATGCCCGCCCTGCCCCAGGAACAGGAAGAGACCATCGAAGAGGGGGTGGATATTCGTTATCTCACTGCGCCGGTGGAAGTCCTGCTGGATGACAATGGACGGGCCTGTGGTTTGCGGGTGATCACCATGGAGTTGGGTGAGCCGGATGAATCCGGTCGTCGCCGTCCCGTTCCCAAAGTGGGTAGTGAAGAAGATTTGGAATTTGACCTCATTGTGGCCGCCATCGGCCAAGACCCGGATGTCTCCTGTATCCAGGGAGAGAAGGTCAAACCGGAGACCACCAAGTGGCGCACCTTTGTCTACGATGAAAAGACCCAGGTCACCAGCATGGAGGGTGTCTTTGCGGCAGGTGACTGCTCCTTTGGTCCCGATATTCTCATCCGCGCCATCGGAGAAGGTCGGCGGGCGGCACTGGCCATGGATCTCCATCTCAAGGGAGCCAGGGTTGAACTGAAGGCCCCTTATGCCATCTCCCGTGGACGTTTGGAAGAATTGGAGATGGCCGACTTCTCCCCCCGTTATGTCCACAAAAAACGGGCACTGGAGACCACCCTGCACGCCCCGGAACGGTTGAACAACGACGGTGGCTGGGGAGCCATCAATGTAGGGTTGGATCAAGTCAAGGCCATGGCGGAGGCCACCCGTTGTATCGAGTGTGGTTGTAACGCCCGCTTTGACTGTGATTTGCGCCGTTATGCCACCGATTATGGTGCCGATGAGAAAAAATTGGCGGGTGCCAAACGCTCCTATGAGGAGGACAAACGCCATCCCCTGATTCGCATCGAGTCGGACAAGTGCATCACCTGTGGCTCTTGTGTGCGGGTGTGTTCCGAGGTGCGGGGAATTCATGCCCTCACCTTCATCAATCGCGGTTTTGTGACCAAAGTTGGCCCCAACTTTGGAGATGCCTTGCAGGATACGGGTTGCGATGCCTGCGGTATGTGTACCGATCTCTGCCCCACGGGCACCTTGTCCAGCAATACCGGCAAGGAGTGTGGCCCCTGGAAGTGGCAGACCACCATCACCACCTGTACCGGGTGTAGCCTGGGGTGCGCCTTGCAGGTCCGCACCAACGGAGATCAGGTGGTGGAGGTGCGCAGTTTGGAAGGCGATCCAGTCAACGGTGCCTGTATTTGTGCCGAAGGTCGCTTTTCCTATCGCTTGCTGGCCGAAACTGTGGACGGGGATGCCAATGCAGCCCTGACCAAGGCCAAGGAGCGGATTTTTGCCGCCAGCAAAGTGGGTGTGGTGGTCTCTCCCTTCCGCACGGTGGAAGAGATTTACGCTGCCACCTTGTTGGCGCGTCAGTATGACGGCACCTTGCACTATGTCCCGGCAGCCTCTGCTGGCAAAGCAGGCAAGCCACGGGGCAAAATCGCCCAGGAGGCCAACGTGGCCTTGTTGGAAAAATTGGGTGCCACCCCCATGAGTGCCGGAGTGGATGCGGATTGCTTGGTGTTGGTGGGAGCTAGAGTGGATGCCCATCAATTGGCCTCCACCCAAATCATTATTGTTGGCAACCATGATGCCGGGGTGGAAGGGCTGCGTATTCCGGTGGCCGATCCCTTGAACAACCAAGGCACCTTCTTGACCCGTGAGGGCCAGTTGGCGGTCTTGAATCCCACCCCCATTGGTGGCGGCAAGGGCAAGCCAGCCAGTGACGTGTTGATGGCACTGGCTGGCAAAGAGAGCATCGGCGATTTGGCCTATCTGCGGGGCAAGCTGGCGGAAGAGGTGAAAGAACTCTCCCCCATCACCCGCCTGGATGGCAACCGTCTGGTCAACACCGACCTGGCCCCCCAACTGGCCTCGGTGGCCAACGACGACCGGGGAGCCGCCTTCGCCCGCACCATGCAGACCATGGGACTTTCCTGGTAGGCAAGGTGATGGCACGGTGAACTACCAAAACCCTCCCGTGGAGTGTATCTGCGGGAGGGTTTTTTATGATCAGGTTTCCTGTAGCAGTGACTTGATACGACGCAATTGCTCATGGGTGCCCAGCAATAAAAGATGAAAGCGGGCTTCCAACCGGGTATCAGGGGAAATGTTGATCTGAAATTCTGTGGAAGCAGAACCATGGGAAGGGGGCAGACGTAAACCCACCAATGTCACCCCATAACGGGCACGCAATCCCAAATCACTGACTGTATGCCCCACAAAAGAAGCCGGACAGGGGATATCGATGATGGCGGCTGTACTGCCCAGGGGAATGCTCTCGGCCAAATCGGGATGAATCAGTCGTTTGGCAATGCGCAGGGCCATGTCACGGGGTGGAAATACCACTTCAATGGCTCCAAAAGCTTGAATCGCCTCTGCTTCCTGTTCATTGTCCACCTGTACCAACAAGCGGGTGATGCCGTTTTTGTGTAAGGCGTGGGTCACCAGGACCGTGGCATCAAAATGGTTGCGAATGGCCACGATGGCAATATCCACCTCAAAAGCTCCTATGGCCCGCATGGCCTGCATGTTGGTGGCATCACAACAAACCGCCTTGGAGGCATCCTCCCGTATGGCGTTGACCCGCTCTTCATCCCGATCCACTGCCAGCACATAAACGCCCTCTTCAAACAATGCCTTGGCCACCCGACTACCAAAGGTTCCCAAACCCACTACCAAAAATGACTGGGACATGTCGCGCCTCATTTTCAACCAATGTTGACGTTTTCTTCTGCATAGACATAGGGAATCTGCGCCACATGGCCCACCAGGGTGGTGGCCACCAGCAACGGTCCGATACGTCCAACGAACATAAGAAGGGTAATCACCAGCTTGCCAGGAGTGGTCAAGTCTGGGGTGATGCCCGTGGAAAGACCCACCGTTCCCAAAGCGGAAACCACCTCAAACAAATGGGCAAAAAACAGATTGGAACCCGCCTTGTTAAACGGTAGCTGCCCACTCTCAGTGATTTGCAGCAAAAAGACCCCCAGGAGGATGACCAGCACATATCCGGTGACCACCAGCATGGCCTTGCTCACCGTATCCTCAGGAATGGTTCGTTGCAGACATTCCACCTTGGGGCGATTCATGGCTTTGGAGAGCAACATGGCAAAACAGACAGCGGCGGTGGTGGTCTTCATTCCGCCCGCCGTGGACCCTGGCGAACCACCAATGGCCATGAGCAGGATTACCAGAAACAGGGTGGGCGCGGTCAATAAGGCCATATCTGAGGTGTTGAATCCTGCGGTACGGCTGGTGACGGAGAGAAAAAGAGATTCCAAGAACACCGCTGCCGGGTCACTGCCCATGGCGGAGCCACCCCATTCCAGCAATAGAATGGCCAGGGTGCCGACCAGGATTAAAATTCCGGTAGTTTGCAGTACCAGTCTGGAATGCAGGGAGAGGGTGGCGTTTTTATTTTGTATTCTGCTTCTCAGGTAGTGGACGCCATCCGCCACCACCAGAAAGCCGATCCCTCCCAGGATGATCAATCCCATGATGGTGAAATTAACCAATAAATCGCCGCGAAAGGACATCAGGCTGTCGGGATAAAGACCGAAACCGGCGTTGCAAAAGGCGGAGATGGCGTGAAAAAGGGAATTCCAAAAGGCATCCCCCCAAGGTTTGATCTGGGAAAAATGACAAAATAAAAGAACCACTCCCAAGGCTTCCACCAGCAGGGTAAAGAGCAGGATGGACTTCAGCAATTGGGCAGGGTGAACCGCATCCACGGATCCGTAGGAAATTTCCAGTAAATGCCGCCGGGGGAGACTCACATTTTTTTTCTTGCCCTGTAACGAGCTGAGAAACAAGGTGGAAAGGGTGAGAAATCCCAATCCCCCCACCTGGATCAATCCCAGAATGACCCCCTGGCCAACCAGGGAAAAGGTGGTTCCCGTATCCCGCACTGCCAGACCCGTGACACACACCGCTGATGCCGAGGTAAACAGGGCGTCCACCAGGGAGACCGCCTGCTGATCTGGATTGCGACTGACAGGCAGCATGAGCAACAAACAGCCCAGGACAATGACCCCGGCAAATGAGAGAACCACGGTGCGACCGATGGAAAATTCATTGATGGTTGTCGCCATGGTCAGGCTGGCTCCTGGATGGCAGTCCTCACATAGGAGGGTAGGGGGGCTTGTCGGGTGGCTACTTTATAGCTGGGGCAGGTACTGGGATCAGACAGACACCACTTGCGAAAGTGGGGAATGCTCACCACTTTAGAATGTGCGCAAGCTCCACATATGGACAGGGTACCCTCGGTGGTCACCCGATTACGCAGGAATGGACAAGGCTCTGCACGGATCACGATCATGGATGATAGAATGTGAGAACTGGTCAACATGGGGGAGGGATTGGCCACTGCCCATTGTTGGTGGGTTCCCAATTGGCGCATTTTTTCCTGCCACTGGGCTGTAGGGTGGGAAGTGGCCGCCACAATGACACCGTTGGCCGACCGCCATTGTAAGAGCAGACCCACAGTGGCGACCATTTGGTTCATCTCCTGTTCGGGATTATTGCTAAAGAGCACAACCCCGTAATCAGGTTGTTGAACAGCCGCATACATGCGTTCCAGAAGGCTGCCGGAAAGAGGGGGAGAGACCACGTTGGTATGCCAGAGAATTTCCACGATGACACCCTTACAAAAAAGGGAGGTAACTTGCGTGAGCTTACACGTGGAACAAAGCATAGCAGAATGGGTATAAGAGGGGTGTCAATTGCTGTCTTAACTTATCAAGATTTTGTCAATCCGATTTTTACTGTACTTGCGGGGGGAGGGAAAATCAAAACAGAGGGGAATAAGTAGACATGAATGACAAAAATACCCACAGGCGATGCTCTGCCTGTGGGTAGAGAGAACCTAATTAGGCGACTTGCACCACGATGTCGTGGAGGACTTTGCCACAATCGTTCATGGTGAGGCCAGCATCGTGCAACTGACGATAGATTTCCCGTTGCTTGAAGATGTTCAGGATCTGGTTGACAGCATTGACCTTGGCATCGGGCTGATTTTCTTTGAGGGCCTTGATCTCGGCATCGCACTTGAGCAGATTGGCGGTGGCATCGCGGGCAACGCGTTGCAGGCTGGCGCAAGCGGCGAAGACGGCTTCGGCATCCTGGTCGGCGGCAGCGGGGCTGGTGGCCAGTTTGCTGTAGCCGGAGTTGAGGGCTTCCACCGCAGCGCGGAGGTGGGTGACCATCTGTTGAATGGCTTCGTTGGGTTGCACGCCCAGATCACCCATATCGTTGACGATGTGCTCGGCAGCGGGGATGATGTTATCCACGGAGACAAAGGCGCGGAAGATGTCTTCACGATCAATGGGGGTGGCCACGGAATTTTTCAGGGCGGTCAGGTGGACATCCAACAGAGCTTCCGATTCCTGGTGGATTTCACGAATTTTGCTGACACGGGATTTGGTTCCGTTTTTGATGAACTCATCCAGGTTGGTGGCAGTTGCCACGGCCAACTGGCTTTGTTTCATGATCATGCTGTAAAAATCGGGCACCCGGGGGTAAACCCGGCTGGTCATTTTCGCGAAGATGGTATTGGTTGCACCCGCCATGTTCTGAATCCTCCGTCTCTCTCTTAGTTTGGAAGTTTGTGTAGCTTTTTTTTCTTCTGATTGTACCTGATACAAATCCTACGTCAATAGCCATCTTGCAAAAAAATTCCTTGTCAACTAAAATTTTTTTGCTCCACTTGGGCTGGACCGGGCAACATCATGGAGAGGAGGGCAGCAGCCATGACAAAGCCACACGACCACCACAGGCAACCCATCAATCCCTGAGTTTGATAAACCCAACCAGAGAGCAGGGTTCCCACTAGGCGACCGGCTGCATTGGCACTGTAGTAGAAGCCCACGTTGAGGGCCACTTTGTCGTTGTCCGAGTAGGAGAGGATCAAATAGGAGTGGAGGGAGGAGTTGATGGCGAAGACCACGCCAAAGGCCGCCAGTCCAGCCATCAGGGTCACCGCCGGATCATAGCCATGGTAGAGGGAGGCGGCAATGGCAGCAGGGATGGCCGCCAGCAGGAAGGCGGCTTTGCGAGCGGTGGTGCCACTGGCTGGATGGTTGCGGAATAACAGGGGAGCACCTGCCTGGACAAAACCATAACAGACCACCCACAAGGCGAGAAAGCTACCCACCTCCACATGGTTCCACCCCACCACCGATTGCAAAAAGACCGGCAACCCCACCACAAACCACACATCCCGCGATCCAAACAGGAAAAAACGTGCCGCCGACAGGACATTGATTTCCCGACTTTTGGAAAATATTTGGGAAATTTTGGCCTTGCTCTTGGAAACCCCCATGCTGGATGGCAAGACCATCATGGTAATCAAATAGACCACCCACAACACCCCGGCCATGGCCATCAGGGTGGTTTGAAAACCCAAAACTTGCAACAACAGACCCCCCAGGAAAAATCCTGCCCCTTTCAAGGTATTTTTGGAGCCGGTGAGAATGGCCACCCATTTGAACAGGCGGCCTTCCGCATCCTCCCCCTTGGGGGTGACCAGTTTGACCCCGGCCTTGGCACTCATTTTATTGAGATCTTTGGCGATACCGGAAAAGGCCATGGCGGTCATCACATAGGTTACCGTCAGCCAGGAAGGATCCATGGCCAACATGCCCAGGGCGAAGACCTGCAAAAAGCCGCCGATGATCATGGTGCGGTTTAAACCAATACGGGTGGCAATCCAACCTCCCACCCCGTTGGTGATGATGCCGAAAACCTCGTAGAAGAGAAATAAAAAGGCAATGGATATGGGGGAGTATCCCAACTGATGGAAGTGCAATACCACCAGCATGTGGATGGCCCCATCGGTCAGGGTGAACGCCCAGTAGGCCAGGGTGATGATGAGGTAAAGCCGCAAGCCCATAGCAGGGGATTCCGCCGTTGTCATGACAACCTCATAAAAAAAAAGGGCAAGGGGAGTTCCCCTTGCCGTAGGTTGGGAACTATAGAGAGGAATTACAGAGAACGGGCCACCTTGGCCGCCAACTCCACCAACCGGTTGGCATAGCCCACTTCGTTGTCATACCAGGCATAAATTTTCACATGGGTACCATCGATCACCATGGTGGAGAGGGCATCCACGATGGAAGAGCGGGTATCGTCGTTGTAATCGATGGAAACCAGGGGCAGCTCTTCATAACCCAGAATGCCCTTCAATTCACCTTCAGCCGCCTCCTTGAGAACCCTGTTGACCTCTTCCACCGTGGTGGGACGGGAGACCTCAAAAACCATGTCGGTCAAAGAGGCGTTCAACAAAGGCACCCGCACTGCATGACCGTTAATTTTGCCCGTCAATTGGGGAAAAATTTGGGTGATGGCCTTGGCGGAACCGGTGGAGGTGGGGATCAGGGAGAGGGAGTTGGCCCGCGCCCGCCGTAAATCTTTGTGGCCCAGGTCGATGATGGTCTGGGTATTGGTAATGTTGTGAATGGTGGTCATGGAACCCCGTTCGATTCCCAACTTTTCCAGAATCACCTTCACCACCGGGGCCAGACAGTTGGTGGTGCAGGAGGCTGCCGTCACCACCTGGTGGGTGGCAGGATCGTAGAGGTGATCATTGATCCCCATCACCACGTTGAGGGCTTGGGGTTCTTTCACCGGACAAGCCACCACCACCTTTTTCACCCCTTGGTCAAAATAGGGCTGAATAGCCGCCATGGTTTTAAATTTACCGGTACATTCAAGCACCAGATCAATGCCCATACCCTTCCAGTCCACACCTGCAATGGTGGGGCTGTTGGAATAGGTGAGGTTGTGACCATCCACGGTGATGGTGTTGCCTTGGGCGGTGATCTCCTTCTCCCACTTGCCATGCACCGAATCATATTTCAACAAATGGGCCGCACAGGTGGCGTCCCCCAAAATTTCATTGACGTGGACAAATTCCAGCTCCGGCAGCCGACCCCACGCCGCCCGCAAGCCCAGCCGTCCCATGCGCCCAAAACCATTGATCCCCACACGAATCGCCATTGTTCACCTCTGCCATTTCAGTTGAGCCGTTGTCCATGGAAAAATCTGTCCTTCTTGTTGGAATGAGAATATATGGCAAACGGTATATACTGTCAAGCGAATATTTTGGCTTTGGTGTGAAATAGGATGGGTTGTACCCAAAAATGGGGGAGTACTCGGCAAAAGATTGATCTGTCACAGGGTTACCGTTTTCCCCAAAATCTGTGGATAACTTTGTGGATAACATCGGGATGGAATTGCAGCAACTGTTGCAATTGTTAAGCAAACAAGCAAATTGCCTATTGGTTGCGCTATTTTAAAAAGCGTTTAGAAACAATGCGTTATTTAATTGATATCCTGGTGTAGAGATCATCATGCGGAAAATGGGTCAAGGAAAAAAAGTGTAACGATGCGTTATAATCAACCTGTGCACAAATCGAGGGTAAGGTAAAGGGGGAGTCTTTCATAAGGATTTCATTGCAAAGGAAGGCAAGGATAAGTATGCTTCGCTGGTGTCCCAGCTAGGAATCAGGTGGAGTGACAAGGGCGGCTTCTTCGGGGGCCATCAACAGAAGAGGTTTCTCATGAAAATGCGTTCTTTGGTCATTATGGCGACAATCTTGTTTATGCCGGTGGGAACGGTACAGGCAGGAGCATGGTATGGTGGGGAGTTTTCCGCCAACATTTCCATGGTCAGCAACCAGGATCCCAATACCAAGGCTGTGGGCAAGCTGTTTGTGGGCAAAAACAAGGTGCGGGCGGAAGGGACAGTGGGGAGTCAGACCAGAATTGTGATTTTGGATACCCAGAATCACAAGGCGTGGACCTTGATGCCTGACCGGAAAGAATATCATGAAGGCATTGCCGGACCCGTTCCTCCCAAACCGGATATGGATCCCCTGCCCGATGATGCGGACAGCATGTGCAACAAAGGCAAAGGGGTGACCTGTCAAAAGGTGGGGATGGAAGCCCTTTCCGGTGCACAGGCCGATAAATGGGAACTGACCATGCAGGGAAAAGATGGCAAACAGACCAATATGACCATCTGGGCGGATAATAAACGCCACATTATTTTGCGTCAGGTCACCCAGAACGGTCCCACCACCGAGCGTCGGCAGGCTGGGGTGGAAATGATCAACGGGCGGGATACGGAACGTTGGGAATTTACCATGGCCTACCAGGGCAAGAGCCAGAATTTTACCCAATGGGTGGACAGCAAGTTGCGGATTCCGGTGCGTATGGCCGGTCAGCAGAATGCTTTTACCTCCGAAATTATGGGTATTCAAGAGGGACCGCAGGCGGATGAACTGTTTACGGTTCCCCAGGGCTATCGGCAGGTGGAGCCTCCGCGTCAGGAAAACCCGCCACAGCAGCCACAACAACCACAACAGCCAGCGCGCTGATTGATATCCTATTCATCCCCCTGCTTGATTTACTGGCAGGGGGATGGGTGGTCTCCCGCCTATCCAGCTACCTGTCAGTGCCGCTTCCATGGATGATCTGATCCTGATTGCCCGCCATCTTTGCAAATCTTACGATGGCCGAATGGTTGTCGATGGCATCACCTTTGAGGTCAAACGAGGTGAATGTTTTGGCATGCTGGGGCCTAATGGGGCGGGCAAGTCCACCACTTTGCGCATGATTATTGGTATGACAGAGCGGGATAGTGGCGACCTGCACCTGTTCGGCCTGGATATGGACCCGGAACAGGTGGCGGTAAAGGCCCGCATGGGGGTGGTCTTCCAGGAGGATAATCTGGACGATGATCTCACCGTGGAGGAAAATATACTGGTTTACGCCTCCTATTTTGGCATGAGCAGAGGGCGGGCCAGAGAACGGGTGGGGGAGTTGCTGGAATTTGCCCAGCTCACGGAGCGCAGGCGGGATACGGTGCGTAAACTGTCTGGGGGGATGAAACGGCGATTGGTGTTGGCCCGTGCCCTGGTGGCGCAACCGGAACTGGTGGTGTTGGATGAACCCACCACCGGTTTGGATCCGCAAGCCCGTCATGTGATTTGGCAACGGATTCGCTCATTGCGGGAGAATGGGGTGACCATTCTGTTGACCAGCCACTACATGGAAGAGGCGCAACGCCTTTGCGACCGGATCCTGGTGTTGG
Organism: Magnetococcales bacterium; assembly: GCA_015233935.1. Lineage (GTDB taxonomy): Bacteria > Pseudomonadota > Magnetococcia > Magnetococcales > JADFXB01 > JADFXB01. The sequence goes on along the minus strand of JADFXB010000020.1, from coordinate 27,961 downwards.
ATGGGGGAAAAATTTTGGATTTGGACACCCCAGCCGCCCTGGTGGAGCGTTATGTGGAGCCGGAGGTGGTGGAGGTGCGTTCGGCCACGGCGGAACCGTTAGAGCCGGAGCGTTTTGCCCCGTTGCCCGCCCGCCTGGAAGAGGTGGATGGCACCCTGCATTGTTACACTCGCAACGCCAGTGAAGTGATGGCCTTGTTGTGTGAACATCCGGGGATTGCATTGGTAAGGCGTCCTGCCAATCTGGAGGATGTCTTTTTGCAGCTTACCGGTCGTGAATTGCGGGATTGACCACCCCGCCGGAGCTTGTGGAGGCCCCATGGAGGAGAGTATCAGCCGTCGTCGCACCTTTGCCATCATCTCCCATCCTGATGCTGGTAAGACCACCCTGACGGAAAAATTGCTGCTTTTTGGGGGTGCCATTCGCTTGGCGGGCGCGGTGAAGGCCCGTGGCAAGGAGCGGGGTGCCCGTTCCGACTGGATGAAGGTGGAGCAGGAGCGGGGTATTTCCGTGTCGGTGTCGGTGATGACCTTCGATTATGAGGATTGCACCTTTAATTTATTGGATACCCCCGGCCACGAAGATTTCAGCGAGGATACCTATCGCACCATCACGGCGGTGGACTCGGCGGTGATGGTCATCGATGCCGCCAAGGGGATTGAGGAGCAGACCTTAAAATTGTTTGAGGTTTGCCGCTTGCGGGATATTCCCATCATCACCTTCATCAACAAGATGGACCGGGAGAGTCTGGAACCCCTGGCTTTGCTGGAGGAGATTGAAAAGACCCTGGCCCTGGATGTCACCCCCGCCACCTGGCCCATTGGCATGGGACAGGAATTTTTGGGTTGTTATGATCTCTTGCAGGATCGTTTGCTGCTCATGGATCGGGGAGGAGGGGAGGTCATCACCCAGGTAAGGGAGTGTCATGGTCTGGAGGATGAAAATCTGGAAAAATGGTTGCCCCCGGAACCTTTGGCCCAATTGCGGGAGGAGGTGGAGATGGTGCGTGCTTTGTGCAAGCCCATGGATCTCACCTCCTATCGGGATGGCCATTTGACTCCGGTTTATTTTGGCTCCGCCCTCAACAATTTTGGTGTGCAGGATTTATTGCAAGGCTTGGCCCGCATGGCCCCCAGTCCCCGCTCCCAGAAGACGGTGCAGCGGCTGGTGTTGCCCGATGAGGAGAAGGTGACCGCCTTTATCTTTAAAATTCAGGCCAACATGGATCCCAAACATCGGGATCGCATCGCCTTTGCCCGCATTTGTTCCGGCCACTTTCGCAAGGGCATGAAGTTGCGCCATGTGCGATTGGACAAATCTTTTAACATTCACAATCCCATGCTCTTTCTTGCCCAGGATCGGGAGTTGGCGGAGGATGCCTGGCCGGGGGATATCATTGGTTTGCCAGGCCACGGCATGTTTCGCATTGGTGATGTGCTCACGGAAGGGGAAACCCTGCACTTTAGCGGCATTCCCAGCTTTGCTCCCCGATTGTTGCAGGTGGTCAAAGCCGAAGATCCCATGCGCAGCGGTCAATTGGGCAAGGCGTTGCAGCAGATTGGTGAGGAGGGGGCCGCCCGGGTCTTCCGCCGTCGTGGCACGTTGGAATGGATTGTCGGTGTCATGGGTGCCCTGCAATTTGATGTCTTAGCCGACCGGGTACGCACCGAGTTCAACATACCGGTACGCTTCCTCCCCTCCGGCCTGCACACCGCCCGCTGGGTGGTGCATGAGGACATTCGCCTGGTCAAACGCTTCGCCGACGCCCACGCCGCCTTCATGGCCGACGACCACGAGGGTCTCCCCGTCTTCCTGGCCCGCAACGCTTGGCACCTTTCTACGGCTGCCGATGGTTTTGAGGGAATTCGTTTGGTGGAGGTTTTGGAGACCAGTACCCTGGCGCAGGCGGAGTAGTTAATGTCAGCGACGGGATTGGGTTAGGCCCATTCCCGTCCAATTTAGATAGCTTGCGGGAAAAATTATTTGATTTTAAAGTGATATTTTTTTCATGCCAATGATTCAAATACGAAAAATATATACATGCTGTGCCTCTGAATATGATTATTATAGACAAAAAGGATCTTATATTTTAGAATACGCCTTATGGTGGTGATGTTTGGTTCCTGCTTATTTTTTGGATTCGGTTTACAGTATGTTTATGTATTATTTCTGTCTTCCGAGACAATTTTCCGGTCAGAATAAAATCTAATGATTTCTTATAGTTGTGATATTTTGGATGCTATTTTGTAATTGCAATACAATTCTCCTAGTTGTACGGAATGTCCGTCTATTCATTGACATGTGGATAGAGTGGGGTGAAAGAAGGTAAAATAGGGTTTGGAGCAGTAGATGAATTTCGCCAAGTGTCCTTGGATGTCGGCCTGCTCTTGTTTCTAATCATCGTACTACGTTCAGGCAAGACGTAAATTTTGCCCTGGGGGTGGATATTGGCCATTGAAATTTTTATCTCCTATGCTCATGAGGACAGTGAATTCCATGAGGAACTCAATAAGCATTTAATGCCCCTAAAGCTTGCGGGCTTGGTGTCAGTTTGGCATGACCGCATGATTCCCCCTGGAGCAAACTGGGAAGAGCAGATTGATAGCGCACTGGAACGCTGTAGTATTATTCTGCTCCTGATTAGTGCAAACTTTTTTGCTTCAAATTATTGTTTCGGCAAAGAGGCCAAGCGTGCCATGGAGCGTCATTGTAAGAATGAGGCTCTGGTGATTCCGGTAATCCTGAGTCCATGCGAATGGCAGATCGCCCCTTTTGATAAGATTCAAGTTTTGCCTGGTGGCGGTGATCCGGTTACCAGTTGGAAAACACATGACTATGCGTGGGTGCAGGTCGCCAAATCCATCAAGGATTATGCTGTTAAAAATAATATTATGAACAATGTTGAAAATTATATACATGACGAGTTGAAGGATTTACTTATTCGTTTTCTCTGTTTTTATAGAGGATATTTATTTAATGTACCACGTATTTGTAAGTGGGGGTCCAAGCAACAGGGCTTCTCGAAGATTAAGCAATATAAAGAAGAGGAGATTGATAAAGTCTTGAAGTTTTTAACAGCAGAAGGAACAGTGAAGGCCCGAAAAGGTCGCTTAGGGGGGGCAACTCTACTGTATATTTGACAGATCAAAATGTTTACCTAAGCAACCATTAATTGATAAAAATGAATTTTCTCAACAATCTCTCATAGATGCAGATGTTTTGGAATTTGAGACAAAATAATATGTGTATCATTTATAAGTTTTGTAAAAAAAAGCTTCAGAGCCCGTTATGTTTTTGCAACAACTAGAAAGGGAAGATACATGAATATTACAAGGGATCAATTGGCTAGTCTCTATCCCAAAGCTCGAGCCGGTCTGGTGGATGCTATGGCGTCCCAGGCTGAACAAGTGTTTGGACAGTATGGTATTTCGGATGGCGTCAACCGCCTGCAGTATTTTCTCGCACAGATCGGTCATGAATCCGGCGGGCTGTCCATCACCGAGGAAAATCTTAACTACAGTCCACTTAGGCTGACCCAAGTATGGCCTAAGCGTTTTCCCACCCTGCAGGTAGCGCAACTGTATGCGGGGAACCCGGAGAAATTGGCCAATTATGTCTATGCCAATCGCAATGGGAATGGCCCACCGGAATCGGGTGACGGATGGTTATTCCGAGGACGGGGTTTGATCCAGATTACCGGGCGCGATGCCTATCAGAACCTGGGGAAAGCAACCGGCATCGATCTGTTAAATCAACCTGGACTGGCTAATGATCCCAGCAACGCCCTGATTGTTGCCTGTGGCTTCTGGAAGTGGAAAAAACTTAACCCGCTGTGCGATAAAGGGGATTTCAACCAAGTTACCAAACTCATCAATGGCGGATTCAACGGTTTACCTGACCGTATGGCATGGCTTGACAAGGTGCGGCGCATTATCTCCACCCCGCCGCAGCTCCCAAACGCTGATGCCCCAGATGTGGTAATTCCCGTCCAGCAGGCCTTGCGTGCCAAGGGATACACTGAAGTCGGTGCTGCTGATGGGGTGGTTGGCCCACGTACCAAGGCAGCAATCCGTCATTATTGCCAAAAAACCGGTTTGCCCGACGGCGACGCAATCGACCTTACCCTGCTGCAGGCACTGGGGGTAACTCTCTGAAATAGGATATTAAGGGGACACGTGCGCCGTGACAAGGCGCGATTCCTCTGTGGGTGAAATTCACACCCGGCGGGTGTCGTTCCAGCCGGTAGCAACTGGAGCGGGCGTGGAAGCAATGAAACGTCCGAAGCCTCTGGTGTAGAAGGTCGGGAAAGCGACTTAAAATTAAGGGGACACAATATTAAAATTAAGGGGAACAATATTAAATTCTCATGTGATAAAAGTATTGTGTCCCCGAATTTTAAGTATTGTGTACCCGAATTTCCAGGATTGTACGTAGAAAATGGAAAATTAATCCGCAGAATATGGGGAATGCGCAATGCAAAATGTTTCTTCATCGATCTGGTTACACAGCAGCATATTCGGGTTCTTTAAATTACTAATTGCAGGTTTTGCGCTAGCTTTATTACAAGCGTGTTCGTTAGTCATTGAGCCTGCTTACGATCCTGCTTATGAGCCGGTATATGAGTCCTGGAATGAGAATGTGGCGTATGTTGCTTCAAATCAAACTGGATATATTGCCTATCATTATAGCGACGGATGTGTTGATTACGATCCCATGCCGCAGCATTTAAATTATAAGCATCTATACCCTTACCAAAGCAGTCTTCCAGACAATCTGGGAAAAATGAGGGATGAGTCGATATTGAGCAAAAAAGAAGAGAAGCCTCAACGTAAACAGAATAATTCACAAAAACCTTCTGAATCTAACAAGAACAGGGAAGTTATATCGCAACAATTAAAAGAAAATGATAGCAAATGCATTTCAGAAGCTATGAAAGAAGCCGAAAATTATTTTGATAAAATATGTGAAAAAGTTCCAGAAAGTGGAGCAAAAAATGCAGAATATAGTGATGTTAATGTAGAAGCCGAAACTTTAATCGCTCGTCTGTTTAAAGTTTCGTTAGGAGCTGACGTGGCAAGAAAAAAAAGTACCGAAAGTGGTATAGCACAAGAGGATAGAAAAGAATTAATAAAAAACAGAAATGAATGCAAATTGCACATTTTTAATAAAATTTCGTTAGCTTGTAGTTCTAAAAGATTAAGAGGAACCCAAGAGTAGCTCCGGTTACGGTATTGGCCATGGGGAATTCTCCAGAGAAAGAGAAGACGCTCCCTTTTCATTGGAGCCACAAGCAGGAGGAATCTGGGGACAGGTTACCCATTTCCCCTCTGGCCATAAATTGGCTCAATCCACAAGTCCGAGAAACCCCACTTCTCCCACAGTTTGCACCACGCCGTTGGAAACGATCCCGTAGGGAATTCCTGGCTATGTACACCTTAACTAAGCATGATTTCTTAGTAGGGGAAATTCTCACCCAACAACGGTTGGTCCCGACGATAGCCCCTACTCCAAAACCGGTGAGCCAGTGATCGACACTGAAAAGGAAAAAGTATACTTAGTCTGTTTCCCGATCCCGTAAGTCAGCCATTACGACCGTAGGGCCTCCGAACCCGCAAGTATCTGCCAAGCCCATGAAATCACCAATCATCGAAGAAATTCTTAACCGAGTTCCCGAAGGTGCCACGTGGCAGTCCCTTGCGCCAGAGGTTCGTTCCGATCTGGAAAAGCGGGCACAGTTTATTTTGGAGCGGGATCGTCATAATTGGGGAGTTGAGGGGCTGCGAAAAAAGAAAACCAGACTGATTTCTGAACCGACGCCAGAGATGATGGAGAACATGGATCGACTTCTGGGTGATCTGTTTGCCTCCGAGACGCCAAACGGGTTCAAGATGGCGTGGGATGTGGTCAAACCTGACTTGAAACCACTTTTGGTGAATCTCTATCTGGTGCTGACCAATGAACGAGGCTTTATGCTGAACAATAAACCCCATTTTATGGGCTGGGATGGTCTTCCCGTTCAAGAGTTGAAAATACTGGATCATGAAAATATGGCTGCCATGGCGGCTTGGCTTCAAGAAACGGAATCGGGACTGGTCGCTCTCTCCGATGCCAGCCTGACCACGCTGGAAAAGACCCTTCGCGATAAGGCCTATTTTACTACCCGACGGGGAAAGCACTTTGACCGCCCGGCGGTTGGCGAGTGTGGTGCTATTATGTACTCCTCCCTCTATGGCAAGCGTCCGTTTGCCAACGATGCCGACCTTCTGGATGCGTACAACGCCTCTATGTTTGCAGAGTTCAGAGAGGTCAATGTGGGTACCCTGGACAGTTTTATGTTCAACCACGAAGGCGAGTTCAACATGGCCTGGCTCAAGAGTCAGGGTATGTCGGAGCAACTCGCCCTTAATGTTCTCAAGCTTGGACGTATTTTTCTCACGCGCCTTCAAGATCACCCGGAAAAAAATAAGAGATGCACCATTTACACGCCGCAACAAAGAGCGGCCATTTGGGATGCCTTTACCGCCTGCCAGCTAACCAATGCCGACGGCTCCGAAACCATGGAGGCCTATGCAAAATTGTTTGAGCAATTTGCCGCTAAACAGTTAACTTCCATTCGTGATATTAGTTGCACGGCCCTGGAGCAGACCTTTCCCGATGGAACAGGGGAACTAACCCCCCTGCAAAAGGCGCAAGTTACCGTCAAGTTGCAGCAGGAGACCCAGCCTGCCCGCATATTGGAGACCATGATTTCGGCACTTGATCAAGCCACTGGCGGAACCACGGCTTCCCAAAAAGTAAAAGCCGCTATGAGTGCCTTGCCTATGGTGGGAGGAAACTATGCAGCCGGTGAACCTGTCAGGGAGGAGGACAGAAGGCTTATCCATGCCATGTGGGACAAGCTTCGTCAATTTATTAAACGTGAGTACAGTGGCTATCGGGTCGATATCGCCTCCCTGATTCCAGAAAGGCCTATCATCGTGACCACGGGCCAGGGACAGTTCGCGGTTGGGGGTAAAGTTAACTTGAGCCTGGCGATGCCACGGAATCTGGCAAGTTTCTCCTCCACATTGATGCATGAGATGAAACATGCGATTGATCAAAACTCCCAGGCATCGGTGGAAGGTGCTGCGTGGGAAGGGGCAGCCACGGCGGTGGAACGGCAGGTCTGGCCCATCTTCATCCAAGAAGCCATGGCAGATCAACCAACGCTCCTGCCCTTTGCCCGATTGAAAACCGAGATGGACAACGTTCGCATTACCGCAACCACCGACGCCACACTCAAAATTTTCTTGCGTGAGCATTGCTGGGATGAGGAGCCGGACACCATCCAATTTGCAGAAAATATTGTGGCCAGTTACGGTTATAGCGATCCAAATATTTTAAAATTACGGTCGCGCCGCGCACATCGGAGTTGGCAGTATCTGGAATATGCCTATGGTCTACTTGTCTATGAGGATTTGATCGCTTACCTGCAAAGCGAAATCGGAGGAGCGCATCGCGTGGATGGGTTTCTCCTGCAAGCTTGTGGGATTCAAAGCCAGAATAAAGATCAAGCGATGGTCAATAATCTCAGATCGTGTATCCGTAATAGAAAATAATGTGTGATTCCCCGCAGAATGCGGACCAGGATATACCCCTGCTGTCCGTTTAGACCGAGCCAGGAACCGAAGAAGTATTCTACATCTTATTTACACATGCTACGCAGTGACCATTTCAAGCCTTGGTCAGGGTTTTGGCATTTCCAAACAAGTTTGCCATTCCATTGGGGCTGTGGGATCCACTGCAGGGTTTGCCCCTTGAATTCGGGCAAGACAGAAAACCAAATATGAATTATCCCATTTTCACCGAGTCGAAAACCGCCTCCCGCCGGAAAGGGGTAGGAGTCAGCCAGGCCCAAAGCATTGGCATCTTTTGGAAAATGGCCGTTGCTGGCATAATATTCTTCTATTGATTTTTGGAATTTTTCCTGTGAACTGTGAAGGGCATAACTGAGGCGACCGTTAAGGTCGATCTGATAAAGTTGGATTGCCAACGCAGAGAACATACCATAAAAAATCATTATTCCAACAAGTTTTTCAATGTTGGCCCAACAGAGGAAAAAATCGCAGTCCCTTCTGTCTTTTATAACAGAGTGTGTATGAACGACCCAGGATCGGGAGAGAAGGTCATGCAGACAAAGGGTGTTTTGGGAAAACGCCGGGATTAGAAGTGCCATATGTAAAGCCAAAAGCATGGAAATATCCAGCCAAGGCCAAGACATATCCGCCTGCCCATACCGATAAGTACGCCAGCAGGAAAGCGCGTTAGCGGGGGCTGTCAAAAGAGTGATCATTATGGTCAGCAATCCTCCCGCTCGCAACAGGGTTGTCGGCCAGGATAACCCATCGCCTGCCTGGGTCACCACCTTGATCTGTATCAGCATCATTCCCAAGGTGGCCCCTCTTCTGCCTCTCCAAAAAAAGACCATATAAAGAAAAATCAATAAGTAAACCAATAAACGGAGGTGTTCTGCGGGGATTGTGAAGATTTGGTGTAAGAAGACGATGATTAAGAAAATGATCAAAGCATCAATAATAAAAGCCGTTATTCTCTCCCACAACGTGGCAGCAGTCTTCTGGCTGCGGGTGGTCTCCGCGCCATGGTGGGGCATTTCTTCTTGGTGATCTGGTGAGCTGTCCAATGTGGTCAACATGTTGGTTTAATTTCCTCGTTCCAATGCATGTCTTAGTTTGCAATGAACTGCTAGATATACCACCTCACCTCATTCAGGTATTACCGAGGTGCACCCTGAACAACACCGTCACCCGCAAAGGGCAGGCTACTATTCCAAAACTGGTCGGTGACTGGCTGGAAATGACTCCTGGCGGTGCAGTGGTCTTTAAGATGGAAGCAGATGGACATATCGCATTACCCAAGGCCGATGCCGATCCTCCGGTTAGCCGCTTCGCAGCGTTGCGTGGTCGGGCAGGGCCTGGCCTGAGTACGGATGAAATCATGGCCTTGATCCGTGGTGAGGGGGGACGGTGACCCCAATTGGGCTTGTTCCCCCTCACCACTGACCGGTAACAGTTCATGGTGTGATGGTTATGGGTTCAACGGGAGCCTCCCCAAACATTTCCGGTGCATACATGGCCTCCACTCGGGTGGCGGGTAACTGGAAGGTGCCGCTGGAGTTGAGACGTACCGTATATTCCACCTTGTGGCTTCCTTTGGGTAGCCATTCATAATAAGCCCGGAACCCTTCATGGGTGCGCTCCTCGAAGGTGGGACCGTTCCAGCCTTTTTTGGCTTCGCCTTGCAATAAGGTTTGAGATTCCAATCCCAAGCCGGTGCCCAATACCGTACTGCCTGCCGGAATGGCATCGGAGGCCACCACCCAGGTCATGTCGGTCTGTGCTTCAATCTCCAGCCCTACCCGCAGCACATCCCCACGAGACCATTGATCGGGAAGCCGCTTCTCCACCGGGGTGACGGTGCGTTTAATGCGATAGCCGCTGAACAAGGGTTCTTGCAAAGGCACGGAGGCCACACTTGACACGGTGACCCAGGGAGAACCCTGGCCAGTATGGGCCAGTTGCATCTGCTGGGGCTGGGGTGGAAAAGGCAGGGAGAGGATGCCACCCTTGGGAGATTTATCCCAATTCCAAATGCGTGGCTCCTTCGTGTCGCTCATGGTCACCTGGGTCTGACCCCGAATGGGGGTCTTCTCCATCAGGTTGACAAATTTATCCATGGCCAACCTTCCCCAAGCGTTGGCGGTGGTGGTACTCCATACCCCTTGCTTCTGCCGGTCCAAACTACCCCGTACCAGCTTGGGCAAATCCTCCCGCCATTCCGCATCCTGTAACACCGCCAGAATAAGACGATTGCCACTGTTATCCGGGGATTGCATCAGCCACCATAAATGATCCTCTTTCTCGGTGGAAAAGCCCATGCGGGTGCCCTGAAAGTTAAGCCGTGCCCGCAAGACCGCCTTGGCCTCTTTGCTCCACAAGGGGGCCTTGTCCAGGTTGGGCAGCCGCTGCAACAGAGAGAGCCATTCCACCACCGTGGCGGTTGGCCAGCGTTTGGGTTGTATCTCCAATCCGGTCAACCAATCTCCCAATACATTTTTCTCCCCATAACGGGAGAGAGCCTCCATGGCCGCCACCTTGCGCAGAGCCAAATCCATGGTGGGCACCGGGGAGTCACGCAATATCTGTCCCCCCACAAATTTGGTCAGCCCCTGAATCATCCTGTCTTGGGTTTCGGCGGGAATTTGCCAGCCAGCCTCATGGGCCAGGGCCAATACATAACTGGTCAATACATCGCTCCCCCTGCTCATCAGGGGGAAATATTTGGCCAGGCCATCCCCATCCAGATAATGGGGCAGGCTCGCCACAATTTGTTGCCACCGCTCCTTCTGGCGTAAACCTACACTCTTGGAAACCTGCTGCTCAAGGCAAGTATAAGGATAGCGTTGGAAATACTCCTGAACGGCCAATAACTCTCCCACCATGCTGGATTGCAGATTGACTTGAATTTCCGCTTGATCCGGCAAAGCTCCCTTGGGCAGGGCCATCGGCCAACTGTTGTCATCTTTCACCTGGGACAGGGTGGCCTGCAAGGTACGCATGGGATAAGGGGCTACCATTTTTTGCCGAATCTTCAAGGCATCCTTGAGAGAGGAATTGGCGGTTGTCGCCTCCACCTGCCATTGCAGGGTTTGACCCTTATTGGGGGCGGTAACCTCCCATGCCGCTTCCCCACTGCTTCCTGCTTCCAGGGTGAGGGGGACAGGAGACAAGGAAACCCCGGTCAAAGGTTCAACCTTACCCTCTCTGGTTTCCACAAAAGGTTTGGCCCGCACCTCCAGGGTATGGGAAACGGTGTCTGCATTCTGCACCGTAAAACTGGCGCGGAAGCGGTCCCCCTGGCGAATCATGGGAGAAAGACCAGAGCGGAGAATAAGCTCCTGAGTGGTACGAACAGAGGTGGAACCGGTTCCAAATAAATCATCTCCAGCCATGGCCACCGCCACAACACGAAAGGCGGTGAGACTGTCATTCACGGGAATGGTGACCTTGGCCCGCCCCTGGGCATCCAGGGGAACCCGTCCCTGCCAAGACAGTAGGGTTTCAAACAGTTCCCGCATGCCTTGTTGACCGCCGCCCCCACCAGGAGCCACTGCCTTGCGACCATAATGGCGTTTTCCCACCACCTGTCTCTGAGTGGTGGCGTTTTGGATGAAAATGCCCCGCTCTTGCATCATGGTTGCCAGTAAATTCCAGCTCTCATTGTCCTTCAAGAGCAACAATCCCTCATCCACCACCGCCACCGCCACTTCCGCACCAGCAGGCAGGGGTTTACCCGTTGGAGGTGTTACGGCAATTTCAGCGACCATCTGACTGCGCACCCGATAGGCGGGCTTGTCGGTAGAGACCTTGACATCCAGCTTATGTTCACGCCAACCCACTTGCAGTTTGGCCAAGCCCACCCGAAAAGAGGGGCGTCCCAAATCCACCAGGGCGGTGGGCTGGGTTTCGTTGATGCGACCCCGCACCGCCAGCACGGAAACAAAGACGTTGGGGGCATAATGACCCTTCATGGCCACCTTCACCACCGGCTCTTTGCCCGATAGTTGGGTGACAAACTGCTCCAAGACTCCCTCCCGCTCCACCGTAACCAGGGCGGTGGCCTCACGGAAGGGCATGCGAACCTGAAATACCGCCTCCTCACCCGGCTCATAGGCGGGTTTTTCCGGGATCAAGTCCATGCGGTCGTGGTTGCCCATTTCAAACCACCACTCTTTGTCACCCGCTACCCAAACCTCTTGATGGGTGCGGCTTTCACGCCCCTCACCATCCATGGCGCGGGCCTCAACCAGGAGGGTACCAGTGACCGGGGGTGGGGTTTCACAAACCAGCAATCCACGGGCATCACTCTTGCCAGAACAAAGGATACCATGGGACTTCACCTCTTGCTGATGATCAAAGGCATAGAAGCCACCAACCAATCGCTTACGATGGGTGATCACTTTTTTTTCCAATACTTCCATGGAAACCGGCACATTGGCCATGGGTTTGCCCTGGGTATCCAGTGCCACCAGGGTCAGCTTGAAATTTTCCCGATTCATCATCCAATGGTCCTGCTTAAGTCCCAACACCACCTGGGAGGGCCACAGGGTCAGGCGGGTGGCGGTGGTCAATCGCTCCCCATTGTCATCCTGATAAACCATCTCTGCCAACAGTCCACGGGGCCTGTAGGGTAGAGGTAACAGTTGGTCCAGTTGGTCCATCACCACCCGTGCCGTACCGTTACGATCCAGATTCAACGATTGCACGGGCAAGGGGATGGATTTTTTGTCGGAGGACTCCCCTTCTGTTTCATCCCACAGCATGTTTTGCAAACGCAATAAATCATCCTTGGCCTGGTTTGCTGGTGTGGTTACCCCTCCCATGGCAAAGGTGAATTCATCATAACCGGGAAAGGTGACCTCTTTTGTCTCCAGCATGCCCCGAATTTGTACCGGAGCCAGACGTGCCACGCCTCCGGACAGATAATTCAACTGAGCGTCCAGGGCGACCTGTTTGGCGGCAATGGGAACCTGGCTGGGAGGGGTCAAGGCGGCCTTCATGGTGGGTATGCGAAAGCTCTCTACCCGGAAAGAGCCAGAGGTCCAACTATTGGTGCCAGATTCCATTGTAATCTCATAGGAACCCTGTTTGGCCTCCTTGGGAATTTTCCAAAGGGATTCGGCCACCCCTTTTTCATCCCACTTCAGAGGGAGATGAACTTTTTGTTCGCTCCCTTGATGCTGAATGGTCAATTGGCTGGGAAGCTGGGAGGCATTGATTCTGGTAAAACCCTTGCCGGACCCCAGGCGGACCACATGCTTCATATGCACCTCTTCACCTGCGCGAAACAGGGGGCGATCCAGAATGGTGGTATGGCGCAGGGAGTCGGTTTGATAGGAAGTTTTCAGATTAAAATCGGTGGGTTGAATTCCCTCTCCCCAGCGGGAGAGCAGAAAGGAATAATCGTCGCCAAGCATGGCGACCACCAGTAAATCACGCTGCCATTTCTCTCCACAGGAGGGGCGTTCCGCCTCTTTGGGCAGGGCAAGCTCGATACGGGCCAATCCCTTGTCATCGGTTGTGCCATTGAAATAAATGGCTCCATTGCAATTGGCCACCACCAAACGGGCACCCGCCACCGGCTTGCCTTGATCCAGGGAGGTTACCCACCCCAAAGAACTTTCCGCCCCCTCTTTGAAATGAATGGAAAGATTGGTTGCCAGTGCAATGGTGGAGACATGGTAGGGATGCTGTTCATCATGCAGGGCTTCACCCAAACGATCACTGACCACTTCCAGGACATGGACCCCTGATTTTTGCAAGGGAATGCCAATCACCTCCATCTCTTGCTCGCTGGTGGTCCGGGGAAGGGTGAAAGTTGTCAAACGATCTTCGGAAATATCCTCCAAGACCGAGTCATAACCCGGCTTTTTCGGTTCAAACTGTTCGTCCAAATCCTTGCGGACTTCCTTCACCTTCTTGAACCATTCCATCACCCCAAAAGAGAGGCGGCCATTCTGGATGGCTGGGGGATCCAATCGCAACATTTTTCCCTGGATTTGTGGGAGAGCAGGGGTTGGCTTGCCCTTGGATTTTGGGGCTAAATTTTCCAGGTTACGCACGGTTATGGGAATGAGCGCGTCTTCTTTTTGTTCGACAATGCTGAACTCACTGGGAAATTTGGCCATAGGCCCTTCTTTGTCCGTGCGCACCACCATGGGAAAGGCTTTTTGATTGGTGAGGGGGCGTCCGGTTTCATCCTGGAGGGCGGCGGGTATTTCCAGAGTCAGGTTGTGGCTGGCGGGAAAGGGACCAGCAAAAGTGATCATGCTCCCTGCATGATTTTCCCACCCCTCGGTGTCCACCTTGCCTGGATAACGCACCCCCTTTTCATCCTTCAGAACGACGGCCCCGCTTTGGGCATCGTTGAGAGGGCGGTTGAAATAGAGGGACATGGAAAGGGAAGGAATGCAGCCCGCCTCCTTGCGGAAGCGGGAACAGGAAAATTTGGCATGAAATGTCTTTTGGACCTTGTATTCCAAGGAGGAAGGGGTTTGTTGAACCACCCCGGATGGGGTGCGAATACCCTCGCCTACCACCAATTGAATTTTTTCTTCGGCGGGAAAACGTTGTTTGCATTGCAAGGTCACCAGTGGGGAATCCGGTGCATCCAACATTTTTTGGAATTGCTCTTGCGGATTGCTGCCAGCCGGTAGACGAATAAGTCCCTGTTTTTCAGCATCTTTGGATAGGTCACTGGCTTGGGAAACCCCCAGAAGCGTTTCAAAATAACTCCGGAGCTGATAGTTCTCCTTTTGGGCGGCCAATAAGGCCCCACGATCTTTACCGGTTACAATGTTGACCCCGATGCGTTCCCCAACCCCTGGCACTGCGCAACTCACGTGATCCCGAATGGAGGCTGGGTCCACGTAGCTGTTAAAGCCCAATATGAACACCTGTTCGTCATTGATGTCGTATTCTTCATAAGGCCAGGAAAAAATTCTCTCTGGGCCACCGGTGGAAAAAGAAAACTTTTGTTTATTCTTCCCTTGTTGGGCCAGTTCGGGCTTCAGGGTGAAAGTACAGGTGAGACCGGGGGGCAGGTCGCGATTGAAATCAAACACCCATTGTTTCCCATCGATCCATCGCCCGGTACCGGCTTCCGGGCATTGCATATCAAAGGGTGGGGCCAGGCGTGGATCACCGAAGTTGACCATCGGATTGTTAAAACGAACCACCACCTGGCGTACTTTGGGCATTACCCCGGTGGGGGAGAAAGAGATAACCTCACCTTTGCCCACCATGGGGGACTCTGCATCGCCTTTGCCCAACCTGGGGGGTGTTCTTTGGGGACGCTCTGCATCGCCTTTGGCCACTTTGGGGGGCGACGACCATTGGGCCAGACGCTCCGTATATTGGTCTTGCAGGCAGGCAATAAGGGCTGGGCGATCTTTGAGTTTACCCGAAGCTTTGGTGGGAATGTTGCAGTCGGATAACCTTTTGCGCACCCACGCCCGTTGGTCATCCACCAGGAGAATTTCATTTGCTTCGCTGGCCTCCTGGCGTAACTGACGATAACGTTCCGTCATTTGGCGATCCAACCGCATCAGGTCGTCATCGCTACAAATTAAATGTTCCACCGGATAGGTGGCCTTGTCGCAGTCAAATCCCGGTCCCTCTTTACTTTGATCGGCCACTGCCTGGGGAACGGGTGATAATGCCCACAGGAGAATAGGTAATACATAAAAAAATCGGGACATCCAGTTTCTCCCAAAAAAAAGGAATGTTACCGGGAGTGTGACAGAAGATGCATTGGGAAAGAAAGAAAAAATGGGTAAATCCTTTCTAAGAAGGGGAGGGTGAGGCTAACATGTGACCGGGATCACCTGCTTTGGGAATGGGCTATGAATCGTATATTTTTCTTTCTGGTATTTTTATCCTTCTGTACCACCGCCTATCGACAATGGATCTGGCTGCCCTCTGCCGGTAACACCATTGCCCCCATGCAGGCCTTGACCACCAGCATTGTGGAGTCGGCCAACAGTGCCGTCACCCTTTCATTGGGTATGGTGGGGATGATGACCCTTTTCATGGGGTTGATGAAGGTGGCGGAAGCTGGGGGCTTGTTGATGATCATTGCCCGTTTGATCCGCCCTTTGATGATTCGTCTCTTTCCCGATGTCCCCGCCGATCATCCGGCCATGGGGGCGATGATCATGAATCTGGCGGCCAATGTCATGGGATTGGGCAATGCGGCCACCCCGTTTGGTATTCGTGCCATGCAGGAACTGGACCGGTTGAATACGTGCAAGGGCACCGCCACCAATGCCATGGTGATGTTCTTGGCCATCAATACTTCAGGGGTTGCGGTCTTGCCCACGGGAGTCATTGGGTTGCGGGCGGCGGCGGGATCTTTGGATCCGGCGGCGGTTCTGCCCACCACCCTGTTTGCCACCACCTGTTCCACGGTGGTAGCGGTGATTGCGGTGAAATTTTTTCAGCGGTTTTTCCCTTGGCAGGAGGGCAAGGCGGTAGAGGAAACCGCTGCCGAGGGGGGAGCGGTTGAACCGTTGCAGGAGATGGCAGGTTTGTCGGAAGGGTATCCATCCTGGGTTTCCTGGTTGGCCTTTTTGGGGCTTGCCTCTTTGATTCCCCTCACCATTATCTTTGGCAAGGCGTTGAGTCCCTGGATCATGCCCTCCTTGGTGATGGCTCTGTTGCTGTTTGGCTTTATGCGTAAGGTCAGGGTTTACGAAGTTTTTGTGGATGGGGCCAAGGATGGCTTTCAACTGGCAACCCGCATCATTCCCTATCTGGTGGCCATTCTGGTGGCGGTGGGCATGTTTCGGGCGAGTGGTGGCATGGATGGCTTGGTGGCGGTGCTGGCTCCCATCACCAGTTTGATCAATCTGCCCGCCGAGGCCCTGCCCATGGCTCTTATGCGTCCCTTGTCCGGTTCGGGGGCTTTTGCTGTCCTGGCTTCCACCATACAAAATCCTGCCATCGGTCCTGACAGTTACACCGGCATTTTGGTGAGCACCCTGCAAGGTTCCAGCGAAACCACCTTTTATGTGTTGGCGGTCTATTTTGGGGCCGTCCAAGTCCACCGCATCCGTCACGCCCTGGCTGCCGGACTGGCGGCAGATTTGGCGGGGGTGTTGGGGGCGGTGGCCATTTGTTCCTGGCTTTATTTGCCTTGATGCAATCCCTCAGCGCACCGGTCTGTTTCCAATCAGGGTGCATTCAAAACCGGTATGGTTCAGGCCGCCTTGGCGGATGAGGGCACGGGATTGAATCAAAGGGGCAGGGTGAAAATCTGTATTGATTTATCCAAAGGCAGGGTCATCTGCATCAGGTAGTGTCAGCCCACATAGAGGGGCGAACAGTTTCAGCCGGTCCAGGATGTAGCGGGGTGAGCGATTGAATTGTTTTGATGCTTCGATGATGTGTTCCTGGGTAACAGTTTTTTCCAACCACGGCCAATATCCATTAAGTTGGCAAGAGAGAAGCAGTAAATCCAATAGATCAGGGATGGGTATGGTCTTTAGTTCGGTCATTGAGATGGCTGGGAGAGTTAGTCCGAGTTGTTTGAAGGTTTTCAGTCGGGTATAGATAGTGCAGGGTGATTGGTTAAGTTCATTAGAGGCACGGAGGATGTGGAACACCGTAACTAAGTTTTCAAGCCACGGGTGATAGCCATTTAGATTTAAGGATAGAAGCATCAAGTCTTCCTTGCTGGGGATGGGAAATGGATCCAGTTCTGAGGGGGAGAGGGTGGGGAGCTTTAGCCCGACAGGTGCAAGGGATTGTAGCCGGGAGAGAACGTTTCTGGGTGTTATGTTGAGCTTTTTGGACGCACCAAAAATCTGAAAAATATTGATGGTGTCACTATTCAGCCAGAGATTTTTATTGTAATTTCCATCACTACAAACAGATTCAGTTATAACACAAGCAACTAATGGTGATATTCTAATAAGGCAGTTAGGGATACCCGGTGCAAAAGGAATTATTTTTTCTTTTAGATACTTTTCAATAATTTCACCCTTTTTTCCTAATGCTGGCCATTCTTTCAATAAAATAGGTGCTCTTGATGATAAATAATTAATTGAAACTTTGTGTTTCAGATGATTGAAAATACCTGATTTATCGAATTCCTTGCCATCAGGAAAATCAATATTTAAGTTATCATAGTTGTTTTTGTAAATATGTTCGAGGAATGTTCCATCCGTCGGGCATATTCCAAAGATATTAATGTCAAGTAGTGTATTTTCCCCAAAACGATGAGTGCTCAATTTAACATTAATGCAAGACTTACACATGTCTTCCCACCAAAGATCCACAGCCCAGGGAAAGTGACTACAGGCATCCCAGTAAAATTCAAGCCCCAGGTGTGTGGCATCATACAGTGATTTCCAGCCATGGGTATTCAGAGCATCTGTAACCCATTTTTGATCCGAATTGATAACCTTTTTTCGATCTATCGTCAGGGTTGGACGATAACGTCCACGCAGATTGACGAGTAAGCAAGGGTAAGAAATAGAATACGTAAAAATTCCATCGGATAGAATCCCACCATTATTGGCCCACCATAGATCAGTGATCCCGGTTTCAACATACCAGTTGCCAGATTGCTCCTCTATATTGTACAAAACGCCAACTTCCCAAATCTCTGCTGTCCCATCTAAGACATTGTCAACTCGGACTGGAAATTCGGCGAGCCAAAGTAATTCTTTTAGCGTCGATTTGGCGGTTATGGGAATGATTCCTTGACCAAATTCATCCTTTTTATGAGTCCGATTAAGAGTAAGGCGAACGCGGGTTCCACCATGACGGCAGAGGGTGGACTTTGTTCCTTTCTGGGGAATGACCCGGAACAGACTGCCCGAACCGGAAATGGACACAGTGACTGGATCAGTAAGACTATCAGGATCATCGGTGGGACCGATGCGGCGGGAATCCACGTGGATCTCATCTGCCAGCATGAAATAACTGAATACCCCGATACCAAACTGGCTGTTGGGATAGTGACCAATCCCCAATCGACGCCAGGAGAAGGCTTCATCCACATACTCTTCCGAGTGGACGAAGCGGGCACCCGCTCGGGCAAAGCTCTCCCGCAACTCCCGCAGCCCCATGCCGATGCCATTATCCTGGCAAATGATATAGGGACCATCTTCATCCACCCCATCCTGGAAGATGATTTCTCCATGCCATTTGAAATGGCTGGCAATGGCCTCCTTTTCGGCTTGGGTAGGGATCTCGCCAGCAGGAATCCATTCCCCATGGGTTCCCGGTTGGCGTCCCTTGGCGGTGGCCTGCCAACCTTTGGCCTGCCATTGGGGATCCCGATAGAGGGCGGCAAGCAAACGCACTTCCCGATGACGGCAGGCATCCAGGGCGTTCTGGTACAGCTCCCGAATGGCAATGGAGGGGTCGCCGTAGAGCTGCTCCCCCATCAATAACTCCCGCACTTCATTCTGGGCCAGGGTAAAGCTGAGGTGGGGGCGGGTGAAGGCTGGTAAACCTTTCTGTTTGCTTGGTATTAACCCATCGGCGACAAAACGGGACCAAGTGGGGATCAAGCCAACAGTAACGGCCCCCTGGAGGCGTTGCCGCTCCAATTGCTCAACCCATTCCTGAATGGCCAGGTCAAGGGCGGGATGGTCGCATTCCAGATGGTAGGACCAGGGACTATCCCCCTGCTGGATCCATTGTCCTTTGGCCAGGGAATCCCGCACAGATTGCGGGGTCAAGGGATCCTGTAACCCCACATGATCCACCACCACTGCCGGCAGCAGACGGGGATCCAAGGCCATGCGCCCCGCCAAATCCACCAGATAGGCCATACGGCGCAAACGTAGAGGGCGTTCATTTAAATAACGATCTACCATCCTCTGCAAAAAGGCTTCGTCAAGGGCGGGCATGCGTCGCGCCAGCAAAAAGGGTGACTCTTTGGCGGGGGTAAAGAGTTGACCATGGGGATCGATGCGCTTCATCAACCCGTTGGTATCCACCAAAAAATCTTCATTCATCACACTGGGATTGTTTGGATCCGCATCCCACAGCAGGGGCAAGGGCAGCAAGGCATGATGCAAGAGCCAGCGGTTGACCCAAACCGCTTCGGTCTCCCAATGTTGCGCCAGTAAACGATCTCGTTTGCGGGCCAGTTGCGGACGGCGGGTGAGCAGACGGGCGTGGGCCTCCGCCAGGATCCGCGTCGGGTGCTCCGGGTTGGGGTGGTGGTGGGCAGGGAGGTGGGGCCAAAGGGCGTCCGGGGCCATCTCTTCGGCCAGGGTGGTGATGGTATGGCGCAGGAAAGGAGCCATCACCAGCAGGGCTGCTTCCTCGTCACTCCATTCCAGCTTCAGTTGGGTGCTCAACTGCTCCAGGCGTTTGAGGGCGTGCTGGGGCCATGCCTCCTCTCGCCAAGGATTGGCAACGGTATCACTCTTTGCCAAATTCAAGTCCGTGCGCCGCCGTGCTGCCCAAGCGGCCACAGGGAAGCGCAGATTGGATTTTTCATGCCATAGAGGGCTGTTCCACGCCGCACTCCCCCAAGGATCGGCAAAAGGGGTGTCATGGTTTGGCAGGCTTCCTTGCTGGTAAAGTTTTTCCCGTTCTACCCCATACTGCTCCAGCCACGCCACCATGATGGAAAAATCGTTGCTGACATGATCAGGAAGGTTCTTCTTTACCTCCTCCTCTTTATTTTTGGCATGCTCAATGACGCGTTTATCGGCATAGAAGGGAACAAACAAAATCCACCTGGCAATTTTCTTGCCCTTCCCCACCAGAGAGATTATCTCATGGGGATGTTGGATCCATTTACCAATATCCCTGGTAATCTTATCCCGCTGCCGTTCGTAGAGATCCTGGTTGCTGTGGATGGGGGGCTGTGCCGCATAGCATTGATAGATATGAGCAACATCTTCCAAGCTATGAAAAAAATCCACCCCACCATCGCCCCCTATGGAGCTAATTTCCTGAATGTTGTTATGGCCATGGCGTTGATCCAGCAAGCTACGGGCCAGCCGCTGCCATTGCTCACCAGATGGATGAGAGGCAAAGTCTTGGGGGTTGGTCGTTGCATGCATGGGGAAGGTCACCATTCTGGATTAATCTTATTTCTGCTCTTAAAAATCACCATTCTATCGCCAACAATGGCAACAATCCACCCTTGCCGGCAAACCAAAATCAGGGAATGGGGAGGGTGCCAATGTTTATTCTCCATTCAAGGTGATTTTTTCCTTGTAACATGTATATTATAGCATTCTTTTTTGATGGGGTGATAAATGCATCTTAATATCTAGGAGTGTTAAAGTTGCCAGCTTTGATCAATCAAAATTTAGGATAAAAAAATTATTTATCGATACCATTGCTTGACAATTTTATAATGGGCTTGATACTTTGACTCCAGCAAACAGGAATTACTTTCCCTTGGAAAGTAATGGGTTAGCCATTAGAACAGGGAAAAAGGATGAATGATTATGAATAAAATCATTCAGAGTGACAAATTTTATCAATGGATTTCCCAGCTAAAGGATAAAATCGCACTTGCACGAATCCGTGCCAGAATTGATCGACTCGCCCTTGGCCATAGAGGGGATGTGAAACCATTACGCGACGGGATATGGGAATTGCGGATTGATTGTGGTCCAGGATACAGGGTATACTACGCACAGCAAGGTTCCTCTTTGGTCATCCTGTTGGCAGGGGGGGACAAAAAAACACAGGAATCGGATATAGAGATTGCTGTTCAATTGGCCAAAAAGTGGCGGGAGAGCTTGCATGGGTGAGCTGTTTTCTCCGTATGACACCGCGAACTATCTAACCAGCGAGGAGGATAGGGCACTCTATTTGGAAGCATGCCTGGATGAAGGCGATGCCGAGCTGGTTGTTCATGCCTTGCGCACCATAGAACGTGCCCGTAACCAGCACAACGATATGGATTCTGCCACCTTGGATAATCTGGCTCAACTGGTAAGTTCAGATCATGTCAGCGTCGAATCTCTTCTCAAAGCCATCAAAGCGTTAGGTCTCCACCTCCACGTTCAACCCTCCCGCGCATAATCATTCCTGTGCATCTCTAAAGGATGTATAAAACATCTTGCCCGACTTTTTGTGACCGCATGTATTATTGGTGCGATTTGGGGCGTCTCTTAAAAATCATAAGACAAATTCATCCACCAACTTCTGCCAGGGCGGGGATAGTCGTTGGGATAGGTGTTCATCAAGGCGGGATAGACAACGGATGCATCCAGAATATTTTTAATGCCACTGCGCAAGGTTAAGCCTGGCAGGAATAAATTCATGACATTGGCAGTCACATCCAGGGTGTTGATGCCACCCAGCTCCAGGCGCGTATCACCGGGTTCCCGATAGCGGGAATCCACATGACGAAATTGCAGAGAAAACAATAGATCATCCTGGGGGGCGTAGGCCAGACCCATGTTGAACAACCAATCGGTAGCCCCGGCCAAATCCTGCTTGGAAGCCACATCCTTGGTATCCACATAGGAAATATTGCTGTCCACCTTCCATTGCTTGGAAAGTTTAGCCTCCAACTCCAATTCAATACCATGCAAACGAATGTTTTGGGTGTTCATATATTTTCTTGCCCCACCACCCGTCACCACCAGGTCGATCACATCGTCCAGTTCGGAGTGAAACAAGGTGATACGTCCCACCCGCTCATGGTCCCGATAAATATACCCCGCCTCCAGGGTTTGAATGGTCTCCGGCTTGTTGCCAGGGGTGCCGTTCACCGGTTGCGCGTTGGGGTTCAACTCCATATAGCTGGGAGGACGAAAGGCCTCCCCATATTGGGCCTTGAAAATATGGTTGTTGGATAAACGATAGACCGCCGCAATCCTTGGCATCAAGGTGGTGCCAATCTGGTTGTAATCGTCATAACGCAAACCAATGGTCACATCCAACGGCTCAAGCAGAGAAATTTGATCCTGCAACGAAAAACCAAAAATGCTTCTTCCCAGGCTGGTTCCCGAGGAATCCCAGGCGGAACTGTCCGAATATTGCACTTCTGAAGAAATGGTATGCCGCTCCCAACCCCGATAAACCATCCCACCACTGCCATAATAACGATCTTCGTTGACATACTTGCTGATGGTGTTAGGAAGCGGGGCCATGCCCACCGGCCACATGAACGCCCGATCCATATCAAAACGGTCGCGAAAAAGTCCCAGTTTGAAGGTGGTCTGCCACTCTTTACCAAATTGGAAATTTTGCCGACCTTCCACCAGCCAGGTGGCGGAATGAAGGGAAAGGCGATCCTCCTCCGGTGGTAATACATCGTTGTGACCAAATCGTTCCCCATCCCCACGGGCGATATACTGGGCCACCAGAGAGGTGTCTTTATGGTAGGCAGACAAAAAGGCCGATCTGTGGGATATCCCCTCATTCACCTTGCCAGGGGCGTATAAATGGGAGTTGGCGGGGGAATTAAAGGGGGCACCACTTAAATCCCGATCCAGTCCACTCCTCACATGCCCACCATCACTCTGCCAGCCCGACATGGCCAGACTAAAACCATATTGCTCCTTGGGTGGGGTATAGGAAAACACCCCGCCACCCATGACAGCACCAAAACTGCCATATTGACCAATAATCCGATTCCCCTTGGTTTTGGTGATAATATTTACCACCCCCAAATAGGCAAACTCCCCATAAACCGCCGAACCTGGCCCGCGAATGACCTCAATACGGTCGATCAAGTCCATGGGGATGGCATAAATATAAAATGGCTCACCCATGGAGGTATCATTGGCTTGCATACCATTGATTAAAAATTTAATCTTGCCGGAAAGTTGTTTGGAAACACCCCGTACCGTCACCTGCTCCTTCATGGGGCCTGCCATGGAGGTGGTGAAACCAGGCACCAGATTGAGAGCCTCCTGTACCGTATTCACCCCACGGGATTTGAGATCATCCCCCGTCAATATGGTCACCATGCCTGGCACAAAATCCACATTGAGCTTGGTTTTGGTCGCAATTTCCGTGCTCTCTTCCAAAATTTGTAATAAATCTGTCAGTTTTCCTTGTTCCGTAGGTTCGTCGGTCGGCAGGGAGGAGGGATTTTCCAGGGGAGCAGAAGACATGGCTGGCCGTTGACCAGCTTGGGCACATAAAGGTAGCAAGAGGACGCCGAAAATAACAGGAAGGTACAAATACTTTTGATAAGGAAAAACGCTCATTTTATGAATAAAGCCGCCCTTCTTTGGCTCGGCGGTTGCCACCATTTTTTCGGGAGGACTGTTCCAGTGTTGTCCTGTCATTTTTTTCTTTGAGCCTCCTTGCATGGGAGCAATTCTATTTAGGAAACTGATGGATTGTCAAGTGTATCATCAGAATTTTTAGGGTATTAGGAAGAGATAGCAGGCCAATGGGAGAGTCACTATTTTAATAACGATCAAACGTTAATGATTGGAACCTCCCAAGTCAAGGATGTATCCTGAAGGGGGTGAATATAAACATGTACTATTGTTTAAAGTTGGATAATAATAAATACTATTATTATAAAAATGAGAAGTATAACAGCTCTGCTTCTCATTCACATTAATTCTAAGTCCAAAAAAAACGTTGATTTAACCAACTATTTTGTACGCTGCAATAAAAAACACCAGTAAGTATCTTTGCCGCCACCTTTCAAGGTAAGCATTTGCTGGATAATGGGACGAAACTGGATGAAGCCCGTCCGATAAAACAAATGCTGCCATAACACCACAGGAAGCTGGCTTAACGAATTGGGGTTGCGCTCATGATGGGCATCCGTGTCGGGGGCCGCTACTTCCACATAAAGCAGACCATCTGGTTTTAACAAACGATGGTATTCGCTCAACGCAAAAGCGGGCATCACACTTTGGGATAACATGTGACGGGACCAGAGAAAATCGTAGGAAGCATCCGGCAGGCCGGTAAATTCCTGTTCGGACTCAATAATATGAAAACCCATGGCGCGAAGGGTGCGTGCGTTCTCTCCCACGGCCAGACCATGTGCCTCGATACCATGCTTTTTCATCTCCATCAAAGCCATGCCACTGCCACAACCCACATCCAGCACCCGTGTTTGACGGGTCAAATAACCCGCCGCCACATATTCACCCACCGCCGTGCGAATAATGGTTTGGGCAATATCAGAAGGACCCTCCGGTAGGCGCGTTTTGGCAACCTTATCCAAAAAAACATGCAATTGACTCATATCACGCATGATGGCTCCCCCATAAATGGTTGACACTTACTGAATACTCCTGCCAATCCAACCCACAACGGGCCAAAAAACAAAGGCGGCCAGTTCCTTAAAACCTGCCGCCCTTGTGATTGACTGAATTTTGGTAATACCTGGTTCATTTTTCAGAAAAATGCACCGCCTCTGGCATATTGGGCTGCACCGCTTTGCCCAAACCAATCACCCCATCCCCTTCCAACGGAAACTCCTCACGATGGACAAAGGAACGCTTGCCCTGGCTGGCAGTGACATAGGTTCCGTTGGTGCTTTGATCCACCAAAATAAATTTCCCACGGCGATACTCAATCTTCACATGCACCCGAGATGCCATGGTGTCGGCCACCATCACATTATTTTGATTACCACGTCCCATGGTGATGGACGGCAGATCGGGTCCAACTTCCAACTTAATATCCTGATGCACAATCTTCAGCGTTCCCGAGGGAATGTTGGCCGGGGCAATTTTTTGGGTCAGACCACCCATGATGGTCAAATCTTCCTCTTCACCCCAGGTCAATTCATAAATTTCCACCGGCTTGGTCTTACCCTTCACCGTGGTGGTAATCACCAGGCGGCAGTTCTCCTTTAAGTCAGGACGCATCAGCTCCACCGCTTCACCGGTGGTAATGATCTGCTCTGCTTTGGCCTGCCCACCCATGCGGGCTGCCAGGTTGACCGCGTCACCAAAGACATCACCACCCTCTTCAATCACCTCGCCATAATGGAACCCCACCCGAATACTTAATTTGGTTCCCATGGTATTGGCAGGGTTGGAGACATCCTCCTGCATCTGTAAGGCTGCATCGGCAGCATCGTTGGCGGTGGGAAAGGTGCACATCACCTCATCACCGATGGTTTTAACCACCCGCCCACGATAGTCTTTGGTAATCCGGGACATCAGGTTGATCACCCGTGAGGTGAGATCACGGGCACGCTCGTCTCCCAACGTTTCATAGAGACGGGTACTGCCGCTGATATCCGCAAACATGATGGCTAGATTGTTAATCTCTCTCATGACAAGATCCACGACCTCTTGATCTGTAATGCCAATCCTTCCACACCAGGTGGGTCACCAAAATCAGGGGATTAAACCATCAATCCCACAATCACGGTGATATTATCCTTACCACCCCGCTGTTTGGCCAATTCAATCAATTGTTGACAGGTTTCATTGAGATTGTTGGCATTGGTTTTACGCAACGTTTGCTCAATCATGGCGTCCGGAACCATGCCGGTCAATCCGTCAGAGCAGATCATCACCAAGTCGCCTTTATCCAAATGCTGAAAACGCACATCGGGAGTGACCTTGCTGCTGGGACCCATGGCCTGCAATAAAATATTCTGTGCAGGCGGCGTACCCGTTCCACCAAAATTGACCCATTGCTGATACATGGAATGATCCTGGGTCAATTGCAGGAGTTTGCCCTTGCGACACATATACAAGCGACTGTCCCCCACATGGAAAACCACCGGGTCTTCGCTGTATTCAGGCAACCACATCCCCACCACCGTGGCACCCATACCCATGCCATCAGGATAGCCTTTGCGTCGGTTGACCGCATTGACTTTGGAGTTGGCATGATGGATGGAAGCAGTGACCATAGCCAGCATGGGATTGGGAAGATCATCCATGGTGGCGTCCAAACCATCATCCAAGGTCGGCTCATCGTCATCATAAGCGGAAAGATTCAGGGTCAGAGTGCTCTCCGACTCTTCGCGACCAGGAGGAGATGGAGATTGGTTTCGCAAAAAGTCCTGAATCACTTCGATAACTTGAGCACTGGCTACCTCGCCCGCGTCATGTCCCCCCATGCCATCGGCGACGATCAGAAGTCCCAATTCTTCGTCGATTTTAAAATTATCCTCGTTGAGGGTCCGCACGCATCCCACATCCGAATGGCCCGCAACTTTGAGTCGATTTCCAATCTGGTAAATCATTAGGCTATGTTCCCGACTAATTTAAGGAACTTGACGATAAACCACCACCCTTTTCAGCATACCCCAACCAAAGACAAATGCCAAGGGAGGAGATTTCCATTTATCTCTTGCTCACTGGCCTGATACTGCCGCATGATAGATGCACCTCCAAAATTCGGAGGTAAGGGCTATCTCCCGTTGGGGGATACGATTTTCTTATATCTACAATGTCGCCTGATGCCATGACAAAGTCAATACACTTTTCAGTTTCTGCACAAGTTCATCGTCCCCGTCGTCTGCGCGCCAACCCGGCCATTCGCCGTATGGTGCAAGAGACCATGGTGCAACCTGCTGATTTGATTCAACCCTATTTCCTGGTGCCCGGTAAAGAGGTGGTCAAACCCGTCTCAGCCATGCCAGGGGTTTTCCAACTTTCGGTGGATCAGGCCATTCCTCTTGCCCGCCAAGCCATGGAATTGGGGGTGGGTGGGGTGATCCTCTTCGGCATCCCCGCCATCAAAGATTCCACCGGCAGCGATGCACGGGATGATAACGGTCTCATCCAGTCGGCCATCCGTACCTTCAAGGAGGCCCTGCCCGATCTTTATCTCATTGCCGATGCCTGCTACTGCGAATATACCGATCATGGTCATTGCGGTATTCTCCACAACGGCGACGTGGACAATGATGCCACATTGGAAATTTTAGGTGAAGCTGCCATAAGTTATGCCAAAGCCGGGGTGGATATGGTAGCTCCCTCTGGCATGATGGACGGTGGTGTGGCCACCATTCGCGGGGCATTGGATCAAACCGGCTTTACCAACATTCCCATCATGGCCTATGCGGCTAAATATGTCTCCGCCTTCTACGGCCCGTTTGGAATAGCCGCCCAGAACGCTCCCAAGTCCGGCGACCGCCGCACCTATCAGATGGACCCGGCCAATCGCCGTGAAGCCTTGCGAGAGGTGGCCCTGGATGTACAACAAGGGGCCGACGTGGTCATGGTCAAGCCCGGTCTCGCCTATCTGGATATTATTCGGGAGGTGCGGGACCATTTTGATGTGCCGGTGGCCGCCTATAATGTCAGTGGCGAATATGCCATGGTCAAGGCCGCTGCCATGCAAGGTTGGATCAACGAAGATCGTATGGTTATGGAAATCCTCACCTCTTTCAAACGGGCTGGGGCCGATATGATCCTCACCTACCATGCCACCCATGCCGCCCAGTTGTTGCAGAATGGGTGATA
>JADFXB010000209.1 GCA_015233935.1 Magnetococcales bacterium | reverse complement strand
CGATACGGCATATAGAATTATAAAATTTATACAAACTTGAAAAAACTAGTTCATAGCCATCACGCTAAAACAAGGTATAATTTTCGTCTAAAAATTGCAGCAGAATTCCATTCTTGGCTGCATTGGATGGAAATGTTCTAGCCGTTTTTATTTTTTTCTATCATCCGGTTCCTCTGCTACACCTTTGAAAGGTTTACCATCTTGCTTTTGGTCGATAAATAACCCAGTTTTGGTGTTACGTTTGGTATAGTTTCCATTAATCGGGTTCTGAACCTGTGTACGATCTTTTACAGACCCTTTGCGGTGGTTTTGTCCAGTATTGGTGGCCATCATGGACTCCTGCTCAAGTAAATAGTCTAAGACTCTTTCAGTATGAAGGAATTCAATATCATAATCAAGAAAAAATTAATTTCTTCTATATAAGGTAGTATTAAAAAATATTACCTACTGAATTTATGAAGATAACAACTAGAGACA
This sequence comes from Magnetococcales bacterium, assembly GCA_015233935.1. GTDB lineage: Bacteria > Pseudomonadota > Magnetococcia > Magnetococcales > JADFXB01 > JADFXB01. The sequence continues at coordinate 4,950 of JADFXB010000209.1, read as the reverse complement.
TTATAATTAATCTATGTTGTTTATGCTCTCATGCCAACACAGGGAAGCTTGTAAAACGCATAACAAAATTTCATCCATTTATTTTACTGCCTTTCCAGAGTTTTCCCGGTACGAAATTCCTTGATGCCTGTAACAATTTGGAAGGGTGCCTTGAAATTTCTAACCGCTTCAAAGTACGAGAGACTTGTTTATCAACAGATGGCAATTGATAAGCACTTGGTGGAAAACCTTTGCCTGTTTTACGGGATTACATTGACAGCTTGCGGGAAAACCAGCAGGGGGAGGTGTTGGGTCATGCTTGTTCCAGAAAAAATAAATGATTATTTGTCAGTCTGACCAGGAGTCAATCTGGTCCGCCACTGTTCCAGTTTATGTTGGGTGATGGATTTTGCATACTTGGTTTTCTTGTCCAAAATAGCCCGCCTTACCACCCCAAGACAAAATTCTTCCACCTCGGAAAAATTGTGCCCCAACAAATGGGTGGCCAAGGATTCGCTGGTGATACCAAATTGCACCTGGCAACGATGGCTCACTTCATCAATAAAATGTTGCAACTGCTCCCGCGTGGGCAGAGGAAGCTCCAGACGAATTTGAAAACGACGCCATACCGCCCGATCCAGCAATTCTGGATGGTTGCTGGCCGCCACCACCACAGCATAATCGGGTAATTGATCCAATTGCAACAATAAAGAACTAACCACCCGTTTTATTTCACCCGTTTCGTGGGTATCCCCCCGTTCTTTACCCAAGGTTTCAAATTCGTCAAAAAACAGCACACAACGTTGGGTGCGTACATAATCAAACACCTGCTTGAGCCGCCCGGAGGTTTCCCCCAAATAACTGCCCACCAGGGTTTCATAGCGAATGGTGATCAAAGGATACATCAACTCATAAGCCAAGGCTTCCGCCAGGGAGGTTTTACCGTTGCCTGGCGGACCAGCCAACAATAAACGATGGCGCGGTCGTAAATTATAGGCATGCAGCAACTCAAATCGATGCTGCTCCTCAATCAATTCTTTTATCTGGAGGGTGATTTCGTCCGAAAGCACCAGGCTGCTCAAGGAGCGTTCCGGTGTTGTTTCAAAGATTAAATCTTTGTGAGGACCAGACCCGTTGCCATTCAAACCCGGTGCAGGCAAAGAACGTCGCACCACCTGATTGGTCAACGGCTGAAGAGATTTGGCCAAACGCTCGGCCAAAATTCGGTGGCCTTTGGCCTTTTCTTCCTGAATAAGGCTTTCGGCAGCTTTACGAAAGGCAAGCTGGTCGCCACTGGTCGCAGTGCGTACCAACTCCACCAAGATATCCGCTTGCGCCATGGGCCGTTGCCTCCTTAACAGTCTGTTGAACGTCAGAAGGACAAATCATTGGCTTGAATCGAAGAAGAGACAAGGTTATTTCTGCAACGGACGGCCCACTTTTCCTTCCACGCTGGCAATTTTGCCGGCCAGGCGGTTTTGACCCTCTTTGCGATAGTCGGCCTTGATGGAGATGGAAATTCTCACACAATCCTCTTGCATGCGCTCCAGACACGCCTTGACCACGCCCATCACCTCATCCCACTCCCCTTCCAAACAGGTGCCCATGGGACCGAGTTTATAAGGGATGCCGCTTTTGTCGATGATGTCCAAAGAGCGGGAGACATAGGGACTGACACTCTCCCCCTTGTCCAGCGGGGTCATGGAAAATTCCAGCAAGACACTCATGGCCAGCCTCCCCTAACGAAGATTCAAGAAGACAAACTGGGCACCACCCGCCGGTATATCCTGAAAGTCCAACACCAAATGTTCAAAATCCGCCTGAAATTGGGGGGCCAGTCGCACCGTGATGCCCTGACACTCCCAAACCACATCCTCCGGCTTTGCCTCATCAAACCCCATGCGAAAACGAGCGGCTCCCACTTGATCGGCATGATAGGACAAACGCAAATCCATTCCTTCACATCCCGCCGACTGGGCAGAGAGACCCACCATGCGGGCGGCTTTTTCCGTTATGTAGAGCATGGTTTTTCCTGATCTTCTAGGTTAAATAAACCGATCCCGCCCGCCCTCCGGTGGGGCCTGGTCCGGGCGCGGTGGCAGTTGGGAAGGGGGTACGGGAAGCTGCTTGGGCAGTTGCTTCTGCAAATCCTTGAGCATGTTCTGGGCTTGCCCCATGAGTTCTTCCAATAAGTCGAAACTTTTCTCGCGCAAGGGGGGAACCTTGTCCTGATAAAGCAACGAACCCGCCTCCTGCATGGCCTTGAAGGCCTCCCCCAGATGATGACGCGCCCGATCCAGTGCCGCCTCCGCCTGCTGCTGGGCGGCAGAGGAAGGCTCTTCCCCATACAGAGGAGCCATGGTGGTTACCGCCAACACCATCATCACCAGAGGCAAAGAAAAACGGGCCATGGCTCACTCCACAAGATCGTCGGTTTGCCAACCCAGGCAGGCCACCTGCAAAGCCATCTCCGGGTAGGCAAGGGTTTGTTGGGCGATGGCCTGATGAAACTGCTGACGGGTAAACCAGCCAATTTCGCTCAATTCATGGCTGACAATTCGTGGTTCCCCCTGCCAATGATCACACAGATAGAGAAAACCCACATGGGGACGCTCCCCCTGCAACATGGGAACCACCTGCACCTGCCGCCAACCGGTAAGGCGTACATCAATCTCTTCCGCCACCTCCCGTTGCAACGCCTTTTCCAGGCTCTCCCCCCAATCCACATATCCACCCGGAAAAGCCCACTTGCCATTGCGATGATCCCGATAGGAAAGGCGCACCATCAACAACCGCTCCCCCTCACCACCATGATACTGCCGCAACAAAGCATGGGCCGATAAGGTCACCCGCACCCACTGTTTGCGCTCCACGCTGGGATCATAAGCGGTTTCCAGTATGGGCACCTGGGAGGACATTACCCCAACTCCTCATAAATAATGCGCCACTCTTTCTTTTCCGCCTCCCGCCGCCACAACTGCCGCCGCACCACACCACTGGCGGTATCCTTGCCGGTGGTGGCATAACTGACCAACATCATGGGAGTGGGACCCGGATAACCCAAAATGGTGTACTCGGACAGATCCCCACCCCGCTCCGGCTTGACGGTCATCACCCAGCGAATTTCCCGCTTCCAGTTTTCCAAATTACGGGATTGATTGCGAAAATCCGGGGCATAACTGGACAGCACACTGTTTACATCCCTCCCCTGCCACCATTGGGTCCACTGGCCCAAGCGGTCGAGAAACTCCTTGCGGGTCTCCTGCCACTCCTTTTGCGAGAGCCAATCCACCTGTTCGCTGATGATCACCGGCGTTCCCACCCCGGTCAACTCCTCCAGCATTTGAAAATCGCTGTTGGACAGGGCGACACAACCATCACTGGCACGGGGTGGACGGCTGTAAGTGTCGGTGGGGGTGCCATGCAGCCAGATGCCGTAACCGGTACGCCGATGGATGCGATCCCATTCATTGGGATAGTTGATGGGCAACGCCCCCGCCCCATAAAAATCGGGCAGCTTTTCCTTAGGAAAACGCTCGTTGATAAAATACACACCAATGGGCGTCCGTTTATCCCCCTTGCGATATTTTTGGGTGCCATTCTTGCCCGCAGAGACATAAAAATCCAATATCAACCGGGGACGGTCAGTATCATTGCGAAAAAGATAAAGGCGGGATTTGGACAAGTCCACCACGATGGCAAAGGCATTTTCCCGTGGCAGTTGCATCAATACTTGGGGGATGGCATCGGTGGCAGGAGGATTCACCAAATGGCTGAAGCGCGCCTTGGCCTCATCCAGGAGGTTTTCCAATTCCTCCCGTAACTCTTTGCGATCATTGCTGTTGGTGCCAAACCGACGAATGGTGGTGGCCTTGGCCATCAGCAAATCGCCATAGATCAACTGGGCCAGGCGAAAGTCGGGTTCCTTGCGCACCAGATTGGCCATAGCCTCCAGTGCTTCATCCAGTTGGTTTTTCTGTAACGCCTGCCACGCCTGCAACAAGATGCGTTCATTTTCATAGTTGCGGGAGACCAGGGGCATGGCCGTCGTCTCGGCCAGGACAGCCTGCATCCATAAACAACACAGGAGGAAAAGACCTCTTCCCCAGTTACCCATCGAACAGCTCCTGCAAAATACGCCAGGCACCAGCCTCCTGTTTCATTAATAAATTCTTCTTACCAGTGGAACTGATGGAGCTGGATTTGTAGACCTGTTTGAAGGAAACCTTGGCCGTACCTCCATCCTGCATGTCAACCTTCACATCACTGAGCTGAACCTGGATAAAACGTGGTGCCCGCAATCGTTGGGTACGCACCTTTTCCCAATCTTTACGACTGGTGCCATCCGCTGGTTTAAACTGCATGGAATAATAGCCCAGATAGCGGGTGACATCCTGACTGGACCAGGCCGCAGCCCAGGCATGCAGGGCACTGGCCACCGCCGCCTCTTGTTGCCGATGAGCCGCCTTGCTTTCGCCTTCCACTTTGGCCGGAACCTCTTTCTTCACCGGCTCCACCTTGGCAACCGGGAGCGGGGGTTCCACTGGCGGAGTTACTTTCGCGGGTTCTGCTTTGACCTGTTCTACTTTGACCGGTTCCACTTTGACCGGTTCCACTTTCACCGGCTCTGGTTTCACCGGTTCCACTTTGACAGGTTCTGCTTTCACCGGTTCTGGTTTCACCGGTTCCACCTTGGCCATCTCCACGGGGGCGGTCTCCGCCTTGACCGGTTTGCTTTCTGTCTTTTTGCTGCTCTCCTTGCTGGGACGGGTATTGGCGGCCACCACGGTGCCCCGCTCCTCATCCATTCCAGGGGGCAGAAAAAGTTTTTTCACCAAGGCCAGTTTGGCCTGGGCCGCCGAGTTGCCCTGATTGAGCTGCAAGGCTTTGCTATAAGCCTGGGAGGCCATTTTGGCATAGATATCGCCCAAATTTTCATGGGCGGTGGCATAGCTGGGATGGGTCTTGATG
>JADFXB010000208.1 GCA_015233935.1 Magnetococcales bacterium | reverse complement strand
CGGAGGTGGGTTGGAAGTTGTTCAGCCACTTCAATACCCGCATGAGGGATTCACCATCATCCATCACCACATCCACCAGGATGAGATCGGCTCCGGTCAACAGGGCATCATCCCCTGGCGCGGCTAGGACTTCACCACCCCAGCGGGGATAGATCATGGCCACCGGCATGGGAATATGCAGCGCACGCAATAAATCAGCCCCAAACAGCATGCCCCCCTTCATGATGATCACCAACACCGGCTTGGGGGTTCCCGCCAAATCTGACTCTATTTGACGAGCCATCTCCTGGATGCGCTCCTGAATCAATTTTCGGTCTATCAACGGCACCGGCGGAAAAGGGGATGCGGTCATGGCCGAGCCTGCTTTCAAAAGTCTGGTCTATTTGGAACCACCCTTGCCCTTTTTGAGATACCGTTCCAAAAAGTGCAAGTTATAATGTCCCTTGCAAAAATCCGAATCGGTCATGATCCGCTGATGCAAAGGAATGGAGGTGGAAATACCGTTGATCACATATTCATCCAAGGCACGACGCATACGGACAATGGCCTCATGACGGTCGGCTCCATGGACGATGAGCTTGGCAATCATGGAATCATAGTGGGGCGGAATGGCATAACCGGCATATACCGCCGAATCCACCCGCACCCCGTTGCCACCAGGGGCGTGATAGTCCTGAATGGTGCCTGCCGATGGGACAAAGGTTTCCGGGTGCTCTGCATTGATGCGACATTCAATGGCATGGCCCCGAAATTCCACCTGCTCCTGGGTAAAGGGCAACTTTTCCCCTGCGGCCACCCGGATTTGCTGCTTGACCAGGTCCAAGCCGGTCACCATTTCGGTCACCGGATGCTCCACCTGAATGCGGGTGTTCATTTCGATAAAGTAGAACTGCCCCCTTTCCATGAGAAATTCCATGGTCCCAACCCCGGTGTAACCCACCGCTGCGGCGGCACGGGCTGCCAGGGTGCCCAGCATATCCCTGGCACGGGGATTCAGGGCGGGAGAGGGGGACTCTTCCAGAATTTTCTGGTGCCTGCGCTGCATGGAACAATCCCGCTCACCCAAATGGACCGCATGGCCATGTTGATCGGCAATGAGCTGGATTTCGATGTGACGGGGGGCTTCCAGAAATTTTTCAATGTAGACGTTTTCATTGCTGAAAAACTGCCGGGCTTCGTTGCGGGCCACCGAGTAGGCGTTGATGAGGGCAGCATCGGTATGCACCACCTTCATGCCACGACCACCCCCACCACCCGCTGCCTTGATGATCACCGGAAAGCCGATGGAACGGGCCACCCGCAAGGCGTGTTCCTCACCCTCAATCACCCCTTCCGAACCGGGAACCACCGGGATACCGGCCTGGATCATGGTGTTGCGGGCTTGCACCTTGTCGCCCATCATGCGAATGACCTCCGGGGTGGGACCGATAAAGGTCAAACCGGAGGCGCGGACGATCTCGGCAAACTCGGCGTTTTCCGATAGAAAGCCATAGCCTGGATGGATGGCCTCCGTATCGGTGATTTCCGCCGCCGCCATGATGGAGGTAATGTTGAGATAGGAGTTTTTCGACGGGGGCGGACCGATGCATACCGATTCATCGGCATTTTTCACATGCATGGCCTCGGCATCGGCGGTGGAATGCACCGCCACCGTGCGGATGCCCAGCTCCCGGCAAGCCCGTTGAATTCGCAGGGCGATTTCGCCCCGATTGGCAATGAGTATTTTGTTGAACATTGCTTTACATCGGAGAGATGATGAAAAGTTCTTCGCCGTATTCCACCAGACTGGCATTCTCCTTGAGAATGGCCACAATCCGACCGCTGTACTCCGATTCGATTTCGTTCATCAGCTTCATGGCCTCGATGATGGCCAGGGGTTGGCGTTTTTCCACCATATCCCCCACCTGAATCAAGGGAGGGGATTCGGGATCACGGGAGCGATAGAAGGTTCCCACCATGGGGGAGGTAATCACCACCGTGTTGGGATCCCGCCCCACCGCCGAAGCCTCCGGTTTTTCCACCACCACCATGGAACTGCCGCTGACAGAGGTGGGTTGCCCGCTCATCATGGGCATGGGTTGATAAACCGGCTGCACCACGCTCCCACCCACCGCACGGGTGATGCGCAGGGTGTCTTCGCCATTTTTTATCTCGATTTCCGAAATCAGGGTATCATCCAGCATTCGGATAAGTTGCCGAATATCTTTGAGATCCATACGGAATCTCCTCACGATTAGACTGCCACGGGTCAGAAGGGGTTAAACAGCAATCTGCGATTATATCACAAATCACCCCATTCGCACTGTTAAAATTGCCCTATTCTGCAGGGGCCAGGGATCACTCCTGTTGCTGATGGGTCGCCTCCAGGTAGAGATCGTCCAACAGGTCGAAGAGTTGGTCCTTGATGGCACTGAATTGATTCATTTTTTCTTCAGCACCGGCAATATCCCCCAACTCCACCTTCTTGACGGCCTCTTTGGCCACTTCGTGCACCCGCAAATGGACCTCACCCATTTTCTGGAAGACTGGCAGGTGACCAAACTTTTGGGTACCCTCGCTGTAATACCATTTACCCAAATCACACTCCCGCCCACTGGCGACCTGTTCGGGTTTAAGTGCTGCACGTCCCCGAATCACATATTCCAGCTTGCCTAACCATTTGAGATGGGCACCCTTAATCTTTTCCACCGCCAGGGGTTCCGGCTTCATGGTCAGATCCGCCACCGATGCCGCCAGCTTTTTGCCTGGAATGGCCGCCGAATCGATCAACAAGGAGGTATGATGCATGGCCCCATTCACCAGCGTTGAGGTGTGGTGAATTTCCTGCACCTTCTGGTTGGCACTGGCAGTAGCAGTGGCCGCCTCTTTGGCCGATTGGGCCACCTGCCGGGCATGACCATGGATCTCTCCACTTTGTCTGGCCAGGGTCTCTGCCGCTGTGGAGGCCTCATGGGCAGACATGGCCACATCCTGGGTTCCCTGGGCGGCCACCAATGCGGCTGCGGCCACATCTCTTGCCGCTAAATCCAATTCACGGGCGTTGCGGGTCACTTCACCTGCCGCTCTCGTCACCTCCTGCATGGCACGGGAAATTTGTCCAATACTGCTGGTCTGCTCATCCACCGCCATGGTGATTTCATTATTGGCATCGTCCATGCGACCGATAATTTTGGCAATTTCTTCGCTGGCGGTAGCCACGTCACGGGTACTGGATTGAATTTCATCAATCTTTTCCGCAATCATGCGGGTGGCATCGGTGGTCTGGCGAGCCAGTGCCTTCACCTCATTGGCTACCACCGCAAACCCCTTGCCCGCCTCCCCTGCCCCGGCTGCCTCAATGGATGCGTTGAGAGCCAGCATGTTGGTTTGATCGGCAATGTTGGCGATCACCTCCAACACCTGACCAATCTCCTGGGCTGCCGTGGCCAACCTGGCCATATCCCCCTGGGTATGCTGGGCCTTGTCGTTGGCCTGGCGAGATTGCTGATTGGCCACCAGACAACGACGACGCACCTGCTGCAAGGAAGCGGTCACCTCCTCCACCGAAGTGGCCACTTTGGCGACCGATCCATCCACCTGCGATAGGCTCTGATTCACCGATGCCAGATTGGCGGTAATCTCCTCCGCCGCTGAGGCCATGGTGTTGATGTTATCACTGGCCATACCAGCGGAAGTGGCCATGCGGGCAATGTTGGAAGAAAGCTGCTCGGTGGCCGCCGAAACTGTGCCCATTTGGAAGGTGGTATTTTCGATGGCCTCCTGGATCACCTCCACCCGTTGGGCCACCAGTTGGTGATCCTGGGCGGTATCCCTGGCCAGTTGAAAGTTGCGCTGGGAGTCGCTGATCAAACCATTTTTCACCTCGGTCAGATCGTTGACACAAGCGGACATGGAGTGGGTTTGCAGAAAAACCTGGCCGATGGTTTCGGCAAATCGCCCGGTCATGCGGTTGACCGCCACAGAAATTTGCCCCATTTCGTCCACCGCATCGGCGGCAACAGGAATACGATGGGTCAAATCTCCTGCTGAAATGGTATCAATCGCCTGATGCAACCTGGCCAATGGCCGTTTAACCACCAGCCGCACCACCAGCAAGATCAGTAAAATCAACAGGGGAACCGCCAGAAGAATGATCAGATTGGCCATGCGCCGAGATTCGGCAATCTCTTGATCGGTCTCCTGTTGGGAAACCTGCAACAGAAAGACTCCCCGCACCTTGTGATCCGCACCATGGCATTGATGACAGACGGGCTGGTTCAACAAAGGGGCCAGGTGGTTCAACACCCGCCCACCCTTGGGGGTAGTCTCCTCCCAGGTCACCGACCGCTGATTGGCAAGAACCTGCTTGAACCCTTCCTGCAACTTACCTGTCAGAGAAGCACCCTTATCCCCCTGGAAGGCTTCCTGACCATCGGTACGATAGATGCGAAAAGCCTCCAGCCCCTGCACTTCCTGGATCTTGTTCATATAACTCAAGGCTATGGGAGCTTGTCCCGCCACCATGATGGCCTGCAACCCGTTGCCTGCTGTGGCCACCAGATTTTCCACCGCCCGTTGATGCTGCTGTTGCAACCCTTCCTGGAAATGGTCAATCAGCACCTTACCCAATAGGGCCAACAAAATCGCACTGATGATACCAGACCAAAAAACAATCTTCCGGCTTACCGACTTACGAATCGGTAAGCTGATAACAGACAATAGACCACCCCTCATGAGATTCCCCCCGTGGAACCATAAAAAAACAAACCTTATACCCCGGCAACAATCCTCCCCACCCCCCTTGGCGGGAAAGATGTATCCACCCCTTTATTCAAGAAGAATGTAGCGTTGCAAGATGGTGGCAAGCCAGATCCATGGCTGCCAGATAACCTTGTTGACCAAAGCCAGCGATCACCCCCACGGCAATATCACTGACATAAGAATGGTGTCGAAAAGGTTCCCGTCTATGAATGTTGCTAAGATGGACCTCAATCACTGGCAGGCCCACCGCCAGCAAGGCATCGCGAATGGCTACTGAAGTATGGGTGTAGGCGGCGGGATTGATGATGATGAAATCTTGTTGACCCATGGCCTGTTGGATCCAGGTCACCAACTCCCCTTCGTGGTTGGACTGGCGAAAGGCCACCACCACCCCCAACGCTTTGGCCTTTTCCTGGCAAGAGGCTTCGATGGTTTGCAAGGTAGCCGTGCCATAGATGCCTTTTTCCCGCACCCCCAGCATATTGAGGTTGGGACCATTGAGAATCAGCAAACGATGGGGTGTCATGATGGTCTTTCTCTTGCAAAGTCCAATTACGGGCAAACCGCTTCAATCTTCTGCAAAAATGATTCAAGACGGTGCACAGCCTGCTCTGCCGAAGCACTGGCCTGCTCTTCTGACGACGCATTTTGCCGCATGATCACGATTTGATCAAGAAATGATTGCAACCTGCCCACCGCT
>JADFXB010000207.1 GCA_015233935.1 Magnetococcales bacterium | reverse complement strand
GATTTTATTGGAGCTGGCGATGGGACTTGAACCCGCAACCGGCTGATTACAAATCTTAAGGCTTGCTATTACCTGCTGATAATTTGTTATACATGGTCGTTGACAAACCAATAAGATAATGGCATTTTATCCTCACCGTTGCTACCGCAAAATACCGCAAAACACCCGCAGAGAGTAGCAATATGGTAGCAAAAATTTTGTGCTACTACCTTCTGATTGGCAATCAGTTACCTGGTAAACATAGCCTGTTCGGAAGCAACCAGAAAGGTTTCCCGTCATGACTGAGCGAAAATTCAATTTCACCAAGAAGGCTCTTGAGAATCTGGAATCACCCCTGACCGGGGCGGTCTACTACTACGACACCTCTGTTTCTGGTCTGACCATACGGGTGACCGCTGGTGGGACCAAGTCGTTTGTGCTTTACCGTAAGATTGACGGCAAACCTGAGAGAATCACCCTTGGACGATTTCCCGACTTGACCATTGAGCAGGCCAGGGGGAAGGCATCCAAAGCCAATGCGGCGATTGCATCAGGGGAGAACCCAGCTATGGCCACCAGGGAGGTGAAGCGAGAATTGACGCTGGGGGATTTATTTGAGGCATTCTTGGAGAGGTATGCCAAAGCCCATAAACGGTCATGGCAGGGGGATGAAGAACAATTCAACCGCTACCTAACCACCTGGAAGAATAGGAAATTAACAAGTATCAGGAAGGGGGACGTTCAAGCCCTTCATGCCCGTATCGGTCAAGAGAATGGTATGTATGCTGCCAACCGGCTATTGGCGTTGTTATCTGCCATGTTCAACAAGGCGGTGGAATGGGAGTTGTGGAGTGGGACCAACCCCACCATAGGGATCACCAAGTTCAGGGAAAAAAGCCGTGAACGATTTCTCCAAGGCGAGGAGCTTCCCCGCTTTTTTCAAGCGTTGGCAGAGGAATCCAACGATATTGCCAGGGATTATTTCTTAGTCTCCCTTCTGACTGGCGCACGGCGTTCAAATGTACAGGCCATGAGGTGGGATCAAATCTCTTTTGACCGTGCAGAATGGCGCATTCCTGAAACCAAGAACGGAGACCCTATCACCATTCCTCTTGTTGACCAAGCCATAAGCATCCTCAAAGCCAGGAAAGAGGCATTACCTGACAGTGAATGGGTATTCCCCTCCCATGGGGCCACTGGCCACCTTGTGGAACCCAAGAGCGCGTGGACGCGAATACTTGAGCGGGCTGGAATTGAAGATTTACGGATTCATGATTTACGGCGATCTCTTGGCTCATGGCAGGCGATGACAGGGGCCAGTCTGGCAATTATTGGAAAGAGCTTGGGACACAAGAATGTTTCCACCACGGCTATCTATTCCAGACTAAACATTGACCCTGTAAGGGCATCGGTGGGAACCGCTGTTGATGCCATGTTGGCGGCTGGTGGGATGACTGCGAAAAACGTAAAGCAGGCTTGACGCTGCTTTCAAATACCCGGCCTATATTGGCCAATAGAAAAGGGGAACCTTCACCCCCTGGCCGGGTTACTTCCATGAAGGTTTCCATTGAGGGAGATATTACCATGGAAAATGAATGGATAAATCTAAACCGAATTTTACGTTATGTAGAATCATCAATGCCAACCGATAAACTAGATAAAGACATATTAAAAAAGATGTTCACTTCTAAATATGAGGATGTTATGCTTGCATGTCTTAATGCTATAAAAGTTAAAGATTTTCTTTACTGTCTTGAACTATTTATAAAAGATTTAACAGAAGAGATGCTTAAATCAAATAATTCAACAGATATACAAAAAGGCTTTATTCAATTAATGGGCAAGCAATATATTGCAGCAAAAGAAAGTGTTGGAAAATCTTGTCGTCATTTCATGCGGGAACAATTGACAGAAGGACGGTACTATGGTTTCGGTTTTCTTGGTAACCAATCGGTCATTGATGTTCGTGTGCCAATTCCTCCGTATGAATGGGCTTTTCTCGAACTAGACTATGATAGCGGCATAGCAAGTGGACATGGCTTGTTATATGGTGAGGTGAGGTTTCTGGATTTGACGGTCTTTCCAGATAATAACCTTATAGAATATAAAGAAAAATTTAAAGAATTAAGAATTGATTATGATAGAATTATTCAGGTAAGAACCATTTCATCTCCACTTGCCGGAGATACCACCCCACCCCCACCCATAACCACCACACAACCCGCTGAAGAAGCAGGAACTCGCATTGGCGACACAATGCCAGTCAAAGAGGCTGATACCTACATACCCCAAAAAGAAAGAAAACCGACAATCTATATGCAACGTCAAACTGCACTAGCCGAATTTTTGAAACACTTGGTAAAAAATGGTAATTTAAAGGCAAACAATTTGCCTTTTAATAGCCTTGAGCTATTAAAATATTATAATATAAATCATACGAATCTAACAATTGATGTGAAAAGCGTAAATAATTATATATCTAATGCAAAACCTGTCATGCAACGTGTCCTTGAAGTGGAAGTTATCCAGTTTAGCAGGGCCACCCATGGCCAAGACACAATACGTTCAATCCTGAAGAATAATCCATTTAAAAAACAATGAATTGGATATGTAAGATATGTAATCTAAATGCGATTACATACGCAGTATATCCACTTTCCCTGAAAATGCGTTCATGATCACCCCAGACATTCACACACCCTCTGGAGGTTTTTATGAAACCGCAATTCAACCAACCCCCCTCTCTGTCCCAAACCAAGAAGTTGCTTACCCCAGATCAGGCGGCTGAAATTCTAGAAGTCTCGAAGGCAACCTTAAATAATTGGCGATGCACAGGCCGGTACAACCTACCATTTGTGAAGGTAGGCAGGGCTGTCCGGTACAGTCAGGAGGCAATTCAAGCATTTATTGCCAAACGGACTTGCGAACATGGATGACTACACCACCATCTTGAAGCAAGAACACCAAGAAGCAATCCTTGCACAACTTGCCGGACTCCCAACCCTTGAATATGACCGAGTGAGACAAGGGGAGGCTAAACGGTTTGGCTGTCGGGTGACAACCCTGGATTATCTTGTGAGCCAAAGGCGTAAACGGAATGAATCTACCAATGGGCAAGGCAGGGCCTTCAGATTGGAGTCTCCAAAGCCATGGCCAGAACCTGTTGATGGTGGCGAATTGTTGGCTGATTTGGCAAGGGTTTTAACCCGCCACGTCCGCATGGAACCCGGTTGTCCAACTGCGGTTGCGTTGTGGGTGCTGCATACCCACGCTTTTGGCAGTGCGCAAATCTCACCGCGATTAGCCATTACCTCCCCAGAAAAAAGATGTGGTAAATCCACCCTTCTGACCGTTCTTGGTGGCCTTGTTCCTAAACCGCTACACGTTGCCAACGTCACGGCGGCGGCAATATTTCGGACGATTGAGGCACACCAGCCAACCCTGCTGATCGACGAGGCCGATACTTTTTTGGATGGAAAGGAAGATTTGAGGGGAATTCTAAATTCTGGTCACAACAAAGCCACCGCCTTTGTGATCCGGGTTTCTGGCGAAGAACTGGAGCCGCGAACCTTTACAACGTGGTCACCAATGGCAATCGCTGCGATTGGCAAACTGCCAGAAACCTTGATGGATAGATCTATCATTATCTCAATGCGTCGGAAATTGTCATCAGAAAAGGTTGAGCGGTTGAGGCTGGATCGTATGAATCACCTCAACGAGTTGGCGAGAAAGGCCGCAAGGTGGGCAGCGGACAATTCATTGAGGGTGCTGGACCAAGAGCCAGAGGTTCCCGATTTCCTGTCTGACAGGGCCGCCGATAACTGGCGAACTCTGCTTGCCATCACCGATACAGTCGGGGGGACGTGGCCGGAGCGGGCACGGCGGGCGATACAGGAACTCAACGGTGAACCGTGCGAAGAAGACGGCGGAAGTTTAAAGGAAACACTACTTCAAGACATTGAAGTGATTTTCGCACAAATGATGGTCGAAACTATCGCCACCGAAGACTTGATCAACCGGCTGATCGGAAAATCATTTTCCCATCGACCATGGGCAACTTTTGACCACGGCAAACCTATTACCCCCAGGGGTTTGGCAAATCTGCTGAAACCATTTGGTGTGCGTCCAAAAGACTTCCGAATCAGGGGTCAGGTTCTTAAAGGGTACAGTAAAGCAGGATTTACCGATGCCTTCAGTCGATACATACCAAAGCAATCCGCAACAGCGGCAACATCTTGCAATATCAATGAGTTAAACTGCACCTCATCCGCTACAGAGGTTCATCCTGTTGCGCACACAAGTCAAGATAACTTGTTGAATTTAAACGATGTTGCACATGTAGCGGATAAAAGCGGGGTTTCTTCCTCCGATTGGGTGGTGATCTAAAATGGGTGTTACGGAAATCATCGAAGACTTGCAAGCCAAGGGCTACCGTCTGCATGTAGAGGGAGGGCGACTACTTGTTTACCCTACCCCAGATTCTCTAGCCTTGGAAATCTTGCGTACCAACAAGCCGGTCATCATCTCCCTGTTGGCTGGTACGTCAGAACCTCTCGTAACCGGGGAAATGATCAAATCAGGAGAAATTATCCCTCCCTGTCACAAAGTCAGAATTTTGGCCGAGTGGAAGGAATTTATGCTAATCCATAGGCTGGAATTGAATCGTTTCGGCTGGGGACGGCAAAGCCTTTTGTCAGGCTTGAACCCTGTCACTGCCAAAACCTGGAACGACATGCCAGCGTTGCCGATAATGGTTGCCGACGGCGCACTTTTGCGGGATATAACTCTTCCTTGGCTAAAATTTTCATCCCTTGGAGAGGAAGTTTATCGGGTAAAGTCGGGCCATTGGTTCCAAGCCTCTGCATTTTCAGACTGGCGTGAACTATGGGAGGAGCGGGCCGCAATTCGGGAATTTGAAGGCGGATTAACCAGGGAAGAGGCAGAACAAGCGGCAACAGAGGACATGGCATTAATCAATCGAACTTCCCGGCTTCCGCTTGGCTGTAACAATAGACATACACATTGACGTACATCATCAAAGGGCCAATGGGGTGCAATAATGGGACGACTCACACCAATTGGGCACGGTACGGGTTGAATGGTAGGCTGACCCACGGGCAACGTATGGTTCCCTTTCCATTGTTACATCAGGCCGAGTGTCAAAGCAGGCGGTTGGCCAACGTGCGGCAAAGGAGGGATGGCGGAAGGCCGCAACCAATGGGCAGATAGAAGAGGACCAGGTTGCCTTGATGTTGATGGAGCAGGCAGTCTTGGGCGTGGAAGGCACACCACCACCCCACCCCCCCCTTAAAACGGAAAAAGATAATGATGACGATAGGCCACCGTTCGCGCCGGGCGCGTATTTTGTGGAGTTGCTTTCTTCGACAAGTGAGGGTGCCAACCAAAAAACCATTGAAAATCTGCATCAACTAGAGCTTGCCAACCTTCGCCACCTCTCCGACAAAGCCGACACAATTTCTTTCCAGGCACT
>JADFXB010000206.1 GCA_015233935.1 Magnetococcales bacterium | reverse complement strand
GTTGCCAAATATAAGGAACGCATCGGAGGCCTCGGACATTTGCGACAACAGTGGCGATGGTTAACCCCCGTTTGACAGTTTAGGGTAATTTTAGTCGTTCATAGCTTTCAATATCAGGGAGTTTACGGCCTCATGGAGCTGTCGGAGTCCAGGGGCGAAATTTTGGCACAGTCCAGAGGGAGCCAATCCTCGTCGCGATCTAAATTTTTTACCACCAGAATGTGTTGGATTCCTCGTGCCTTGGCTTGGAGACACAAAGCAGGGTCGGAGAGGGGACGATATGTCGATGCAGATCCGTAATATCTGATGCCAAAATCCATCACACGCGGACAGTCGGAATTTTCTGGTGGTATACCCAACAGCAACGGCAATCCGGTCAAAGCCGGTATGCGCATTTGTTGGGAGGTGCAGCTCTTGACAAAATAGTATTTTTCTTGCCATAAACGGGCATTTTCTGGAGGATAGGGTTGATTGGCCAGAGATGCCACCCCGTTTGGTGGGCGTTGCGGGCGTGGGGGTGGTACATAGATGGCTCCAACTGTCTTTGTTTGCGAAAATTCCTGCTTTGCCAGGCGAATTAAACGGCTGTTGGCACCGGCCTCCAGGGCTATTATGAAATCCGGCCCAAACAGGCGGTAATGTTGGCGGAGGGAATCGTAAATATATTGCCCAACGCTCCGCCCCTGCAATAATTGACCTAAGACAGCACCATCCGCTTGCCAAATTAGAGGTTGTATTTTTTGAATGAATGTAGTCATGCGGTTACGCAATTGGCCTTGTAAATGGTTCCAGGGAACCATGAAAATGGCGAGCAAGACCAGGGAAGCGATAGTCGCTATTTTTCGCTTCTTTTCTGCTACAGGGTTCCACCAGGGATGGGCCAGTACCAGAGGCAGTATGGCCCAATGACCGGTGTAGATGAAATATCCTTCATCCTCGACGCCACCCAACAAGCCCAACACGGTGGGTAAATGGGCGGCCAACAACAGTATTCCTGCCATTTCCGCGTTGCATTTCCAGTAGGAAGAATATTCTGTGGAAGATCCGTTGATGGCCTTGGGATAATGGAAGGCCATAATGATCAAATAGGCCATAGGCAGTAGTAGGACGGCAATGGCATGAAGGGGAAATTTATTGTAATAACGGAAAAAGAAAAACGGAAAAAGAAAATTTTTATCTGCAACTATGCCGGAACTGGCAATGTATCCTTCAGGTCTGGCTGCGAACAAATAAAGTCCGCCAAGAATGACCATGAATAGAATCAGAATGACTTTTCCTTTCCATGCCCAGGATGCTTGCCTGCGCAGCAGCATCCATCCCCATGCAGCCCCCCAGATCAACCCAGTGGACAACTTAAAAGCCAACAACAGGAAGGACAGCAACAAACCTGTCATCCAATAAGTCCAGCTCAGAGAATTTAACGTGCGAAAGCCCTGATGAAGCAGAGGCAAGACCAAGCAAAAGAGCAGAATGGAAAAGATAAAGCTCTCGCTTGAATAATGAAATTGAGTGGAACCGATCACTTCGACCCCCGCCTGAAGCAGGAACATAACGGCGAGGAAAGCGGCTGTTAGGGGTTTATGCCGTGGAAGCAGCATGGCTGCTGACATGGCGGCGGAGGTGATCAATCCTGGCAGAACCACGGAATAGTAGGCGAAGGGGAAGACATAAAGTGGGACGCTTTCCCCCATACGCCCCATGGCTGCGATCCAATAATAAGAGCCAACATGATAAGGAATAACGGGCAAGCCATCCAATCCCACCGATGCTATCCCGTACTCTTGGATCATGCTGGCAATGGCCATATTGAAATAGTGGAAGGGACTGACCAGTCCGAGCAAAGTATACTCGGGCAACAATGCATAAGGGTACGGTTGTCCAACGAGAGAAACACCATTGAAAAACCACGCTGTCCACAGCAGGGCCAGCCCTGTCAGGAGAACAAGTTGCCGCCATACAATGCGACGTAACCAGGGCCAACCGTTGCGAATGCCCCATCCCGCCATCAGGGGATAGATTACGAACAACCAGTCACCAACAATAAATGATAATAATGGGGAAACAAATACAAGCAGGATGAGTACAAGCCAAAGGGAAGCATCGCCCTCCTTCCCTTGCCGCCAACGATGAGGTAAGAGAAAGGGAGAAAAAAAGGTTGCAGGAAAAAGAAAAAAGAGAATAAACACTAATCGAGAGGGCAGAGGTAACCCCAAACGTACCAGCAGAAGGCCGCTTAACATGGTCACAGATAACAGGCAACCAAACAAACCCAGCAATGCAATATTGTACAGGCGAGGGTTGCCAGGCAGGGATGACGCAGATGGGGCGTTGGTCATGATTTCTCCGGAAGAAGCAAAGAGTATTAACTAAAAAATAAGAATTGGCTGCGGAGAGATGCCCTTTTTAAGTAATGATATCTATTCTTGCCATGCTTCAAATTTATGGGCAACAACTATCTGAACCATTTAACATGGGTAATTGACTATCGGTCTGCTTTTGCAAAGGGATGCTACCTCCCCGAATCTGGCTCTGAATGGCCTCTAACCATTTTTCAGCGTGCAATTCCAGACCGGCCTGGGAAAAATGGGCGCAATCAATACGAAAATCCATATGGGAAAGTAAATCTGTATTGGGGCCGGGGAATATATTGACGCCTTGTTGAATTACGTCGTTTTGCGCCATGATCACATTCATACTGACAGAATTACATACGCGACTGGCGCGTGCCACATAAAAGGGGGCCATTACTCCCAGGCCCCGGATGCTTTCCACTATGGATCGCAAGCGTATTCGATATTGCTCTCTTGTCGTTCCACGTAAATTATCTGTTTCACCTTGGTGAAAGAATATATGGGTTATTTTTAGACCACTCTTGCTGACGAGTTCAATACTTTTGCGCAAGTGAGGAGCCAGGTTTCCGCCTTCGCCCCAATCGGTAATACTTGAATTTCCAACACCAATAGCAATAAAAATAACAGAGTCGAAAAGGTTCCCTTGGATTAGTTTCCGTCCTAAACGGGACCATACACTGCCGTCTTTTCCTGTAGCTCCCAACATGGTGTCTTTGGCAACATAACATTGCCCGTTGTAGAAATTATAGACTCCTTCCCCCCCGGACAAACCGATGGAGCCAGAATTAGCAGAATTGGACTGACCAAACGTCAAGGCAACCATCCTATTATGATTTGGGATTTTATCGCAAGGAAGGGGATGGTAGCTGGACGTATCATGATACCCAATCTCAATCATACCCAAGTTTTTCAGTGCCTCCCAATAATATTGTTTGATACTTTTATTGTTCATATATAAGAAAGTGCCCAATGTGCCGCACATTGCACCAACCAGAAAGACGGAAATAGCCCCCCTCTTCGTCAATAAATAACCAGCCAATGAACGAAACATTATTAAGTCCCATAAAGAAATACGGCACTCTCACAACGGAAAGAGCCGTATTTTATTGAAAAGTTAATAATTTGCATTAGAACAATTTTTAGCATAGAATGCAACACTGTATGAGATGTTTGAATCAGGTGGTTCCATTTTCCAGCAAACTGGCGAGATAGCCCCCCTTCCCCCGCATTATAACCAAGCGGCGGAAGATAGGAGTGAAGGGGTGGGGCATGGCGGAACGAATTATCGGATCAGCCAACAGACCATCTCCCCAGGCGGCAACCAGAGGTATATCGTCAAGAACCAGCTTGGGATGTCCCAGGGCAGTATATTCCCGCAGGCGCAAGGCCACCGTTGCCAGGGCGGCGTCGAGCAACATGGGGGACTCTCCTTCCCGCACCAGATGTCCCGCTTCCAGAGATTCTTCTAGCTCTCCCAGGCTGTCGATCACCCCGTGCCACGCCTGCACCATGGCAGCCTCTTCCCGTGCGGTCATTACCGGTCCCAACAGTCGCAGGCTGGCTCCAATCACCTCGATGGCATAGCGGTGCAAGGCCCGCTCCTCCAGCTTGGAGGGATGCAGGCGGCCATCCACCCTGTCATTAAGATATTCGCTAATGGCGGTGGAGTCAGGTAGCAAGTGTACGCCGTCCACCACCAACAGAGGCACGCTTCCTTGCGGCCAGAGATGGAGGAAGGATTCCGGTTTGTTGGCGGGATCCACGGTGTGAAAGGTACAAGGCAATCCCGACAGAGCTATGGCTACGCTGGCCCGGTGGCAATATGGGCAACTAAGAAACTGGTACATTTCAAGAAACATAAATCCTCCCATGGAACGGGGGTTAAGAATCAAGGGAGAGTGTTGATACCAGATGGAACTCTTGCAGGGCCATGATCAATGCGCATAACCATTTCAAGATACCAGAAAACTCTGTCCATGGTAAAATGCCCTCTATTCAATTTGAATATAAATCCAATGATATACCCATAATCTTAAATCCGGCAGTTACCCCATTTTAACCGCCTGCTGGGGTAATCGTGATAATCCAAACGTCAATAGCCCGGTCAAAAGTTTGGTGAAGAAATGGCAAACCAGATGCCAAACGGTCTAATCCTGTAACTGCTCCGCAGTATTTTTCCACTGTTTGAGAAGCAGGCTGGTTCGTGCCAACCAGTGCCCCTTTGGTTAGCCCAACCATGAGTGTTGGTCAAAATCAGAGCACCTTGACCGGCATGACGGGTTTGTCGGCCCACAGCACTCAATAGCAAAGGACGGCTGGTAATCGCTTCCATGCGTCCTCTGGGATGTGCAAGACCTACAAAAAATAAGTACTACAGCTCTTGCTGCCAATTGACAGCGGTGTAAGTCTTGGGTGACAAATCCCCCCATTCCCACTGGTTTTTTAACTCATCGAAGCTGTTTTCTGCGTCTGCCCGATCCCGGTAGAGTTGTGCTATGGTCAAAGCATCATGGGGTAGGGCGGTTACCAGAGCGGCGTACTCGTATTTTATAGCTGGTTCGTTTGTTTCGAGAAATGCCGTGTTAGTTGCTTCGGACCTTCTCCCTCTGTCAACAAAACTTCCTCTTGCCGGGTTTCACATACCCAATCTGGCATCCAGGGTTCTGGGGCTTTGCCTGCAACGGCGCAGTGACGACTGGCAGCGACGCCACAAATTTCCAGGACACCCACCTAAATTCCCAACTTTGGAATTTCATATTAACTTAAAATAATTCAAGTAAATTAATACTTTTACCTCCCGGAAATTTGTATTGTGTCCCGTCTGCTGCGGAAGGAAAAATAAAAGGCGATTCTTTCAACTGATTGATACCAACTGTAGAACGGACTGGACACAAACGGGGTTTTTCCATGATGTCCAGCCTTTCTTTCTTGGAGTCCCTTACCGGGGCAGAAATCAGCTCCTGCTACAGCAGACGGATGAAAGGGAAAGCACTCTTGCAACCGTGCCATGTCAAAGTGCCTTGCTCATCCACTACATTTCCATCATTGAGGCCACGGCAGCGGAGCATTGCTATTGAGGCTATCGGCCCAAGCCTGGACGGCACAATGATCCATGACATGTCCGGCATCCACATCA
>JADFXB010000205.1 GCA_015233935.1 Magnetococcales bacterium | reverse complement strand
TCTGGTTCATCATGCCTTGGAAGAGTTACCGGGCAAGCTGCCGGATATCCTCTTTATCGAAAATGTGGGCAATCTGGTCTGTCCTGCCTCCTTTGATCTGGGGGAAAGTTTGCGGGTAGTCCTTTTGTCGGTGACCGAAGGGGATGACAAGGTGGCCAAATATCCCGCCACCTTTCGCAAATGCGACTTACTGGTGATTTCCAAAGCGGATTTATTGTCGGTGGTGGGGGATTTTGATCCTGCCAAAGTTATAGCCTCTTTGCGACAATTGGCCAATGGTGCACCGGTGATCCTGCTTTCCGCCCGTGCTGGTGAGGGTATGGAGGATTGGATCCGCTGGCTGGAGGAGGGGTTGGGCCAATTTCGCCACTCCCTGACCACCCATGTCTGAACTGGGAAAAAAATGGCTTGCAGAGATCCACGCCCTGGCATTTTCCCAACCGGTGGCCTTGTTGAATGTGTGTGGCGGCCATGAACGCTCACTGGTGATGGCGGGTTTGCGCTCGGTGATGCCCAAATGGGTCACCTTGATCCCCGGTCCTGGTTGTCCGGTATGCGTTTGTCCTGAAAAGGATATTGCTGCTGCCATTCGTTTAGCCATGGCGGGCAAGGTGGTGGCGGCCTTTGGCGATATGCTGCGGGTGCCGGTGCAGAAAGAGGCCAACCAACCCCGCTCCCTGGAGGAAGCGAGAGCAGCAGGGGGGACGGTGGTTCCCGTGGCTTCTCCCGCCGATGCGGTGGTCTTGGCCGATCAATATGCCGGGCGCGAGGTGGTCTTTCTGGCCGCCGGTTTTGAAACCACCATGGCACCGGTGGCAGCAGCCTTGGCCGGTGGAGTGAAAGATAACTTTTCTCTTTTATTGGCAGGTCGGTTGACCTGGCCGGTGGTGGCCATGTTGCTGGCGGAGGGCAAACCTGGTTTCGATGGCTTGATCCTGCCCGGCCATGTGTGCACCATCACTGGTATGGAAGAGTGGTCTTTTGTCCCGGAAAAGCATGGCATTCCTTGTGCGGTGGCGGGATTTTTGCCGGAATTGCTCCTGGAATCCTTCTATGGGGTGCTGCAACAGCTTACACGGCAGGAAGCGCGACTGCTCAACTGCTATCCCCAGGCGGTCCGTCCGGGA
Source organism: Magnetococcales bacterium (assembly GCA_015233935.1). Lineage (GTDB taxonomy): Bacteria > Pseudomonadota > Magnetococcia > Magnetococcales > JADFXB01 > JADFXB01. The sequence continues at coordinate 4,385 of JADFXB010000205.1, read as the reverse complement.
GGCAACAGCACGGCGCGTCGTTTGCTGGCACAGGTGTTCCAGGTGGTGGATGCCCCCTGGCGTGGGGTGGGAATGATTGCCGCCTCCGGTTATGCCTTGCAGCCCAACTATGGTCACCTGGATGGCTGGCAGCGTTATGCCCCCCTGTTGCAGGATTTGGCAGGGGAGGAGGGAGGAAAAATGCCTGCCGGTTGTGGCTGTGCCCAGGTGGTTTTGGGCAAGATGCCGCCGGATCAATGTTTGTTGTACGGGCGCGGCTGTACCCCGGCCCAACCGGTGGGACCGTGCATGGTTTCCGATGAGGGGGCTTGCCGGATTTGGTGGCGGGGAGGGGTGGGAAGATGAACAAAAACCACCGTCTGATTCAACTGGCCCATGGCAACGGCGGTCGCTTGATGCGGGAGTTGATCCAGGATGTGTTCGCCAGCCATTTGAGCAGTGGTTTGGATACCTTTGCTGATGCTGTCCTGCTTCCAGCGGGGACTGGGGGCGAAATGGTGGTTACCTGTGATGGTTTTACCGTACAACCCATTGTTTTTCCTGGTGGGGATATTGGTTCTCTTGCGGTGCACGGGGTGGTGAATGATTTGGCGGTGGTGGGGGCGGATCCCCATGTGTTGACCACCAGTTTTATCCTGGAAGAGGGGTTGGCAAGAGAGGTGTTGGAACAGGTGGTGGGTTCCCTTGCTGGTGCTGCCCGTGCTTGTGGTGCCCGTGTGGTGGCGGGGGATACCAAGGTGGTGGCACGGGGTGAGGGGGGTGGTATTTATATCGGGGTCACCGGTTTGGGTTATCGTCAGCCGCAGCATGCCCCCAAGCTGGCTGATTTGACTCCGGGGGATGTGATTTTGGTGAGTGGTCCGGTGGGGGATCATGGTACGGCGGTCTTGATGGCGCGGGAATCTTTTGGGTTGAAGAGTGATTTACGCTCCGATTGTGCTTCGGTCTTGCCTTTCACCCAGGCCATCCGAACCTTGTCGGGGGTGCGGTTTATGCGGGATCCCACCCGTGGTGGTTTGGCCACCGTCTGTTTGGAATTGGCCCGCCACAGCGGATTGGGTCTCCATTTACAGGAGACAGACATTCCGGTGCGCCCGCAGGTGCGGGGTATGTGTGATCTTTTGGGTTATGATCCCCTCTATCTGGCTTGTGAGGGACGTGTGGTGGCCGTGATGGCGGCCCAACAGGCGACAGAGGCTTTGGAGCGTTGGCGGCAGCTACCCCAGGGTCACCTGGCGGCCTGTATTGGTCAGGTAACCCAACTGGCGGGCAAGGTGGTGTTGGAGACCCCCTATGGTGGGGAGCGGTTATTGGAAGAGTTGGAAGAGGATCCCCTGCCAAGAATTTGTTGAAGAGGCCATCGGTTAGGGCTGTTTACCTGAAAAACCGCATTGTTCCCTGGGACAAGGCTGTTGCAACCACAGGACGCTTTCCTGTTGAAATCGCTGCCGATAGTCTGCCACCGCCTCCTGGATGGCGGGCAGGTGGTCCTGGCTGGCCAGGATGACCACCCATTTGCATTTTTCTACTTCCACCTTTTGATCATTCAGCCAGCCCCCCTGGCAGTCCATGGCGGTGAAACCAGGAGTCTTTCTGGCCAATACCTCTCGCACATAGGTTTGCCACGCCTCTTCAGAAACCTCACCACCATTGGCCATCCCTCGGCCAAAGGATAACGTGACCAACCAATCTTGTGGTTGCCAAGAGGAGGGGGTCTGGCAAGCGGTGAGCAGCAAAAGTGCCAGCAAGCCAAGAAGGGGTTGGAAGCGGATATGTCTGTGGATCATCATGATTACCAATCTGGTGGATAAAGATGGTTGATTACTTGCCTTATGTGGGACTATCCTTACCCAGTCATTGAGCAATTTGATTCCCATGAGGAGGGGTGTTATGGCTGAACCGGGTAAAACCTGTCTCAAGTGTGGTCATGTGCGCGCCGCCAATGATCCGGCACCTGCTTACGAATGTCCCAAGTGTGGGGCTATTTATAAAAAAATGCAAAACAAGGAACGGGAAAGTTTCACCCACCTTGCCCCATTGCCGGTCGCCAACACTTCTTCTGGTACTCCCTGGGGCAAGCTGGCCCTGGTCGGGGTCGTGGTTGCCTTGGCGGTGGGGGGATATATGTACAAAAAATCCTCTTCTGCACCGCCGCCCCCGCCACCCGAAGCACGCAAGAGCGAACCTGCTCCCCCTCCCAAGGTGGATAAAGTGTACGACGATCCCACCCAATATGCCAAAGAGCAAGTGGTGGTTACCCTGGGGGAGGTGCAAGGCCGGGCTGTTACCGCCAAGGTGGTCAATCGGGGCAAGCAACATCTGGGAACCATCACTGTGAAGGTGCATGGTCTCAAGGAGTGGGTTCCCGATCCCATGTTTCTCAAAGATAAAACACCGGAAGCTTGGGAGGTGGATTTGACCAATTCACCTTTCTATGCCGAATCCACCAAGGAATCCTTGTTGGAATTTCCTAAAGGTATCAATACCCTGGTCTTTCCTGGTCGTCCCATAAAAGAGGAAGCCATGGATGTACCCCGGCGTGTGCCAGTGGTCAATGCGGCCTTTTTCTATTAAAGGAGCAAACCATGCCAGGTGTTCTTCTGAAACTCTTGCTGGCGGGTTGGTTGCTTTGGACTGCCACAGCTCTGGCACAGGAAGGATTTCAGGTGATTCCCCTGGGGGTGGCAGGTGGCTTGGAAGAGGATAATCTTTCGGCTTATCTGGCAGGCCCCCTGGACCGGCCCGTTTTCGTGGCTCTGGATGGGGGAACCTTGCGTGTGGGGGTGCGTCGTGCCCTGGCGGCAGGCAGTGTGACCCTTCCGACAGAAGAGGGGGGCGGGGAGCAGATTTTCCTCAATAAACGCATTGCCGCCTATTTAATCTCCCATGCCCATTTGGACCATGTGGCTGGTTTGGTCATTAATGCCACCGATGATACCCCCAAGCCCATTCTTGCCACCGCTGGCGTATGGGCAGATTTACAAAACCACCTCTTCAACTGGCGGATTTGGCCCAATTTTGCTGATGAAGGTCCACCACCCCGTCTGGCCAAATACCACCAGCAAATTCTCACCCCTGGTCAGGTGATCTCCATTGCCGATACGGGCATGACGGTGGAAGCCTGGCCTTTGAGCCACTCCCACGGTTACGCCTCCACCGCCTTTTTATTGAACTACCAGGGGCACTACCTGCTTTATTGTGGGGATAGCGGACCCGATGTGGTGGAAAAAGAGGGCAGACTGGCCGCTTTGTGGCAGCGCATTGCCCCCTTGATTCGGGAAAATCGCTTGCGGGGTATCCTGATTGAAAGTGCCTATCCCTCCGACAGACCCGATCATTTGTTGTTCGGTCACCTCACTCCGCGTCATTTATTGGCGGAGTTGGCGGTTTTGGGGCGGGAGGTTTCTTTGCAGGGAGTGCAGGTTATCATTACCCATGTCAAACCTGGCAGCGATGGTTTGGTTGCCATGCAAAACCGCATTCTGGCGGAGTTGCAAGAGGGTAACTCTTTTGGGGTCAACTTTCACATGGCTCGTCAGGGAGAACGGTTGATCCTGGCTCACCAATAAGAGCGATAGGTGCGGATATTGTCATAGAGCAGGCGGTCTCGTTCATAACGTTCCCTGTTTTCCTTGCGCAGGTTTTCCGCATGTTCGTAGGGAGTGACGGGTGGGGGTTGCCAGCCGGGATTGACCTGCAAGGTGGTGCCATCCTTCTGCAATTGTCGCTGCAGGTCGCGCATGGCATCGGTTAGGCCGGTGTCCTGTTCCGGTCTGGCACAGCTTTTGGCGCGCTGATAGTCGGAGGTTTGGGCATCCATGGGATTGCGGAATAAACGTTTTTTGTTCTTTTTCATCACCGCATGATAGCCAGGGCAGCCAGGCAGATAGTAGAGCCTGCTGACGGGATCCCCAACCACTTCGTACTCGGCACCTTCTGCCATTACGCTCAACAATGTCAAGGCCAACAAGGGTCTGATGAGGGAGACCATCAAGCAACCAAGCTGACGGTGGGTCCCTGGCTGGCATCCATTTCACGACCGAAGCCGCCCAAGCGGGCATAGTAGCTCAAGGCCGCGCTGCGATTGACAGGAACCAGGGTTGGGTTGGGGTTGGCCTGCTCTTGGGGTTGGTTTTCCCGTGGCCGGGTGGTGGCAGGTTCCATGGGATTATTGGCGGGAGTGGGAAGCTCCTGGTTGGGATTGGGACGATTGACGCGTCTGCCAACTGGCTGAAAATTGGTTGAATTATTTGCAGAATCATTTTGTAGGGGAGAGGTGGTCTCCTGGGCTAGGGGAGGGATACCAAAATTGCTGTTGGTTGCGCCATTGGTAAAATTAAGTTCTGCGGCCCGTGGCAGGGTGGAGGGATTGGGTTCCCCTGGCC
>JADFXB010000204.1 GCA_015233935.1 Magnetococcales bacterium | reverse complement strand
GGGGTGGATTACCAGCAGAAGGTGGCCTTTGTGGAGGAATTTTCCGAACTGGGCAAATACATGCGCGAACCGGTCAAGAGCTATTCCTCCGGCATGCGCGCCCGGCTGGCCTTTGCCATCTCCATGGCGGTGGATTTCGATTGTTTTTTGATTGACGAAATTATTTCCGTGGGGGATGCCCGCTTCCACAACAAGTGCAAGCGGGAGTTGTTCGAGCAACGCCAGGACCGGGCCTTTATCATGGTCTCCCATGAACCCCACAACATTCGCGATCATTGCCAAAGAGTGGGTGTCCTGATCAACGGCAAGATCCATCTTTTCCCGGAAGTGGATGCGGCCTACACCTTCTATCAGGAATCCATCGTCTGATGGCTCCCCATGGAAAAAGCCAACCATGACAGCACCCGATAAACCAGCAACACCGCAAGAAATCGCCCACCGGGTGCGGGAGGAGTTGTTGCCCCTTTCGCCGCTGGTGAAATTTCTTGAAAAGTTGCTCACCCTGCTGCCGCGCCGACTGCATGTGGCGGAACTGACACCGGCAACCGGGGTGAAGGTGGTCAATGCCTCCTTGGGAATCTATTGTTGTGAAGTCGCCCACGGGGGCTTTGCCATGAAACTGGGGGAGGCACCACCACGGTTAGGTTGGTACTATCTGGAGGCGGCCTTGGTTCGCCCCAACGGCGAACGCTGTGCAACCCTGCACATGGGGAGGGATGAGGAGCAGTGGGAAAGCATGATCATTCCCTCCACCCGCCGAGGCTCCATCCGGGAAGTTTTTTACCTGCCCGCCGGAGTGGACACCCTGCGCTGGGAACCCATGGAATCCACCGGGGTTGTCCGCCTAAGTCCCCTGATTGTCCATGAAATCACCGCCCTGGAAAGTTTTTTCCGACGATTTTACCGGGTTCTTTTTGACCTGTGGCGTTTTCGCCACCTGCCCCCGTCCAGCAGGGCGGGGTTGACTTTATGGGGGGCGTGCAAAAATTTGGCCGACGGTTATGCCCGCACCGTCCAACTGCGCCAGATTCGCAGCCAGCCACAGGAAGACTACACCGAATGGGTGCGTCGTTATGATACTTTGGATGACGACAAACGCAAACGCATTCTGGCCCGCATCGCCGCCATGCCACGCCATCCCCTCATCTCGGTGATCATGCCCTGCTATAATACCCCTGATCCTGAAAACTTCCTGGCCATCGAGTCGGTGGTTGGCCAACTCTATCCCCATTGGGAGTTGTGCATCGCCGACGATGCCTCCACCGACCCCCGCATGCGGCAAGTCCTCACCAGATACAGCCAGCAAGATTCCAGAATCAAAGTGGTTTTTCGCCCCCAAAACGGCCATATTGCCGCAGCCTCCAACAGTGCCCTGGAAGTGGCCAGCGGTGAGTTTGTCGCCTTGCTGGACCATGATGATCTTCTCTCCGAACACGCCCTCTTCTGGATGGCGCAGGCCATTCTCGACCACCCGCACGCCGCCTTGTTCTATTCGGATGAAGACAAGGTGGATGAAGCGGGATGGCGCAGCGATCCCTATTTTAAATGTTCATTCAATTTGGATCTTTTTCTCTCCCACAACCTCATCACCCATCTGGGGGTCTACAAAACCAGCCTGTTGCGGCAACTGGGGGGATTCCGGCCAGGGTTTGACGGTGCCCAGGATTGGGACCTGGCCTTGCGCTTTCTGGACCATATTGGACAGGAGCAAATCGTCCACATCCCCCGCATTCTTTACCACTGGCGCATGCACCCCGCCAGCACCGCCCGGAGCCAACAGGCCAAACCCTATGCCTATGTGGCGGCCCAACAGGCCTTGAACGATTATTTCAAACGCAACCGGATCGCTGCCAGTGCAGAGTTTCTGGCGGATATCGGAGCGTTCCGTCCCCGCTACGCTCTGCCGCGCCCGTGCCCCCTTGTTACCTTGATCATACCCACCCGCAATGGGGTAAACCAATTGCGGCCCTGTCTCGAATCCATCCTGAAGAAAACCGATTACCACCCCTATGACATTCTGCTGGTGGATAACGGCTCCGACGACCCCGCCACCCTTGCCTGGTTTGCCCAACTGTCTACCCAGCCCAATTTGCATATTGTACGTTACGATGCACCCTTCAATTATTCGGCCATCAACAATTTTGCCGTCAACCTTGCCAGGGGCGATTTGCTTGCCCTGCTCAACGATGATACCGAAATCATCGACAAGGACTGGCTGACGGAGATGGTCAGTATTGCCCTGCAACCAGGGGTGGGAGCCGTGGGGGCACGCCTGTGGTATCCCAACGATACGGTTCAACATGGTGGGGTGATTCTTGGTCTTGGGGGCTATGCCGCCCATGCCCACCGCTTGTTTCCGAAAAACCATCCCGGTTATGCCGGGCGTCTGATGCTGATGCAATCCTACAGCGCGGTCACCGCCGCCTGCCTGGTGGTGAGCAAATCCGCCTACCAGCAGGTGGGGGGCATGGATGAAAAAAATCTGGTCGTGGCCTACAACGATGTGGATTTTTGCCTGCGCTTGCGGGAAGCGGGCTATCGCAATGTTTGGACCCCCTTTGCCAACCTTTACCATCATGAATCCATGAGTCGCGGCCCGGAAAACACCCCGGAAAAACAGGTCCGCTTCCAGCGGGAAAAAGAATATCTTGATCAACGCTGGGGCAAATTGCTGGCCGAGGACCCGGCCTACAGTCCCAATCTGACCCAGGATCGGGAAGATTTTTCCTACGCCTGGCCACCAAGGGTGGAATCATGAGTCCACCCCACGGTGTCCACAGAATCCGGCAATGTTTGTTGATATTGACTTTCTTATCCTGGTGGTCCATAAAAATGTCACGAAAATTCGCCAAATTGAATCTGAAATGGAGTGATTATGGTTTATGGATTTAAAAGAAGCGGCACGGGCCGTTTTGAACGGTCTGTCCGTATGCTGTCGATTTCACTGGTAATGATGGGTGGCTTGAGTGGTTGTGCCACCTTTCCCGCCTGGCTTCCATCACCGGGTCCCAGTGCTGAGCAGGTGGAACGGCTGGATGGGGAGGCTGGCGCGGAAAGCCCCTTTTCCATCCCTGTGGTAGAGGTCAACGAAGAGGTGGCTCAGCGGGTTTCTGCCGCCCACAAGAGCACCCGCTTTTCCGAAGCCATGACCTCCCGTTCCGCCCCCAACTATGTGGTTGGCTCCGGGGATGTGTTGGAAGTATCGGTTTGGGAAGCACCACCCGCCACCCTTTTCAACCCGCTGATCTACGAACCCCGGGTTGGCATGGCCACCGCCCGCATGGCCACCTTTCCTGAACAGATGGTCTCGGAAAAGGGCATGATCCGTATTCCCTTCGCCGGCGAGATTACCGTTGTAGGCAAAACACCCCAGGAGCTTGAAGATATCATTGCCAATCGCTTGGCGGGCAAGGCCAACCAACCCCAGGTGGTGGTGCGGGTCTCCCGTAATATTTCCCATGCGGTAACGGTGATGGGGGAAGTGACCAGCAGTCTGCGCATGCCCCTCACCGCTAAGGGTGAACTGCTGCTGGATGCCCTGGCAGCGGCGGGGGGTGTCCGTCAACCGGTGGGAAAAATGACGGTTCAACTCAGCCGTGCAGGCCGGGTGGTGGCCATGCCGCTGGAATCCATCATTCAGGATCCTGGTCAAAATGTCATGCTGCAACCCGGCGATATTGTGACCGCCTTCTTCCAACCCATGAGCTTCACAGCACTGGGAGCCTCGGTCCGCAATGAGGAGATCAACTTCGAAGCCCAGGGCATCACCCTGGCCCAGGCGTTGGGACGCATTGGCGGCTTGCAGGATATGCGGGCCGATGCCCAGGGCATCTTCCTCTTCCGTTTTGAAAATCCTGCCGCCTTGGGAGAGAGTGACAAGTCTGCCACCGCCCCCCAGGAAAACAAGGTGCCGGTGATCTATCGGGCCGATTTGAAAGATCCCCGCTCCTTCCTGATCGCCCAAAAATTTCCCTTGCGCAACAAGGATGTCCTCTATATTGCCAACGCACCAGCAGCGGAGTTGCAGAAATTCTTGAATATTCTCTCTTCCGCCACCTATTCGGTGAGCAATATTGCCAACTCCGGTTCAAATGTAAAAGATATCTCCCGGCCATGACGAGGTTGTCATGAAGAGAGCCGTTTTTTGGTGTATGCGGTCATGACAGACAGGGTAATGGATATTACCCGTCTGTTGTACCGAACCCTCACCAACCGCCTGCCCACCGGGGTGGATCGGGTTGCTCTGGAATATTTGCGATATGGCGGCCAACAGGCACAAGCCCTGGTGCGACTGGGAGGACACTGGTTGCTGCTGCCGCACCACCATTCGCAAGTTTTGTTTGCCGGTTTGCTCTCCACCGATCCTGCCCACATCATTCGATCCAATCTATGGCGACTGGCCACCGGCCTGGCCACATGGAAGCAAAAAAAGGCCCCCCTGATTCTTTTAAAAACTGACCATGGCGACGTGAACAATAGCAATTATGTCCAACAACTTCAAAACCGCCCCTGGCGGGCAGTCTTTTTTATCCACGATTTGATCCCAATTTCCCACCCGGAATACTGCCGCCCCCAGGAAGGGGAAAAACACCATCGACGACTGCAAAATATGCTTGCCCTTGGCAGTGGGGTAATCGTCAATTCGGAGGCCACCCGGCACGCCCTGCACCATTATGCCCACCAACAGGGGTGGAGGCTGCCTCCCTGTCTGGTCGCCCCCCTGGCCCCGGCCCAACTGCCCCCTGCCGCCCCCGGCCGCCCCCTGGCTCACCGCTATTTTGTCATGCTGGGAACCATTGAACCACGCAAAAATCATTTGTTTATTCTGCAATTATGGCGAAATCTGGTGGAAAAATATGGGGAGGATGCCCCACAATTGGTGATCATCGGTCGCCGTGGCTGGGAGTGCGAACAGGTGGTGGACCTGCTGGACCGCTCACCCGCGCTGGCAGGCAGGGTAATTGAAATACAAAAATGTGACGATGGCCAACTGGCAACCTGGCTCTTTCACGCCCAGGCTTTGCTGTTTCCCACCTTCAGCGAGGGTTTCGGCCTGCCAATGTATGAGGCCCTTGCCCTTGGGGTACCCGTCATTGCCAGCAACCTGGCGGTATTTCGTGAAACAGCCGGTGCTGTCCCCGACTATCGCCATCCTCTTGATGGCCCCGGCTGGCTTGAATTGATTCAGGACTATCACCACGGGCACAGCCCCGCCCGTCAGGCACAAATTCAACGCATGCAAACCCTGCACCTGCCAACCTGGGCCAATCATTGGCAAAGTGTGGAAAACTTTTTGAGTGAAATCCATGGGTGAGGATCACCTTTACCACTGGCGGCAGCCTTATCCTGCTGAAATAGTTGCAATCGGTTTTTCAAAGTGGAAACATGCCAGTGTGGCTTTGTGTTTTTCCCCCAGTCGGGTTCATTTTGTAAAAGAGTGGCGGGATATTCCGCCCGCATCTTGTGTCGCGGTCTGGGGAGGCAGGGAGTTGCCGCCACCCCTTGCTTCCCACCGTCTG
>JADFXB010000203.1 GCA_015233935.1 Magnetococcales bacterium | reverse complement strand
CAACCCGTTCTACGCCAACGGGTTCTAGGCCATTTTGCCAGACGGGGGATAGCAGAAGAGCGTATATTATTGGATGGCAGGGATGAGCAATTGCACCACCATTTGCGCTACTATCAAGGAGTGGACATCGCCCTGGACACCTTTCCTTTCAACGGGGCCACCACCACCTATGAGGCCTTATGGATGGGAGTGCCGGTGGTTACCTGGCTAGGGGAGAGTTATGTCAGTCGCATGACCGCCTCCTTGTTGAGACAATGCGGTCTGGACTTTTGGATAGCGGCCAGTCGCCCGGCATTTTTATCCATGGTGAAAGAGGTAGCCAAGGATACCCAGGAACTCATCCACTGGCGTAAACGCTTGCGCCAACGCCTGGCCACCTCCCCCCTCTGCCAGTGCAACACCTACGCCCGCACCTTTGAACAGGCCCTGATGGATATGTGGCAACAAGTGACCAAGCAAAAGTAACCTTAGTAAATGTTTATGGTATCCATCCCACTCAAGGTGTAACCAGAATGAACCTTCTCGTTACGGGTGGGGCCGGATATATCGGCTCCCATATGGTGAAATATCTTCTGCAACATGGATATGGGGTCACCACCCTGGACAACCTTTCCACCGGCTTTCGTGAGGCGGTTGTGGGAGGAAATTTTGTGCGGGGTGACTTGCAGGATACACAACTGTTGCATCATCTTTTCTCTCACCACAAGTTTGATGGGGTTTTTCACTTTGCCTCTTCCTGCCTGGTGAAAGAGTCGGTGGATAAGCCGGCCCAATATTACCGCAACAATGTGGTCCATACCCATAACCTGTTGGATGCCATGTTAAGTCATGGCTGCCCATATATTGTTTTCTCTTCCACGGCGGCCACTTTTGGCGAGTCCACCTACTCCCCCATGGACGAATACCACCCCCAGCAGCCCATCAACCCTTACGGGCGCAGCAAGCTCATGGTGGAGCATATGTTGGCCGATTACCACCGTGCCTACGGATTGAAGTCGGTCAGTTTACGTTATTTCAATGCTGCCGGGGCCGACCCCCAGGGCAACCTGGGCGAACGCCACAACCCGGAAACCCATTTGATCCCCCTCATCCTGCAAACCGCCTCCGGCAGGAAAGAGGCCTTATCCTTGTTTGGTGACGATTATCCCACACCGGATGGCACGGCCATTCGGGATTATATCCATGTCTACGACCTGTGCGCAGCCCACCTGCTGGCCCTCCAATATCTTAAAGAGCAGGGAGGGTGCACCGCCTTCAACCTGGGAAATGGCCATGGATTTTCCGTCCAAGAGATCCTCACCGTAGCCAACCAAGTCACCGGGCAACAGATCAAGGTTATCCATCATCCGCGCCGCCCTGGTGATCCGGCGGTCCTGGTGGCGGATGCCCGCCGCGCCCATACCATTCTTGGCTGGTGTCCACACTATTCCACCATTGAAACCATGATGCGTCATGCCTGGGCGTGGGAATTAAAACAGTCCCAAGGACAGTGAAAGGATTCAGGCCATGAACTTTGCCATTGTGGGAGCAGGTTTGTCCGGTTCGGTACTGGCCCATGAACTGGCCCAGGCAGGTCATTCCATTACCTTGCTGGAGTCCCGTAACCATCCTGGAGGGAATGTCTACTCACAGCGGGATGAGGCAAGCGGCATTATGCTCCATGTCTATGGCCCCCATATTTTTCATACCGATAGCCAGGAAGTCTGGTCTTATGTCAATCGTCTGGCCGAGTTTATCCCCTTCATCAATCGAATCAAGACCACCGTCCGGGGCCGCGTTTATTCCCTCCCCATAAATCTGCATACCATCAATCAATTTTACCACAAAGCCTTCAGCCCCCAGGAGGCCAGGCAATTTATTGCGTCCATTTCCCACTCTGCCATGGAAACTCCTGGCAGCTTTGAAGAACAGGCCTTGCAATGGATTGGCAAAGATTTATATGAAAATTTTTTCAAAGGCTACACCCTGAAACAATGGGGCATTCATCCCCGCGAACTGCCAGCGGCCATTTTAAAACGGCTGCCGCTACGATTTAATTATGATGATAATTACTATTTTAATACATTTCAGGGCATTCCCAAAGAAGGCTATACACCCATTATTGAAAAACTTTTGGACCATCCCCAGATTCAACTGTCTCTAAACACCCCCTTCCAATATAAACAAAAAGATTCATTTGATCATGTTTTTTATACCGGTCCTTTGGATGGTTGGTTTGACTATGCCTACGGACGCCTGGGATATCGCACCCTTGATTTTGTACGGGAGGATCATATAGGAGACTATCAGGGTTGTGCCCTGATGAATTATGGGGATGTGGAGGTGCCCTACACCAGGATTACCGAACACAAGCACTTCACCCCCTGGGAGAAGCATGAAAATACAGTCATTCACAAGGAATATAGTCGATTCTGCCAGCCTGAAGATATTCCCTATTATCCCATTCGCCTGGTCCGGGAAAAGGCCCTGTTGCATACCTATGTGGAAAAGGCGAGAGAGCAGACCAGGGTAAGTTTTTTGGGGCGTTTGGCAACCTATCGTTATCTGGACATGGATGTCACCATTGGGGAAGCCCTGGCGGCATCGAGGCAAACCCTGGCGGCTCTCCACTCCAATCAGGCCATCCCTGTTTTTTTTGTGGATCCCCTCTGAAATGGGCCATGACCTAATCAGACCCCCATTATTCAAGAATGGATTTTATTGGAAACCTTCTGAATTTCCGCCAGGAGGGCCTGTTTGTTGATGGGTTTGGTGAGATGGTCATCACAACCGGCTGCCAGGCTTTCTTCTTTCTTTTCGGCGGAGGCGTGGGCACTCAAGGCGATGATGGTCAAAGGAGGACGTTTTTCTTGCTGCTCCCAGGCGCGAATGGCACGGGTGGCAGCATAACCATCCAGGTTTGGCATCTGGATATCCATGAGAATCAAGTTAAAAGTCTCTTCCTTGACCCGTGACACGGCTTCAAGACCATCCATGACCATGACAATATCATGGGGTGACCTTTGCAGATAAATTTTGAACAACATTTGATTGTCTTCCGAATCCTCTGCAATGAGGATGCGCAGGCTTTTTTCGGGAGCTGTGGGGAGAAATTCGGATGGTGCAGGGTGGGATTGGACTAGTTGGGCAAGACGCACGGGGAGGGTGAAATAAAAGGTGCTGCCCTTGCCTGGTTGGCTCTCCACCCAAATGGTGCCCCCCATCAGTTCCACCAATCGTTTGGAAATGGCCAGGCCCAATCCCGTCCCACCATAACGGCGAGCGATGCCCGAATCAGCCTGGGTGAAGTGTTGGAAGATATGGCCCACATGCTCTGGTGCGATGCCGATACCGGTGTCAGCAACACTGAACAGAAGTGTGGCGGGTGTTTGCGGATAAAGAGTCAAGGTTATATTCACTTGCCCCTGTTGGGTAAATTTTATGGCATTGCCCAGCAGGTTGATCAGTATCTGACGTACCCGACCATCGTCTCCCAGGACGGCTTCTGGAATAGGGAAGAGCAGGTTTACGGTCAGGATGAGTCCTTTTTCCTCGGCAGCCACCTGCATCAAACCAGCGGTTTCCTTGACAACCTGGCTGGGAGAATACGGAACAGCTGCTATGGTGTAGCGACCGGACTCAATACGGGAAAAGTCCAACACATCGTTGATAACCGCCAGGAGAGCCTTACCAGAACGATGCATGGTTTGGATCAAACGATACTGTTCCTGGCTTAGTTCGGTTTCCAGTAAAACCTCGGACATTCCCAATACCACGTTCATGGGGCTGCGAATTTCGTGGCTCATGGCAGCCAAAAATTCGCTTTTAGCGTTGGTGGCCACTTCGGCCTGTGCCTTGGCCTGCCGCAACTCCTCCTCGATGCGCTTTTGCTCTGTGATGTCAGCTGAAACGCCACTCAACCCCCAAATATTTCCCTCTTCATCAAAGATGGGACTTTTGGCTTCCAAATAGATCCGTGTCTCGCCGCTACTAACCGGAGTGACCACCATTTCCACCCTGCTGGGCTTGCCGGTATTCAATACACTTTGATCGACGGCTTTAAGCCTGGCAAGGGCATCTGGGGCGGTGAAAAATTCTTCATCCCCCTTGCCTATCAAGGTCTCGGTGGTGCAATGAAACAACTCCAAAGTCAGACGGTTGGCATAGACATAACGAAGCTGGCGGTCCTTGATAAAGACGTAAGCCTCCAGGTTGTCCATGATCTCGGAAAATCGTTTATTTCTCTCCAACTCTTCACGCAAGGCAAACTCCAACCGTTTACGTTCAGAGATATCGGAATGGGTGCCAATGACACGCAAAACGTTACCGGCTGCATCACGACTGACCACCATGCCCCGATCCAGAATCCATTTCCAGCGGCCATCCTTGCACTGAACCCGATGTTCACTGACGTAGAGGGGAGTCTTGCCGGCAAGGTAGTCTTGCACTGCGGCCAGAGTTTTTGCCTTGTCATCGGGGTGAATGCGTTTTTCCCATTCTGCCACACCATCGCCAATTTCATCTTCAGAATGGCCCAGCATTTCCTTCCAGCGTTTGGAGAAAAAGACTTTTCCTGACGGCACATCCCAGTCCCAAAGACCGTCGCCGGAACCATCCACGGCAAATTTCCAGCGAAATCGGCTCTTTTGCAACTCGATTGTCATTTTTTGTGCCAGACCGATGGCCCTCGATCTGCCGTGCACCAACAGCCAAACCAGCAGGGATAGCAGAAGGCTTGCCAGTATACCAGCATGCAAAATGATGGTGGGACGTTGCGTATCTATACGGGATTCAAAGGCTGGCAGGGAGTGGAGGGAGATGGTCCAGACACGACCTGCAATATCAAGGCGTTTGATCCTGTTAAACAATGGGAGCACGGCATGCTCTTTTGCTTGTACGTAGTCCGAGTCGTACATCACTGTATGGGGATGTACACCGTCGCCATCGAATATTTCCAGATCGAAATCGGCAAAATGTGCCCCCAGGATACCCGTCATCAAGTCATCCATGCGGAAAGGTGAGAAGGCCCATCCCACAAGATTGGCACGTCGTGCCTCCCTGCTCTCATGGGGAACCCCGTTACGGTAGACAGGCAAAAACATTATAAAACCTGCCTGAACATGCTGCTCTACCTCCTGCACCAGGGTAACCTTGCCCGACAGCGAGATCAAACCATCATCTCGCGTCCGCTCCATGGCCGCCCGACGCACCTCTTCAGAGAACATATCGTATCCGAAAGCGCGCAGGTTACGGTCGGTAAAGGGTTCCAAATAGATAATGGCGGAGTAAAAGGGACGATCCCCTACCGGTTTAATGGCATAGTCGGGAAACCCTTCCTGACGGATGGCCTCTATGTGGCGATCTTTGTCTTCATATTTTACGGGGATGGAAAAACCCACCCCCTGGATGCCTGGATAGTTTTGTTGCAATTGCAGAGACTCGGTAAATCTGCGGAATTCGTGACGCTCCACCTTTGCGGAGGCATTGAACAAACCATGCACGGAGCGAAGTACTTCCTCATAGGCACCCATACGCTGCTGGATACGCAGAATAAGTTCCTGAAACTGA
>JADFXB010000202.1 GCA_015233935.1 Magnetococcales bacterium | reverse complement strand
GGTTTACTGCAACAATTGACCAGACAAGGAGTTGCCACCACCAACGTCACCCTGCACGTGGGTCTGGGCACCTTTCAACCGGTGCGGGATAACGATATCAGCCACCATACCATGCATGCCGAATGGTGTAGTCTATCAGCTACAACCGCCGAAAAGATCTATCAAACCCGCCAACAAGGGGGACGGATTATTGCAGTGGGTACCACGGTCACTCGTGTGTTGGAATCGGCCACCCCCACTTCTGGGCATACCGAACCGTTTGAAGGTGAAACCCGCATTTTTATCCTACCGGGGTATGAATACAAGGCCATTGATGGATTGATCACCAATTTTCATCTCCCAAAATCCACCCTGCTCATGTTGGTGGCGGCCTTCATTGGCAAACAGCGCATGGATCAAGTTTACCAACATGCCATTGCCAGGGATTACCGCTTTTACTCTTACGGAGATGCTTCGCTGCTTTTACCTTGAGAGCGATAGAAGACCCTGCCGATGGCATCCATCAAGGCCTGTTTGCGCACGGGTTTGGCCAGATAGATGTCACATCCCGCCTCCAGGCACCGTTGGCGATCCTCTTTCATGGCATAGGCGGTTAGGGCGATGATTGGGGTGGGTTTTTTGCGATTTTGGGATTCCCATTGGCGGATGGCACGGGTAGCTTGGAAGCCGTCCATGACCGGCATCTGCACATCCATCAACACCAGGTCGAAGGAATCCTTCTGAAACTTTTCCAGGGCTTTTTGACCGTTTTCCACCAGTTCCACCTTGTGGCTGCCCTTTTTGAGAAAAATTTTAATGAGCAGGGCATTGTCTTCCGAATCTTCCACCAAGAGAACCCGCAGACGACCGGGGGCCACCTTGGGGATGCCTTTTTCCCCTCCTTCCTCTTCCAGGGCACCTTCTTTCCAATCCAGGGGACCAGGGGTATGGGCGGGGATCAGTACCTGAAAGGTACTACCTTTATCCACCACCGATTGCAGTTGGATGCGTCCACCCATGGCATCCACCAAACGTTTGCAAATGGTGAGACCCAGACCGGTTCCCCCATATTGGCGGGTGGTGGATGAATCTGCCTGCATAAATTCGGTGAAGATGAGATCATATTTTTCGGGTGGGATGCCAATGCCGGTATCTTTGATGGAAAAAGAGAGAAACTGGTTATCCTTCACCAATTCCAGAATGATTTCGATGCGTCCTTTGTGGGTAAATTTCAGGGCATTACCCAATAAATTAACCAATATTTGTCGCAAGCGGTTGGCATCACCCCATTGCCGACTGGGAACGGATTCATCCACTTTCACCTGTAATTTTAGTCCCTTGGCATGGGCACGCAGGGAAAACATTTGCACCGCTTCGTCCACCAAAGCGCGCAGATCGAAGGGTTCGTTTTCCAGTTGCACCTTGCCGGCCTCAATCTTGGACAGGTCCAGGATATCGTTGATCAAGGTCAGTAAGCTTTCACCCGCATTGCGAAAGATGGAGACATAGTGCTCTTGTTGGGGTGTGAGTTCTGTTTCGCCAAGCACTTGTGCCATACCGATGATGGCATTCATTGGGGTGCGAATTTCATGGCTCATTGTAGCCAAAAAGCGACTTTTGGCCAGATTGGCTTCTTCAGCAATCTGTTTGGCTTCCAGAATTTCTTTTTCAGCACTCTTGAGCGCGGTGACCTTGTCTTGCAGGCGACGGTTTTGGGCGGTGATAAAGGTAAGGGCTTCTTCCACCCGTTTTTCCAAGGAGAGATTGGCCTCTTGCAAGCGTTGTTGCAAGCGGGCATTTTCCAATGCGGAAGCGGTATTGTTGAGGAGGATGGAGAGTAAATTCATGGCTGGGGAGGAGAGACGATCCAGATGATCTTCCACCACCCCCATAAACATGCCGGAGATGGATTGCTGGGTAGCCAGGGCGTGTAAGATAACCACCCGATGGGCACTTTCTTGCACCCTCACCACCTGATTTTGCCGCAACGCCCAGGCGAATTCTCCCCCTTCCACCAATTTTTCGAACAATTCCAAGACATAACTGCGCATTTCTTCCGGCTCGCAATCTGCCAGAAAAAATTCTGATTCTTCGTCCACCTGGAAGAAGGCCACCAGTTTGAGGTCCAACAGGCGATGCAGGGATTCTCTGGTTTTAATCAGGACGGCGGAGGTATCGCCACTGGCACCTTCCATTTGATGGAGGCGTACCATGGAGGCGACCAGATCCAGGGCAAAGGCGTTCCAGCGGCTTAATTCTTCAAGATAATTGAGCCGATCCTCTTGGGAAGTGGAAATATCTGTCGATAAAATGGGTTCCTTCACCTAAGAGTTTTACTCCCCATTGCGGCCATCATCTTTATTCGGCAGGGGGTACGGGTACGTCCCCTTCCTTGGGCAGGGTATCTTCCTGTGAGCGGATTTCCAGCAAGTCTTGGACACATTGTTGGATGTAGCTGTCCATTTCATCGGCGGCCACCTTATCCTCCAAGGCGTATTCCTTGCAGGTTTGCTCAATTTTGGCCCGGTTGGCATCTGGGGCAGCAGCGGCATCCCAGACCATGGCACTCAATCCCAGTACCAGCATGATTCGCATCGAACCCCTCACCCCTTATTACCCCCTCGCTGGATCCCTCATGAATGATTCCCCATTAGCCGCACCATGATACATTTTTCTCTTGAAAAAAAATAGAGGATTGTAGTAGCAGTGGCAGGCCACTATCTTGTGGATAAGTCAAATTATCATTTTAAATCAAATATTTATTCTATTGCAAACCATGTGGATATTTTGTACCAAATGTGGGGAGAATCTTTTTTGCCAAAGGTCGTCCACATTCTGTACCAATTTTATCCACAGTCTACTCTCAGACTTTTCAACAAAGGGATCCTTGTGGGGAAGAGGGAAGATTTTTAACCTCTTTTCATCCTGATTGCCAGGCTGATAAATTCTATTCTTAGTTAAAATAAATAAAGATTGTTGCGGATTGATGGCAGGGTTAACTTGTGGACAAGTGGATAAAGTGCTTTCTAATCAATATCTTTCCAAATTAATAAACCTGTGGACCAAATGTTTTCTTGGGGTGGATAACATGGGATCCAGCGTGTTATCCACAGAGGGGAGTACCAATCATCCACAAGGTTTGGGTAGTTGATATCCCCAGCCTGTTTGGCAGGAGGATTGGCTTTCCCTGCCAAAAGCTGATAAACTGATTGGTGACAGTGAAACCTTTAACCAGCAGGAGAGATTCATGGCAGTTGAACGTACTTTTTCCATCGTCAAACCCGATGCGGTGGCCAAAAATTTGATTGGTCAAATCTACGCCCGTTTTGAGGCAGCAGGTTTGAAAATCATTGCCAGCAAAATGTTGCATTTGAGCAAGGAGCAAGCCGGTGGCTTTTATGCGGTACACCGGGGCAGACCCTTTTTTGATGATCTCACCACCTATATGAGTTCCGGCCCTATTATGGTGCAGGTGTTGGAAGGGGAGAATGCCATTTTGCGCAATCGGGAAATCATGGGTGCTACCGATCCGAAAAAGGCTGCAGCCGGCACCATTCGTGCTGATTTTGCTGAAAGCATTGAAGCCAATGCGGTCCATGGTTCCGACAGCCCGGAAAATGCGGTGATCGAGATCAACTATTTCTTCAGTACCATGGAGCTGCATTCCCGTTGAGTGACGCTGCCAGCCAATCCACCCCGCTCTATGTGACCGGGTTGAGCCGTGAGGCCATGACCCAACTGGTGCTCTCTTGGGGAGAAAAACCCTATCGTGCCCAGCAATTGTGGTCATGGCTTTACGTGCGTCTGGCCAACTCCTTTGAAGCCATGAGTGATTTGCCCAAAGGATTTCGCCAACGTTTGCAAGAGACCTTGCCTCCCTGGTTGCCCACCATTCGGGAGTATCATCGTTCGGCAGATGGCACGGAAAAATGGTTGTTGCAACTGGAGGATGGCCAGGTGGTGGAGACGGTGCACATTCCCGATGAAGAGCGGGGAACCTTGTGCATTTCCACCCAGGCAGGTTGTGCCTTGGCCTGTTCGTTTTGTCATACCGGCAGGCAGGGGTTTGCCCGTAATCTCACCTGCCATGAAATTGTGGGTCAGGTGGTGTTGGCCAGGAGTGCAGTAGAGGCAGCGGGACGCAAGGTTACCAATGTGGTGATGATGGGTATGGGGGAACCCCTGTATAACTGTGAAGCAGTTTTTGCTGCGGGACGCATTTTGATGGATGCCAACGGTTTGGCCTTTGGCAGTCGCAAGTTGACCTTGTCCACTGCCGGGGTGATTCCTCGCTTGCCGGAGGTAGCCCGTGAATTGGGCTGTAATCTGGCCATTTCCCTCCATTCGGTGCGGGATGAGGTGCGCAATGTGTTGGTACCTCTTAACCGCAAATATGGCATTGCCGGTCTGCGCAAGGCCGCTCTTGCCTATCCTTTGAAGGCCAATCGCCGCATTTTCTGGGAATATGTGCTTTTGAAAGGGGTCAACGATTCTGCCAGGGATGCTCGCGAACTCATCGGTTTTTTGCATGGCATTCCCTCCAAGGTCAATCTCATACCCTTTAATCCTTGGCCAGGTAGCGACTATCAACAGCCAGAGATGGAGACCGCTTTGCACTTCCAGGAAATATTGCGCCAGGCAGGACAGGTAGCCATATTACGGGATAGTCGGGGTGGGGATATTGCTGCGGCTTGTGGTCAATTACGGGGGGCACTTTTGGGGGCGAAACAACGGCGGGATTTTAATTTGCAGGAAGGTTTTCAGGATATTGTTCAGGAAACTGTTCAGGTGGAGTGATTCCTGGCAAAGTGCCAGGAAGCCCCACCTCTGACAAACTATTCTTGTCGGCGTTTAAGCCTGAGCCTGTTTGAGTTTGACAGCCATCTTGTCCTTGAGCATCAATTTTTCTTTTTTCATGCGCTCCACGGTCAGTTGATCCAGGGGCAGAACTCCCAAATCGGCATCGCGGACTTGGCTTTTCAGGTTTTGGTGGCGTTGATACATATCACGGAACTCTTCGTCCGTGGCCAACAGACTTTCAACCACCTCTGTTTCATTTTCAAACATCGGCTCCTCCTGTGGTTGGTCAAACATTATTCAAAAGAGTCTTTTGCCATGGTTAGGACAAAAGATTCACTGTTAGTGCACCATCTCTAGCGTACTCCAGAACCCGTCGGATTCCAATAGCCAACTCGAAAAAATTCCAACTATTTTTTTTGGTCGGTGGTTTTCTCTGGATTGGTCAGCCCTGCATCGATGGCTGAGGTGGCCAATTGATCGGCTTTTTCGTTGTCAGGATCGCCTGCATGACCGCGCACCCAGTTCCATTGGATGGAGTGGCGTTGGCAGGCTTGATCCAGACGTTGCCAGAGTTGGATGTTTTCTACGGGTTTGCCGTCGGATTTTTTCCAATCCCGTTTTTTCCAACCGTGGATCCAGCGGGTGATACCGTCTCGCACGTAAGAGGAGTCGGTTTTCAGGACCACCTGGCAAGGCCGTTTCAGGGTTTCGAGAGCTTGGATGGCTGCTGTGAGTTCCATGCGGTTGTTGGTGGTTTGGGGGTCGAATCCTTGCAGGTGTTTTTCATGC
>JADFXB010000201.1 GCA_015233935.1 Magnetococcales bacterium | reverse complement strand
CCGGGGATTGCAAGCAATTCGTCCCATTGCAGTTGGCGAACGATTGCAAGAAGGGGTCAATTACGCCATCCTGCGCCCAGGTCAGCAACGTCTGGGACTCCACCCGCGCCATCTTGATCGGGTGGAAGGCAAAACGGCCACCCGTCCCATTGCCCAAGGGGATGGTTTGCAGGCAGGAGATGGCCAATGAAGGGTGGGCGCGGTCTGTTTGTTGACATGGATGGCACCATTGCCGACAGTCTGCCCGTCTTGCAACGGGTCTACTATCTCTTTTTGTCCAACCATGGCCAGCAGGGAAGCCAGGTCAACTTTGCTGAACTGAATGGGATTCCATTACGGGAAGTCGTACAAAATCTGAAAGAAAAATACGGTTTACCAGGAACCATTGATGAATTGTTGCAGGAGTACCGCCAGTTGGCCCTGGCCACCTATACCCAGGAGGTTGTCCCCATAATCGGGGCAGAAGAGTTGTTGCAGGAGGCGGTTCAACAAGGTTGGCAAGTGGCAGTGGTGACCTCCAATCTGCGGGAATATGCCACCAATTGGCTTAACCATACGGGTCTCTCCCGTTGGGTAACCTGTATTGTGGGGGCCGACTCCGTTGAGCGCGGCAAACCGTTTCCCGATCCTTTTCTTTTGGCATTGAGTCAAACGGATTGCCTGTCCTATCAATCTTTGGCTGTGGAAGATTCTTTGATCGGTGCCCGTTCCGCTTTGCAGGCAGGCCTGAAGACCGTTGTTCGCATCGCCGCCTATAACAAAAATTATGATTGGCCGGATGAGGTCATTCCTGTCACCCATCTACAGGAAATAATCCCCATGTTACACCAACAGGAGGGATCCCATGTTCCGGCTTTTCCCGTTTGATGCCCATACCCGCATTGAAATTTTGGAAGAGCAGAATCCCCATGCCCATAATCACAGCCTGGAGTCCGAGGTGCAACGACTCTGGCAATTGGCCCTCAGCAAAAGGAAGACCCCTCTTACGGATGGTCGTATTTTTAGCCTGACCCATATTCAACCTGGTCTACTGCAAGGGGTCTTTATTCCCTATCGCTATTTTGTGGCACAATTGGAAGCCCCAGAACTTTATCCAACCCTGCAAGTACAAACCATGGCAGTATCCGGTTTGCTGCAATGCCAAGACGGAATCGTCTGGGGCAGGAGACACCCGGATACCGTATTTGGTGGCAACATGATGGAGTTGGTTCCTTCTGGCGGTCTCTCCCGCCAGGCCATCCGCAGTGGCAGGATTGATGTTGGTCAGCAAATTATTATAGAGTTACAGGAAGAGATCGGTATCCCTGCGGCTATGATTCCAGAACCAAGACCGTTTTGTTGTTTTGAGGACACCATACTGCATGTCTGGGATGTGGGCATGGAACTCCAGTTGCCCTGCAATGGTGCCCAGTTGCTGAAATATTATGAAAAGCAAGGATGTTGGGAATATTCCTCCCTGAGCTGGGTTGCTGAGGATCAATTATCCTCTTTTATTGCGGACCATGAGGAGCAGATCTTGCCGCTTTCAAAAGAGATGGTGCGCCACTGGCTGGCAAGTCGGACTGAATAATGAATATTCTTCACACTGAAAGCTCCTGTGGCTGGGGAGGGCAGGAGATTCGCATCCTGACAGAGGCACAAGGGTTTCTCCAAAAAGGTCATACCGTTCACCTCCTGTGTCCAGCCGAGGCTCCCATCTATCAGGCAGCTTTGCAAAGGGGCATTCCGGCGACCGCCTTACCCATGGCCAAAAAAACCTGGGCGGGTTTTCGCGCCATGCGTCGCTGGTTGCAGGAAAACCCGCAGGTAACCCTGGTCAACACCCACAGCTCCACCGATACCTGGTTGGTGGCTCTGGCGCGGGAGACCCTGGCAACCCGACTGCCTTTGGTGCGAACCCGTCATGTCTCCACCAAAATTCGCAATAATGTCTTCTCCCGCTGGCTCTATCAAAAGGCCACCGATCATATCGTTACGACCGGTGAGGCGGTACGGCGGCAATTGATGGAAGAAAACGGCATCCCTGGTCAACACATGACCTCGGTGGTCACCGGCATCGATCTGCAACGTTTTTCCCCTGCCCCCGCCCACCAGGCACGGCAGCAGGTGGGATTGCCGTTGGGTAAAAAATTATTGGGTATTGTCAGCACTTTGCGTAGTTGGAAAGGCCATGTAGACTTACTGGATGCCTTGGTGATCCTGCTGCCGGAACGACCCGATCTTCACCTGGTCATTGTAGGGCACGGTCCCCAATATGCGGCCTTGCAGGAACGCATTGCCAACATGAAACTGGCACACGCAGTCACCATGGTGGGACAACAGGAAAATGTTCCGTGCTGGCTGCAAAGTTTCGACTGGTTTGTGTTACCCTCTTACGGGGAGGAGGGGGTGCCCCAGGCGGTTATGCAGGCCATGGCCTGCGGTCTGCCGGTGGTTTCCACCCCCATTGGTGGGATCGGGGAAGCGGTGGAGGATGGGGTGACCGGTCTGTTGACCCCGCCCCGTCAACCGGTGGCCCTGGCCGCCACCTTGGCGCGACTGTTGGATGATGCTGAACTCACCCAACGCATGGGCGAGGCTGGCAGGGCACGTGCCTTGCAGCGATTTGGCTTTGACTTGATGGTGAGCAACATGGAACGTGTCTTTCAACAGGTGGTGGATCAAACCCGCTGAAAGGCCAGCAACCATAATGATTCAGGATGGTGGCGAATGTTTGATGATAAGGTGATTTTCATTACCGGCGGAACAGGCTCCTTTGGTCGCAAGTGCGTGAAGATGTTGCTCACCCACCATCGTCCCAAAAAGGTGATTATTTTTTCACGGGATGAACTGAAGCAGTTCGAGATGCAACAGGAGTTGAACGCCCCCTGTCTGCGCTATTTCATTGGCGATGTGCGGGATCGGGAACGGTTGCGCCAGGGCATGGCCGGAGTGGACTTGGTGATCCACGCCGCCGCCCTTAAACAGGTTCCTGCCATGGAATATAATCCCATGGAGTGTGTGAAGACCAACATTTACGGGGCAGAAAATGTTATCGCTGCCGCGTTGGCCAATGAGGTGAAGAAGGTGATCGCCCTCTCCACCGACAA
Organism: Magnetococcales bacterium; assembly: GCA_015233935.1. Lineage (GTDB taxonomy): Bacteria > Pseudomonadota > Magnetococcia > Magnetococcales > JADFXB01 > JADFXB01. The sequence goes on along the minus strand of JADFXB010000201.1, from coordinate 2,481 downwards.
GGCCGCCAATCCGGCTAATTTATACGGGGCCACCAAGCTGGTGTCCGACAAACTTTTTGTGGCGGCCAATAACATTGCAGGACGCCATGAAACCCGGTTTGCGGTGGTGCGCTATGGCAATGTGATCGGCTCCCGTGGCTCGGTGGTGCCTTTCTTCCGCAAACTCCTGGACGAAGGGTGTGACAGTCTGCCAGTCACCGATACCCAAATGACCCGCTTCTGGATCACCCTGGAACAGGGGGTTGAATTTGTCTTGCAATCCTTCCGCCGCATGCAGGGTGGCGAAACCTTTGTCCCCAAACTTCCTTCCGTGGGTATTCTGGATTTGGTGGAAGCCATGGCTCCTGGCATGCCGGTGAAGGTGATCGGCATTCGTCCTGGTGAAAAATTGCACGAAATTATGTGCCCTGGCGATGATTCCCACCTAACCTTGGAATTTCATGACCACTTTGTCATTCGTCCCGCCATTCAATTTATTGCCAATCCCAACTATGCCCTTAATGGATTGGGGGAACATGGTTCGCCGGTGGAGCAGGGATTTGAGTACAATTCACGTACCAATCCACAGAAACTGACCATGACTGAACTGCATCAATTGCTGGCAATGGCATGAAAACCATTCCCTACGGTCGTCAACAAATCACCGAGAGCGATGTTCAGGCGGTGGAAGAGGTTTTGTGGGGGGACTGGTTGACCCAGGGGCCAACGGTTTCCGCCTTTGAAGAGCAGGTGGCCCGTTATTGTCATGCCCGTTATGCCGTGGCGGTCAGTCATGGTACGGCGGCTTTGCAACTGGTTTGTCAGGCGTTGGGTTTGGGAGCAGGGGATGGTTTGTGGACCTCCCCCATTACTTTTGCGGCGTCCGCCAATTGTGGTCGTTATTGTGGGGCCACGGTCAACTTTGTGGATATTGAGAGGGAGGGTTATAACCTTTCTCCCGCTGCATTGGAACAGGCATTACAGAATGCCGCCGCAACGGGAACCCTGCCGAAAATTTTAATTCCGGTCCATTTTGCCGGTCTTTCCTGTGATATGGAAGCCATCCATACCCTGGCCAAACGCTATGGGGTGGCGGTGGTGGAGGATGGTTGTCATGCCCTGGGAGGCAAGTATCAAGGGCAGCCCATGGGGGATTGCCGCTATTCGGATGCGGTGGTCTTCAGCTTCCACCCGGTGAAATCCATCACCACGGGGGAAGGGGGGATGGTGGTGACCAACCGGCAGGATCTCTATGAAAAATTGCTCCTGTTGCGCAGCCATGGCATCACCCGTGATCCCGCCCTGATGGCCCAACCCTCCCATGGTCCCTGGTTTTATGACCAGGTTGAACTGAGCTATAATTTTCGTTTGACCGATATCCAGGCTGCTTTGGGTATCAGCCAATTGCAACGGTTGAACGATTTTGTGGCCAAGCGGGAAGAGTTGGTGGCACGCTATAACAGAATGTTGGCCCATATGCCCTTGATCCTGCCCCACTGGAGCGTCAACAGTGGCAGTGCCAACCATCTTTATGTGGTGAGGTTGCAGGGAGAATGGACCGCCAATCGTGCCCACCTGTTTGACACCATGCGGGAGGAGGGGATTGGGGTGAATGTTCATTATATCCCGGTCCATTTGCTCACCCTCTATCGTCGGTTGGGTTTTGCCCCTGGCGATTTTCCCCAGGCGGAATGGTACTATGAAGGTGCCCTCACCCTGCCGCTGCATCCCTCCTTGAGTGAGGTGGAACAAAATCGGGTGGTGGCGGCCTTGCAGGTTTATTTTGACCGTCATACCCCTGGCGGGGAGATGGGTAGGTGACGGCTTCTCCCTCCCTTTTGCTGATACGCCAGAAATATACCCCTTATGGGGGGGCGGAACGCTTTGTGGAACGGGCCATGGCTGCCCTGGTGGAACAGGGGGTAAGCCTCTCCCTGCTCACTCGTGAATGGCAAGGGGCCGCAGAAGGGGTGGAGGTGATTCCCTGCCGACCTTTCTATCTGGGCCGGTTGTGGCGGGATAAAAGTTTTCATCGGGCCGCCTGTGGCAAGGTGGAAGAATTGGCTCCTTCTTTGGTGCAATCCCATGAACGGATTTCCTGCTGTGATATCTATCGGGCTGGGGACGGTCTGCATGGGCAATGGCTCCATCATAAAAAACGGGCCAGTGGTCCTTTGACCCGTTTGGCCCTGGATTGGAGTCCCTACCATCGTTATGTGTTGCAGGCGGAGGAGCGGCTTTTTACCAGTCCCCGTCTCAAGGCGGTGATTTGCAACTCCTACATGGTGCAAAAGGAGATCCGCCAGCAGTTTAAATTACCTGTTGCCATGCTGCCGGTCATCTACAGCGGGGTGGACAGTGAGCGGTTTCACCCCCGTTTGCGGCAGGCCAGACAACGGGTGCGGGAGGCGTGGGGAATTCCCCAGCAGGCGGTGGTCTTTTTGTTTGTGGGATCGGGTTTTAAACGAAAAGGCATGGATATCTCGTTGAAAACCTTTGCCA
>JADFXB010000200.1 GCA_015233935.1 Magnetococcales bacterium | reverse complement strand
CAAGGGAGAGCCGGCTGCTTTCCTGGCCACGCCTGTTATGAAGGAAGGGCAGGTTATGGGTTCTGTTGGCTTGCAACTCTCCCTGGATGCCATCAATGCCATCATGCAGCAACGGGATGGTATGGGTAAAACCGGCGAGACCTACTTGGTGGGTGGTGACAAGCGCATGCGTTCCGACTCCTTCCTGGATAAGCAGGGGCATTCAGTCAAGGCCTCCTTCGCGGGTACAATAGATAAAAATGGCGTAGATACGGAAGGGGCGAGGGAGGCACTGGCTGGCAAGACTGAGAGTCGGATTATTAAAGATTACAATGGCAATCTGGTGCTTTCCTCGTTCGCACCCGTCAAAGTGGGGGAAGTAACCTGGGCCATCCTCGCTGAAATCGATCTTCCTGAAGTAAGGGAACCCATTCAAGCCCTGATATATAATATTGCCCTGATGGCCATCGGTATTGCTTTGATGGTGGTATTGGTGGCCATTGTGGTGGCTGGCAGTATTGCCAAACCGTTGGTTATGGGCGTTGAGTTTGCCAAACGCATTGCCAATGGGGATCTGACAGCGACAATTGAGATTCAACAGAAGGATGAACTTGGCATGCTGTCGGAAGCATTGCGCAATATGGTGGACAAGTTAAGAAGCGTGGTGGGCGAAGTGCGCACGGCTGCCGGAAATGTGGCCTCCGGTGCCCAACAACTTTCCTCAGGTTCCCAAGGGCTTTCCCAGGGGGCCACGGAACAGGCTGCTTCGGTGGAGGAGACTTCTTCAGCCATGGAGGAGATGTCTGGCAATATTCAACAGAATACCGATAACGCCCAGCAGACCGAGAAAATCGCCCGCCAGGCCTCCCAGGATGCGGAAGAAGGGGGGCAATCGGTAGGGGAAGCTGTGGCAGCAATGAAGGAAATCGCTTCCAAAATTTCCATTATCGAAGAAATCGCCCGCCAGACCAATCTTCTTGCCTTGAATGCGGCCATTGAGGCGGCACGCGCTGGTGAGCATGGCAAGGGCTTTGCTGTGGTAGCGGCAGAGGTACGAAAACTGGCGGAACGCAGCCAAACCGCTGCGGGCGAGATCAGCAAACTCTCTTCCTCCAGCGTGGCGGTGGCGGAACAGACCGGGGGCATCATTTCCAAGCTGGTTCCAGACATCCGCAAGACCTCCGAATTAATCCAGGAGATTGCTGCTGCCAGCCGGGAGCAAAACGCTGGTGCGGATCAAATCAACAAGGCGATTCAGCAACTGGATCAGGTGATCCAGCAGAATGCAGGTGCCTCAGAGGAAATGGCCGCCACTGCCCAAGAACTTAGTTCCCAGGCAGATCAGCTTAATCAGGCCATCTCCTTCTTCAAAACTGGCGATGACCATCACCTGTACAGCAATGCCTCCCGTTCAACTCCCAGGGCCAGGACTGCGGCTCAGTCCTCCCAATCAGCCCATTCTCGGCCTGCCAAACATCCACCCAAGGCTTTGCCCCATCCTGGCAGCCCTGGCAAAGGCGTCAGCTTAGCCATGGGACATGATGGCGGCACTGATGATGCGTTCGAGAAGTTTTGATCGCTGTGTTGGGTTGGTGGTGGGTATCCTCTTCAGGATACCCACCATCCTGTTTTAAGGCAGGAAATTGGACATAATGTTTAGACAGTATCTCCTGCTCTCCCCTAAAAATGCTCAAATGAGCTGTCATCCTCATCCCTGTTGCCAATTTCATCCATCTTGATCAACAAAGGTTCCTTGCGCTGATGAGGAAAGAGCTTGACGGCTGGTTTGCTGCGGGTCGCAGGTGTCGGCTTGCTGGCAACCGTTGCCTGTTTGGCCTTCTGCCCGTCAAATTGAAAGAAGGTCAAGGCATCCTGCAACAATTGGGATTGAGAGGAGAGTTCTTCAGCGGTGGAGGCCAGCTCTTCAGAGGAGGCCGCATTGTGCTGAATCACCTGATCCAATTGCTGTAAGGCAACGTTGACCTGGTTGGCCCCAGAATTTTGTTCCCGAGAGGCCGCAGCAATTTCCTGCACCAGTTCAGCCGTCTTCTGAATATCTGGCACCAATTGCTTCAGCAGTTCACCCGCCCGTTCGGCAATACCGGTGGACTTGCCAGAGAGTTGATTGATTTCCGCCGCTGCCGACTGACTGCGCTCCGCCAGTTTGCGCACTTCCGACGCCACCACGGCAAACCCCCGCCCCTGGTCACCCGCCCGTGCCGCTTCAATGGCGGCATTGAGGGCCAACAGGTCAGTCTGTCGGGCAATCTCTTCGATAATAGAAATGCGCCCGGCAATCTCCTTCATGGCCGCTACCGTATTCTCCACCGCCTGCCCCGATTCCTGGGCATCTTTGGCAGAGCGTTTAGCAATGGCCTCGGTCTGACGGGCGTTGTCGGAATTTTGATGGATGGCCGCCGCCATCTCTTCCATGGAGGCAGACGACTCCTCCACCGATGCCGCCTGTTCGCTGGCCCCTTGGGATATCTGCTGGGCCGCAGAACTCACCTGGGAACTACCCGCCGCCACATTGGCAGCATTGCCCTGAATCTCTTCCACCACCTGAATCAAACGATGCACCATCTCTGCCAGGGCCTTCATCAGGGCATCCTTGGCAGAACGTTCGTTGATGGTTACCCGGAAGTCCCCCCTGGACAGTGAAGCCGCAATGGCAGCCACCTGTTTTTCCGCCGCCACCAGCTTTTGCAAGGATTGAATGAGCATATCCTCCGGCGAACGCTCCACCAGGGCAACCTGCAAATCTCCCACAGCCAGTTTTTCCACCGAGGCCACCACACTTTTTTCAGCAGCAACCAATTTGGCAAGAGATTGATTCAATTGATCGACCTGGCTGCGTGGGTCCACCACCACTTGCAAATTGCCCATGGCCAATTTTTCCACCGAAGCTGCCACCACCTTCTCGGCCTGGATTAACTTGTGCAATGATTGGCTTAAGGTATCGTTGACACAGCGTTCCTTGACACTGACAGTCAAATCCCCCACCGCCACTCGATCCATGACTGTGGACATGGTGCGTTCCGCTTCCACCAGCCCCGCCAATGCGGTCAGTAAATCGCCAATCTCATCCTTGCGGTTGACCTGGATGGAATGGGACAAATCCCCCACCGCTACCTGGTTTAAAATACCCATGGCCTCTTTTAAAGGTATGGTGAGAGAACGGGTGACCACCCCACCCAATACCAGTGCTGCCACCACCCCCAAGAGGGCTATGATGGCGGTCAGCCAGATTACCCGCTGCCGCACGGCATCAAAATGTTCATCCCCCAACGCCGCCTCTTTTTCCAACGAAACCACGATGCCGCTAAGCAACTGGAGACTTTTTTCCCGCAAGTCATCCACCACTCCATCTTCCTGGCGCAAAAGGGCTTCAGCAGCCAGGGCATCCAAGACCTCCTGACGCAAGCTGGCATTGATCCTGGTTAAGATTTCTTCCCCATGGTGGCGTGAATCTTCCAATTGGCGCAACAATGGCCGAAAAGCTCCCTCTTTGCCTCCCTCCCCCTCTTTGCTCAACAACGGAAAGAGTTCCTCTTCCAGCAAGGTAAAACTCTCTTCCAAAGTTTGCAGAAACGATTGAGCCAGTTGCTTTTCCTGGGGGGTATCCACCAGGGCGGTCAAATGTTGGTGGTCCTCCTTGAGCTGGCCGCGCAATTTTGCAAAAGCCCGGCGACTTTCCTTCCCCTCCCGCAATACCACCCCCTGATAGATCACCTGGGACAACTGGTGGTAGTGCCGGATGATTTCTGCCATTTCGCTGGCATCCCGATCCCGATGGGCGGTATCACCAATTTTCTCTACCGTGGGTAGAATGCCTTTGGCAATTTTGTCCACATAGGCCCGATAAAGGGTGGCAAAGCGGGCCGCCTGCTCCTTCTCCTCTCCCGTATCCGCCAATTGGTTCACCTGTTTAATATCTGCCTCTGCCTGCCTACCCGCCTTTTCCAGTTTGCCACGGGACTCTTCCAGATGTCGATTGATGGCGGCGTCGGCGGCGATGGCGTACAACCCTTCTACCCGTCCCGCAATGCTTTTAATCTCCGAAACATCCCCAAAGCGGGCTGCCCCTTCATCCTGCAAGCGTGCCAACTCCGCCAAACTAAAGAGCTGATAGACAAAGGCCCCCATGAAGAGGAGAACCACCCCCAGGAACCCTCCCATCAATTTTTTTCCTATGGGAATGTCTTCCATGCGCATGGCTCTCTCCTTACATTGTGGGAAATTTTATCCTTTTCACCTTGCTATTTAGCAAAGATAAAATGATGAATGTCAATTATATTTTATACTATAACCCAACAGCATTTCATTATAAATTTCTATAGTTATATTTGACAATCATCTACCCCATATTGGGTGGGGAATACAATACTCCCCACCCAATATATCCACAAACTTGGTCAATAATTTTCAAACGCGCTGTCATCTCCCCGACTGGCAGAAGAGTGAAAATCTTCCATTTTGATCAACAACGGCTCCTGGCGTCGGTTGGGGCTTCGCTTTTCACCATGGATGGTCAACGTTGGCCTGGCGGGTTTGCGTATGGCATTACTTCTGGCAGCCTTCACAGTGCTACTCCCCCCCAAATCCACATCAAAGTGGAAAAATTGCAGGGCATCCTGCAAGAGCTGGGATTGGGAGGACAACTCTTCCGCTGTAGAGGCCAACTCTTCGGAAGAGGCAGCATTATGTTGGATTACTTGATCCAATTGTTGCAAAGCCGTGTTGACCTGACCTGCCCCCGCATTTTGCTCCCGTGAGGCGGCGGCAATTTCCTGCACCAGTTCGGCGGTTTTTTGGATATCTGGCACCAATTGTTTGAGCAAGCCCCCGGCCCGTTCGGCAATGGCGGTACTCTTGGTGGAGAGTTGGTTGATTTCTGCGGCTGCCGATTGGCTGCGTTCCGCCAACTTGCGCACTTCCGAGGCCACAACAGCAAATCCCCGCCCTTGATCCCCAGCACGCGCTGCTTCAATGGCGGCATTGAGGGCCAGCAAATCGGTCTGGCGCGCAATCTCCTCAATGATGGAAATACGGCTGGCAATATCCTTCATGGCCTCCACCGTCCGCTCCACCGCATCTCCCGATTCCAGGGCATCCCGTGCCGAACGCTGGGCCAACGCCTCGGTTTGTTTGGCATTGTCCGAGTTTTGCTGGATGGCTGCGGCCATCTGTTCCATAGAGGCGGTAGACTCTTCCACCGCTGCTGCCTGCTGGGAGGCCCCCTGGGAAATTTGCTGAGCCGCAGCACTCACCTGTTCACTGCCCGCAGCCACATTGGAGGCGTTACCCTGAATCTCTCCCACCACTTCGCCCAATCGGGTGACCATCTCCTTCATCCCCTTGAGCAGGCTGTCCTGGGGAGAACGCTCCTGCAAGGTCACCCGAAAATCTCCCCGTGCCAGCAGGCCGGTGATGGTGGCCACCTGTTTTTCCGCCTCCACCAATCGAGACAAGGATTGGATCAACACATCCTGCTCCGACCGTTGGCTCAAAGAGATATCCAGATTGCCAACCGCCAGTTTTTCCACCGACTCCACCACATTTTTCTCGGCAAACAACAATTTTTTCAGGGAGAGTC
>JADFXB010000001.1 GCA_015233935.1 Magnetococcales bacterium | reverse complement strand
GGTGGTTTTTTTAACATTTATATATATCATGTTAATTGCCATATTTAACATATATAGCATAATAACAAACTTTCATATGTTTTTATGAAAAATGCCTGTGACACCTGTGACACCTGTGACACACTACTGCCGCAACAGCTTTCTGTCACACCCTCCTTTTTAAGTGGGTGTGACACCTGTGACACTTCCAACACTTGGCTTTATGTAATAGTAAGTTTGGATGCCATTAATACGCTTCTGTTTCTTTTTCCATCCCAAACGCTTCATGGTTGATCCGACACGATGTGACAAATTGTTTGGCACCCTGGAAATATCTGGTTGAATCATCGTAGCAAGCTCAAGATTCGTCCATTCATCCTTAGTATCAACAATATTTGCAAGATAATCGGCCACGAAGTCTGATTGGGTGTGTTCTTCCTGAACTTCACGGGCAACGCTTTCTGCTTCAGCAGAAAGCCACCAATGTTCGCCTCCATTGTAAGCAGCCACCGCTTCAGCCCAAAGTTGGTCCTTGACCTCCCTTAATCCGTCAAGGTCAATTTTCCCCACTGTAACCGGCCAAAATCGCCGGTTTCCTGTGGTGTCCTTCAGAAATTCGGGATTGTTCGTGCTGGCGCAAAAAACCATCTGGCGTTCACAATTCACCAAAGATCTTCCATATGGTGGTCGGAACACGTCTTTAGTTGACGAAATAAATGCCTTTATTTTTTCAACTTCAGCCCGTGCCAATGCTGACAGTTCAGCCAGTTCGTAAATCCATACGCCTCGTAACTGGACAAATGCGTCCTTGTTGCTCATGTCAAATGCCGTATCTCGGAACCATTCACCACCTAAGATGGACAGAGCGGTGGATTTTCCTCCACCCTGTGGACCAACAAGGGTCAACACACAATCAGCTTTGCAACCCGGTCGAAATACCCTTGCTACTGCCGAAATCAAAAATGATCTCCCTGCCTGTCCAACATAGTCGGTGGATTCCGCACCAAGGTATTTGGTAGCCCAACCTAACAAGCGTTCTTCTCCATCCCACGTTAAACCAGACAAGTAGTCTCTCACGGGGTGGACGGGGTTCCTGTTCGCCACTAACACAACAGCTTTACCAACAGTATTGTCATCAATGCGTAGCATAGAATAGGTACCCATGCGTTGGCTTTGGAGTAGTGCAGTCAACCCCAGCACATCATTATCAGTCAACTCCCGTGGGGATTTGTCACCCGTTCTCTCTACCTCCCATGGTGGTGTTCTGGTTAGGCATATGTCATTTTTAAACATGTCGAAGGCAAAAACTCCTTGGAATAGCTCATGGTGAGTTAAGATAATATCAACATTTGCCAGGTTTGGATTTGGATAACCATCTCGGTTACGTGTCAGGCTATCCAGTGGAGATTTTTTTAACGGCAAACAATCTTGCATTCCTTCAGGTGCCAAAGGTGCGTCAGAAAAAGCGTCATTGATAAAGCCAACGGCATAGAGAAAATCTGATTGCTGTTTATCCTGGCACCCCGCATGGAAACACTTGAAATACCCTGAACCATGCCCCCTTGATCCAGGGAGAAGGTAGGATGTTTGGGCAACTCCAGTATCGGAGGAATGGTTGTTTTTCCACGGGCAGTCAATGTGGAGCTTACCTTCCGTTTCTTCCAGAACTAACCCCTTGTTATGAAGGTAGACGGCAACGTCATCATCCGCACCCGGTGCATCGGTGGGGACTTGCGAATTGGTAGTCCCGCTCGTCACCCTTGGTTCAGTAGCAAAAGCAGTTTCAAGTGCCGTCCAAAGACATTCAAACTCTTCAACCGAAAGACCATGGAAGGCAGATGGTGTTCCACATTCCCACTCATACCGCGTACCACTCTCATGGGTTCCTGCTGCGACAAACTGTTTCCCTGCTGCCAGAAATTCAATATTCCCATGTTCTGTTTTGATACGCCGATAATTCCATTCATTGGCAGGGAGGATAAACGCTACCAGGAATTTTGAACTGTTGGCTCTCTTCCGAACGTGCAAATGGGAAGGAATGTAGTCACGGATTTCGGTAGCCAGTGCTTCATCCACAACATCAACATCAATGGCTTGTACCGCTCTACCCTGAATGCAGATGCCATAATCTGACTGTTGCCTCCAGGCTACAACTTCCTCAAAAGTGGTTTCTTTAGTCGGCCAACCAACCAGACCGGCAACCTTACCGTAACGGTTATATATGCACGGAACCTTGCCCGGCTTTTGCAGTTTGCTTGTTTCGGAAATCACAGCGTTAGGGTTACAAACCGTTGGAAGAAGGTTCTCGCAACCAGCGGCTTGAGTGAGATTTTCCCAATCTTGTGGTGTTGCGCCATAGGGGTTCATAAAACACCTCCAGACTCACCCAAAAGGTGATACCTGGCAACACGATGCAAAACGCCAGCGGTATCACGTTCCCTTGACCACATGGTAACGATTATAAAGCCACTTTCCCGCAGCTCAAAAATCCGCGCCGCCGGTGACATGATGCCAGCCTCTCTCAGCTCAAGAGTAGTTGAGGATTGCTGTTGCAATGCCTTCAAGGTGAAAGCCCGTTGGTGAGCTGTATCGGTTCTTTGGCAAATCTTCTGTACGTCCATTGGTTACATCCATTTATGCGAAAGGGAGTTGATCCAGGCTTGAATATCAGATTCACGCCATACACTTATCTTCGGCCCTGCTTTGTAGGGTGGGGGAAGATTCTTTTTTTTGATAAACAGATACACACCGCTTTTACTTAGCCCTGTCATACTCATAACTTGGCGAAGTCTTAAAAGACGGTCTGTATTGTTGGGGTTGAAGGTTTTTGTGTCTTCGTAAGACATAATGTTCTCCTTAATAAGCTGTGGTGTTCGGTTGAGGAATAATTTATCATAAGATTTCCAAATTGCAAACAATTTATTTACTTTACAAAAACGTAAAATTTTATGAAATGAAATACGTATTAGAGTGGCATTTAATACGGATTGATTCCGATTAAATGGTGTTAAACCGTATTTAATACGGTTTGTTTAAGACATCATAACTAAGCCTAAGCAAAAAAATTTGCTTGACTTGGTTTGTGTCCGCACAATTTTTTTTGGTGGGGGTCAAGCCTGCTTTTAGAAAGGAACAATGTTCACATGTGTGGAAGCAACCCGGCCAGGGTGGTTGAGGGGGCAACCTTTTCCCGCCGTTGCGGTGTACCGGGTGTCTGATTGGAAGGGGCAAGCCTGCTGAATGGGATTACTTCGCCATTCCTAAAAGAGGGGAATTGATAAAATTGTTCCAGTCGTCCATCAATTGCCGCCGCTTATCGAACAACTCACCACGTCGATAGGCGGCCTCCACGCTGTTGGCGATGGTATGCGCCAATGCCATTTCTACCACCTCGTTGGCATGGTTTGTGGTCTCTGCTGCCCAATCCCTGAAGGTGGATCGGAAGCCATGAACCGTCAAATCACCATGCCCCATGCGCCGCAACACCATCAACAACGCCATATTTGAAAAGGGTCGGCCAATCTTTCCACCAGGAAAAACAAAATCACTCTGGCGAATGATCAGCATGTTTTTCAGGATGATTACAGCCGATTTGGACAATGGAACCCGGTGCTCAACACCTCCCTTCATGCGGGTGGCTGGAATGGTCCATGTTAAGGTGTCCAGGTTGATTTCCTCCCATGTTGCCCCCATGGCTTCACCTGTCCGGCATGCGGTCAGAATGACAAATTCCAGACACCTCGCCGCCGTCCCTTCCTGTTGTCGCAACATCACCATGAATTTGGCAACATCCTGGAAGGGCATAGCTGCATGGTGTTCAACACGCACACCTTTGGCCTTGGGTGGCAACGCATGCTCCAGATTGTCTTTCCACAATGCAGGATTTGCCCCCTCCCGATACTTGCGGGTGGTGGCATAGGATAGAACACGCTCAATCCGTTCGCGTACCCTGGTGGCTGTCTCGGTTTTGGTTGTCCAGATAGGGCGAAGAACTTTTTCAAGATGGGCCACTTCTATGGCGGCTACGGGCATATTTCCAAGGACAGGGAAGGCGTAGGTTCTAAGAGTGCTTTCCCATTGTGCGGAATGCTTTGCACTACTCCAACCAGAACGATGGGCTTCAATGTAGTCAAGTGCGCACTTTTCAAAGGTCATGGTTTCGGCTTCTTGCCTGATTTTTTCCAAGGCGGCTTCCTGCTTTTCCATGGCTTCTTTTTGTCTTTTGGCCTCAATCGGATCGATTTTTTTCTCTCGGAGACTGGTTCGGCATAATTCCGCTTTCTTCCTTGCTTCAGCCAAAGAAACGTCTGCAACCGAACCAAGTCCCATGGCCCTGTCACGTCCCTGGAAACGATACCGGAAGATCCAACTTTTGTTTCCCGTTGGCCCGACTTGCAACCAAAGCCCGTCACCGTCACCATAAAGGCCCGGCTTGAGTTTTGTGCTACTTACTTTCAATGTGGTCAATTTGTTTTGTGTGCGCATTGATTCCCCCAAATTCCAACCCACAATCCAACCCACAATGGAAACGTGGCTTTGGCTGGATTTGAGTGGACGCTGTTGGACGAATTTTAGCAGTATCTATCGGAATTTCAAGGAATTGCTAGATTTTTCAGGGGGGTTAATACGCAAAAATGGCGGAGAGAGAGGGATTCGAACCCTCGGAACCTTTACGGGTTCACACGCTTTCCAGGCGTGCACCTTCGACCACTCGGTCATCTCTCCGTAGGGGCTCCTGTTTTTCCAGGAGGTGACAGCGAAGAAGGCGGATGCTACATCATTTCCCTGGTCGTGGCAAAGGAAAAATTAATTATCTACCCCCAAACCTGCAAGAAATGAATCTGCCCCTTTACACCACACCTAAACAACCCCTTCAGACAAATCCTGGCGCAGTATAGTGATTGACCGCTCAAGTCAAAAAAGCTAGTCTATTGTCCATTCAAATTTTTGCATTCACTTTTTTTGAGGAGTGAACCATGAAAATGCTCAAAAAATCCCTGTACAGTGGTGTTGTGGCCGGTCTGATGGTGTTGGCTTCCTCTCTTTGGGCAGCCTCCCCTCCCGAAAATCCCGCTACCCCACCCGCAGGGATCAACTTGGTCAACGCTGACCAAGTACAAGCCCTGCAAGGACAGGGAGCCGTCCTGGTGGATACCCGTAAAGCTGCCGAATATGCGGAAGGTAGCCTCAAAGGGGCCATCTCCGTGGTCTACGACGAAAAAAGTGCCAAGGATGTGCAATACGACGCCTCCCAAGACGCCTTCGATATGAGCAAAATTTCCGATAAAGCCCAAGCCTACGTGGTCTTCTGCAACGGTCCTACCTGCTGGCGTTCCTACAAAGCCGCTGTCATGCTGGCCAAAAATGGCTATCAAAAAGTCAACTGGTATCGGGATGGCTTCCCCGACTGGAAAGCACGCAATCTGCCCATTGAATAACCCCTTAACAAGCCACTCCCTGGGGTTCATGTTCAGATTAAAGGGATCACCATGATCTATACTAAAAAATCACCCGCCCTCCTCATCATCGGGGTGCTGATTCTCCTGTGGGGCTGGCTCAATACCACCACCCACCTGGATTCCCTGCAATCCTCCCTGCAATCCCGCAGCTATCGGGACCACCTGAAAGTAAAAGAAAAATTTGACGCTGAAATGAAAGTGGCCACCGAACTGGCCGCCAAAAAGGGCGAAGCCGCCCCCGTCAAATCCATGCCCAAAACCAAGTTCGACCAGGCCAAAGAACAACAAGCCAATCTCTGTTTTATCTTCGGTGGCTTCTTTACCCTGGTGGGACTCTTCATCCTCCTCTGGAACCCGGTGAAAGGTAATCTGGATTACCTCATCTCCACCGTGCCAGGCGTCGCCCTCATCCTGATGATCTCCTTCGTGGTGCGCTGGGGGTTGGATCCCATGTTTGCCAACTTGGGTAAAGCTGTCCAGGATGCGGGAACCTTGAGCTTTGACTTCGCCAAAGTCATGGGACTCAACTATGTGGTCTTGGGTATCGTCATCGGCATCCTGGTGGCCAACGTCATTTCCATCCCCGCCTGGGCCGCCAACGGTGTTCGACTGGCCCGCTTCTGCCTGAAAACCGGCGTAATCCTGTTGGGAACCCTCTACAGTGCCGCTGAACTGGCCCAACTGGGTGCCCTGAGCGTGGTCATGATCGGCATCTTCGTCTTGGGTTCCGTCTGGCTGGTCTTGATCATGGGACGCCGCATGGGAGCCAACAACAGCATGACCGGCGTTCTTTCCGCTGGCATGGGGGTCTGTGGCGTCTCCGCCACCGTGGCCGCTGCCCCAGTGGTACAAGCCAAAGCCATGGATATCGCCTATACCATCGGTACCATCCTCCTGTGGGGGGTGATGTGCATGTTCCTCTTCCCCATTGTCGGCCACATTTTCCACATGGGGCCGGTCCAATTCGGGGCCTGGGCAGGAACCGGTATCCTCAACTCCGCCCAAGTGGCAGGGGCTGCCCTTGCCTATGATCCTGAAGGCATCCAAACCCTGAAAGTGGCGGAAATTTTCAACATCACCCGCGTCCTCTTCCTGCCCATCATCGTCTTGTGGTTGGCAACCTGGTATGTCAAACATGAAGATGAAGCCGAAAAGGTGGACCTCCTGCACGTTTTGATCACCAAATTTCCCGTCTTCGTGCTGGGATTTATCTTCATGTTCGCCCTCTCTTCCCTTGGCGTCTTTGCCCCTGCCGACCACTATCAGGGAAAATATTTCTCCAGCGATAAAATCAAGGAAGAAAAACTGTTAAAACCCAAGGAAGTACGCTTCTTGGAAGCAGAACTTGGCAAAATCAAGGACGCAGAACAAAAAGCTGCCTTGCAACTTTTGATCAAAAACCGCAAATTGACCTCCCGCTCCCAGGACGATGTCCTCAAGGCGGTGGGTAAATTGCCGGAAGTGGAAGGGGTGGTCAAAGGCATCCTGGAAAATGCCAGCAAGGCCGCCTGGCACGACTCCCCCATCATTGGAGCCTTCCGCGACTGGATCGCCTGGCTCTTCTCCTTTGGACTGATCGGCCTTGGTATGCAGATCACCACCCGCGCCATCAAACAAGCGGGAGGTACACCCTTAGTGATCGGCTCCATCGTCGGCACCCTCAAGGCGGTGGGTTCCCTGATTGTTGTGTTGCTCTTCGTCCGTGAATTTGTTTGACCTGGGAGATGGATCATGCAAGAGATCGATGAAGAAAATGTGGTGGAAGAGACCCCCACCTTTGATCGGGGCACCCCTCTTTCCATCTTTACCCATGATCGCTACGAGGATTTCGGTGCACTGTTGGCCGCTATTCTGCTGGCGGTGGCTATCACCTTCATGATGAAGTAAGCAAACGGTGATCTTCCCTGCTGACAGATTGATTCTGGCCCATCACGGCACTGCCGGGGCCTGTCGTGCTGAAGAGCTGGCCTTTGCCTTGTTGGGCGATGGCAAGGGCCAGCTCATCCATCTTTGGGTGGTTCCCGATTTTTGGGCTGGAATGCAAGGGGATGATTGGCTCAATAACGCCTCTACCCGCCAGGAGTTCGCCCGCTATGTGGAAAAAATGTTGGCTGACGAAGCTGCCCGCTGGGTGGATCGTCTGCGCCAGCGCGCCAGTGAACAAGGGGTGGAATTTTCCTCCACCGTTCGTTTTGGCGACCCCACCGAGGAAGTCCTCCGCTTGACCGAACAGGAAAAAGCCCCCCTGGTTCTGGGGCCACGCCGCAAACGGGGATTTTCTGGCTTTCGCTCTCGGGTGGACATCCAAAAATTAACCAGTCAGATCAAAGTTCCCCTCTTTATCGCAGCCCCTCTTGCCGATGGATCTTGATCCCGCCAACCGGGCCTGGGTAGAAGTGGCCACACCCCTCTCCTGCCCGGAATTGTGGCAGTTTCTGCAAGATATTCGCCGTTTGCTTCGTCTCAATCCCCATTGGAATCTCCACCACTGGCAGCAAGAAAATCTCCTGTGCCAGGCACGGCTGCAAGATGAACTGGTGGACTATCCCCTGGAACTCTCCTTCCTGCTGGAATCTTCACCCCAAACCTGGACCATGACCTTTCATCATCGACAGGGGGAGAAAATTCTTACCCGTTTTACCTTGCGACCTGCCGCTGATTTCACCGCCATCCTGACCATCGAAGATTTTTACCACCACCCCTTAAGCCACCAACATCCCCGCCTGGACCACAGCCTTATCCCCTGGGGATCGGCCATCCATGGCCACTTGTTACAGCAAAAAAAATATGGCTGGTTGCCCGGTTATGCCTGGTATATGGATCGGGTTCATCTGGCTATGGCCCCCCGCAACCGGCGACTTACCCGTCTTTTGCTGATTCTCTCCCTGGCGGAATTTATTTTTTTCCTGGGGGTATTGGCCCTCTATCTTCTGCAATCGGATCATGGACCATGAAAATTTTGCTGATCATCGGGTTGTTTTTTACCACCACCCTTGCCATGGCTGAGACCATCGATTTGCGCTTTATTGTCCAGCCTCACCTGAATGATCGGGCAAAAATGGCCAAAATGGTGGGGCAATTGAATGACTATTTTATAAATAGCCAGGTCAATCTCCAGGCAAGATTGGTGGATGTTACCCCTTTGCGGGTGGAAGAAAACGATCCGGTGAAAATTGTGCATGCCATGTTCAACCAAGAAGGGGTGTTTGCTGGTCTGCAACAACACAATCGCCAGGTGGGAGCCGATTATACCTTTATGTTGACCGATAAAATTCTTCACAAAGGAAAGGCCATTTGTGGTCGCGCCTATGCGGTCAATAAAACTCTGGCAGAAATTGCTGACAGCCGCCGCGCCCTGGCAGTTATCCACCCTGTTTGTGGTGGGCATACCCTGGCCCATGAACTGGGGCATCTCATGGGCTTGAATCATGGTGCACTGGTGGACCGCTGCCAGCCCAAACATGGTCATGCCACCGCCCTTACCCCCTATGCCAACGGGTTTGGGGAGGGCAATTGTGACGGCAAGCCTCAGGAAGGGGAGTTTGGGGATATCATGGTGGGGGGATGGATGGGGCAGGTTATGGGCAATGACAAGGCCAGTCTGCCCTTCTTTTCCAACGCCAAACTGCGGGATCCCCGTTGTGGAGAGTCTGGGGTATGTGGTGATCCGGCGACGGGGGATGCGGCCAGAGTGTTAAATGAACACGCCCATATCTACGCCAATCATGAGCAGCTCCCCTCAACGGATGGGAAACCGGCGTTGCAGATAGAGAAGTAAGGCCAAGGCGGGCAACGAGGCCACTACCGTGAAGAGGAAAAAGCCACTCCAGCCCATGGTGTCGGCCAGCCAGCCGCTGCCGGAGGCCAGCACTCCACGGGCCAGGGAGGCGATGGCGGAGAGCAGGGCATATTGGGTGGCAGTATAGGAGCGATTGCACAGACTGGAAAGATAGGCCACCAATGCGGCACTTCCCATTCCGCCGCTCAAATTTTCGATGGCTACCGTGGCCATGAGCATGCCCATGTCATGTCCTGCCCAGGCCAACAACATAAACATTAAATTGGAGAGCATTTGCAAGAGACCGAACCAGAATAGCCCGGACATCAATCCCAAACGGGCCACCAATGCCCCACCCAATACACCGCCCGCCAGGGTGGCAATCAGACCGAACACTTTGGTGACGTTGGCAATTTCCACCAAGGTGAAGCCCAGTTCCCGATAAAGAGGGCTGGTCATCAAGCCAGCCAGGGCATCCCCCAGTTTGTAACACAGGATAAAGGCCAGCATGGCCCACCAGCCCGGTCGCTGCAAAAAGTCGGAAAAGGGAAGGATCACCACCCGTTGCAACCACGCCCACAGGGAGGAATCGTGGTGTATGGCCACCCCTGGTACTTTTGGTTCCTGCATAAAGAGGATCAACAAAAAAGCGGGGAGCATCATGACGGCCATCAAGGCGTAGGCGGTGGCCCAACCAAAAAAGGAGGCCAGATAGAGGGCTCCTGCGCCGGAAACCAGCATGCCCAACCGATAACCCAGCACCACCACCCCGGCCCCGGCGGCAAACTGTTCTTCTTCCAAAATTTCCACCCGCAAGGCATCGATGACAATATCCTGGCTGGCGGAAAAAAAGGCCACCGCCAGGGCTGTCAAGGCCAGTAACGAAAGCTGCCCACGAGGATCCACGGCGGACATGGCCAGAATGGAAGCCATCAAGCCCAACTGGATCAAGAGCAACCAACCCCGACGCCTACCCAGGCGGGTCAAAGGCCAGGGTGGGGAAAGGCCATCCAGCAGGGGTGCCCACAAAAATTTCAGGTTATAGGGGAGGGAGACCAGCCCGAACAGGCCGATGGTGGTTTTTTCCAAGCCCAGATCGGCCAACCATAGGGTGAGAGTTCCCAAGGTGAGGGCAAGGGGAAGGCCGCTGGCATAGCCCAACAGGAGGACTATGGCCATGCGGCGATCCCAGTAGACAGCCAGGCTTTGATACCAGGAGGGGGTCATGTGTTGTCTTGCAGCAGACCATCAACCGCATCCAGTAACCGTTCCATTTGTTCGGGTGTGCCAATGGTAATGCGTAGTTTGTCACTGAGACGGGGATCGGAGCCGAAATAACGCACCAGAATGCCCTCTTTTTTCAGCTCTTCCAGCCATTGATGGCCGCTGCGACGCCCGTTTGGAACGGTGGCCAGAACAAAGTTGGCCTGGCTGTCCATGACCTGGAATCCCCGCTGACGCAGGGCCAGGATCACTTTTTCCCGTTCCTGGACGATGGCATCAATGATGGGACGATAGGCATCCAGATGATTCAGGGCGGCCACTGCTGCAGCCTGGGCCAGGCGGTCCACATTGTAGGAATCCCGCACCTTGTGCATTTGGAAGGCCATCTCCTTGGGCATGAAGCCCAATCCCAGCCGAATACCTGCCAGGCACATGGATTTGGAGAGGGTGCGAATAATGATTAAATTGGGAAAGCGGGAGAGCAGGGGCCAACCGGCATCGGTGGCAAAATCTCCATAGGCTTCATCCAACACCACCACACCGCTGGTCAGGCGACAGAGGCGTGCCACCAGATCCAAAGAAACCACATGGCCAGTAGGGGCATTGGGGCGGGCGATGATCACCACCTTGGCTTGGGTGGCCACCAATCCTTCCACGGGCAGCTCCCCCTGCTCCAACCAGGGAACGCCCACCGCTTCTGCTCCTTGCAAGGTAGCCAGGGCCGGATAGAGGGTATAGGTGGGGTCGGGATAGGCCACCCGCTCCCCTGGCTCCAGAAAGGTTCGATAGATCATGGTCAATAGATCGTCGGAACCATTGCCCACCAAGACTTGATCGGGATGCACCCCGTAGGCGCGGGAGGCTGCTTCCCGCACTGCCAGGGAGGAAGGTTCCGGGTAGAGGCGCAAGAGGCCATCCACCTCATTGGCAATGGCATCCAGCACCACCTTGGGGGGTGGGTAGGGATTTTCATTGGTATTGAGTTTGACGAAGGATTGATGACCCCGTGGTTGTTCCCCCGGTGTATATCCTGCCATTTGCCAGACAGCCTTTCTTACCCATTGTTCCAGCGACATCCATGCACTCCTTCAACCAACCTTAGAATTTTTCAAACGAGTCATCCCCCATATGCAACGCCATGCCACTTTCCTCTTTTTCCTGATGGTGGGGAAGGGCGGCTACCGGTTTTTTGGCCTTATTGGCCACGGTGGGGCGCATGGTCTGGGCAGGGGCACTTTTGCGGGCTGCCGGACGACTGCTGGAGTGGGGAACAGAATCACCACCATCCCCTGTTTTAAAGAAGGAGATGGCATTTTGCAACTGATCTGCCTGAGAGGAGAGTTCTTCGGCAGTGGCAGCCATCTCTTCTGAGGCACCGGCATTTTGTTGGATCACTTGATCCAGGGACTGGATGGCACTGTTGATTTGGACCGCCCCTTGATTCTGCTCCCGGTTGGAGGCAGCGATTTCTTGAATCAGATCGGAAGTGCGTTGGATATCTGGCACCAGTTTATTGATGATTTGTCCGGTTTGTTCTGCCACGGTCACGCTGGAGGCGGACAGTTTACTGATTTCCCCAGCGGCAGTTTGGCTGCGTTCTGCCAGTTTGCGCACTTCAGCGGCCACCACGGCGAAGCCTTTGCCATGTTCACCGGCCCGCGCCGCCTCGATGGCTGCGTTGAGGGCCAACAGATTGGTCTGCCTGGCAATTTCTTCGATGATGGAAATTTTTGAGGCAATTTCCTTCATGGCCTGCACCGCATGAGTGACCGATTTTCCCCCTTCTATGGCATCCAGGGAGGCCTGACGGGCAATTTTTTCCGTTTGTTGGGCATTATCGGTATTTTGTTGGATGTTGGCGGCCATCTCTTCCATAGCAGAGGAGGTCTCTTCCACTGCGGCTGCCTGACTGGTGGCCCCTTGGGAGAGCTGCTGGGCGGAACTGCTCAATTCCTGGCTGCCTGCCGCCACATTGTTGGCGGCTGTTCGCACTTCGGCTACCACACTACGCAGATTGCGCACCATGTTACGCATGGCATCCGCCAGTTGTCCCACCTCATCCTTTTGTTCCAGATCCAAGGTAACGGTCAAATCCCCCTCTGCCACCCGGCTGGCAAAATCCACCCCCTGATTCAAAGGTTTGGCAATGGCCTGGGTGATGGAATAGGCAATGACCATACCCAACAGGATGGCCAGCAGGGCACCACCGATCATCATGTTTTCAGCGGAGTGGGTGGCATCCTGCATAATCTGGTTCACCACCTTTTCCACCTCCAGCAGTTTATCCTGCAAGGTGCGGGCGGAGGATACCATTTCGGCTTCAGTCTTGTCCTGTTTGGCGAACAGTTCCAGATAGTCGTCAAAATCTTTTTTGTAGTCTTTGGTCGCGGCAATCACCTCTTTGACCTGGGCGATATTGACCGGATCCTGAAAGCGGGTTAGAAGATTTTCGGAGAGGGCGATGATTTTGCCCACATTATCCTGCACATTCTTGATTCGGCTGGCATCTTTGCCCTTGGTGATGATGACCTCTTTCTCCTCTTTGCGCATTTCCACAAACCATAGGAGAATTTGCTTGCCGTCGTCAATCTTGGCTACCCGTTCATTGATTTTATCCAGCTCACCGGCTGCCTGATGCCTGGCCAGCTTATCTCTTTGATCCTTGATATAGATGTCTACCACCTGCTGAACTTTTTGCCCGGAAGCCCGCATTTCCTCCATGGCTTTGGTTTTTTCCTTATCCATGGCCACAAAATTTTGAAAGGCTTTACTGTAGGCCTCACCTGCTGAACGTGCTGTATCCACCCGTTCCTGGTTGGCCCGCACCGTCAGTTTGGTATCCCGGAGATCTTTGGCCTCTTCCTGAAATTTTGCCATAAGTTCGGCATTTTTCTTGATCGCATCGGGATCATTGCGTATAACATAATTCTTCTCGTGACGACGGGCATCGTCTGAGTATTTGATTAAATCGGCCAGAGAGTTTTGGTTGCCAGCCCGGAAGACTACTTCATTTAATCCCTTCCAGCCCACTGCCACCACGGCAATTATTAACAAAAACACCACGCCAAATCCCAGACTCAACTTGAGTCCCAGCTTTAGATTTTTCATCAACGCCCCCCAGATATCAACAAATAAGGGAAACCACTCCTGGTTTAATTTCTTTATAGGCACGCTTCACAATAGCAACAACCCATTCTACCATCAACCTTCCATCTGCATAGTCCACTGTGCTATGAAAGGGTTGTATATTTTATTCTCTTGAGAAACAGAAATCATGGGGGACGGCATGTTTGGTCGCTTTATTGGATTGCTTGGTTTGATGGCTCTGATGGCAGGAAGCGGGGCTGAAGGGGCAGATAAAAAATTAACCTTTCTCCATGTCAATGATGTCTATGAGTTGCAACCACGGGATGGACTGGGTGGGGTGGCTTATTTGGGCACCATTCTGCGGGAGTATCGGCAAAAAGATCCCCAATTGCTTTTCACCTTTGGTGGTGACCTTCTTTCCCCCTCCTTGTTGTCTGGTTTGGTGAAGGGTGGGCAAATGGTGGAGGCCATGAACTTGTTAGGGATGGAGCTGGCTGTTCCTGGCAATCATGAATTTGATTTCGGGCCGGAAAATATGCAACAGCAATTGGCGGCGTCCAAGGCCAGTTGGTTGGCGGCCAATATGGGTCTTAAATCGGGTACGCCCTATCCTGGAACAAAACGGAATCTGATTCGGGAGGTTCATGGTATTCCGGTGGGATTTTTTGGTGTCATCACTCCCCAGACGGCCACTTCTTCCAAGCCGGGAAGGGAGATTGCCTTTACGCCTGTTTTGGAGACTGCTCGCCAGCAGGTGGCTGAATTGAAGGGGAAGGGGGCCAAGATGATCGTTGCTCTGACCCATCTTTTATTGCATGAGGATCGCCAATTGGCGGCTGAGGTTCCTGGCATCGATTTAATTTTGGGTGGGCATGATCATGACCCCATGGCCATTTATGAAAAGGGAGTCTTGATCGTCAAGTCGGGTTCGGACAATCAATATATTACGGTGGTGGAGGCAGTTGAGGAGCATGGAACCCATCCTTCCTGGCAATTTGCCTGGCAGGTGCGTCCGGTGGGGGGTGTTTTGGCGGATCCGGTGATGCAGGCTATGGTGGATCGCTATCAGACCATGTTGGACAAGGCATTGGGTAAACCGTTACTCACTCTTGCCAAGCCTTTTGACAGCGTGGTAGGCAGTGTTCGTGGTGGCGAGAATGCGTTGGGCAACCTGGTGACCGATGCCATGCGGGAGGCGGTTGGAGCAGAAGTGGCTCTCTTCAATGGGGGAGGGTTGCGGGGTAATCGTAGTTATCCGGTGGGTTATTCTCTCTCCCAAAAAGATCTTTTGACGGAGCTGCCTTTTGGCAATGTCACCATGCTGTTGGAGATCAAGGGCAAGGATTTATGGACGGTTTTGGAGAGCACTCTTTCCCAGATTGAACAAGGGGGAGGGAGGTTTCCTCAAATTTCCGGCATGAATCTGGTCTATGATCCGACCCGGCCAACGGGAGAGCGGTTATTGGAGGTAACGGTGGGAAAGGTTGTGTTAGCCCTTGATCGTACCTACAAATTGGCCACCACCGACTATCTGGCAGGGGGCAATGATGGATATGATGCATTGCAGCATGGTCGCGTATTATTGGATGCCAGCAACGCCACTTTGGTGACCAATCATATCAAAGAATATTTGCTGGCTCATCCTGATTGGCAGCCCGCCTTGGAAGGCAGGATCGCCACCCGCAAATGATTCTCTAATAGATAAATGGTCTGAACTTTGCATGAGATTTCATAGCCATGGCAGGGATGGATGAACCCTGTCAACCCATTGACGAAAGTATGGGGAATCTCATGATTAAACCGTTGTTCGGCAAAAGCATGGTGTGGCGCGTGGCCTTGTCATTGATATTGTTGACAAGTTGCGCCCAGATCGAGCAAAAAAAAGGGCTGGAACCCTCTCGCAACCATTTATTGCGAGCCACCAATCCGCCTGCCTCTGAAGATAACAAGGCCACCCTGGACACCACCGATCCCAATGCAGGGAGCGGGCACGACGGTGAATTTCAGGAGGGAGGGGAAGTTTTTACCGTCACGGTAACCGACACCCCGGTCAAAGATATCCTTTTTGCCCTGGCCAAAGATGCCAATATGAATATTGACATCTATCCTGGCATCCAAGGGCGGATTACCTTGAGTGCCATCAATCAGACCATGCCGCAAATTTTGGACCGCATCGCCAAACAGGTGAATCTGCGGTATGAAATCAAAGATGGCACCATTGTCATTGCTCCCGATCGGGCCTACTTGAAGGTCTACCAGATCGACTACATCAATATGACCCGCAAGAGCACCTCCAATATCAAGGTTTCTTCCAATCTGTCCACCAATGAGAAGGAAGAGGAAAACCCCTTACTGAACAAAGGGGAGCGCAACCAGTCGGAAAGTGTGTTGAGCAATACCTCCACCAATCAGTTTTGGGAAACCATGATCCGCAATATCAATGCCATTATAGGAAAAGATGGCACCACGCCCCCACAACAGGCAGCCTCCTCCACCAATCCGGGTGGAAAGATGGATATGGGGGCCGATCCCTTTGGTCCGGTGATAGCAGAAACCCCTTCCAGTAACAGTAGCCCCGCCGCCATCATTGCCGCCAATCCGGAAGCTGGCCTATTGTCGGTGATGGCCACCAGTCAGCAGCATCAACTGATTCAGCAATTTCTTGACAAGGTGATGGCCAACGTCCATCGGCAGGTATTGATTGAATCCACCGTGGTGGAAGTGGAATTGAGCGATCGCGCCCAGGAAGGGGTGGATTGGAACGAAGTCTACGATTTGCGCAATAAGATTGGCGGTGACAGCGGCGGGCAAATGGTGACCAGTGCCTTGGCCATGCTGCCAGAAAGAGCGGTAGGCAATCTGCCCTTTTTCAACCTCAATCTTTTGGCAAGAGGTAAAGGAGCGGATCCCCGTTGGGCGGTGGATGCCACCCTCAAAATGTTGCAACGTTTTGGCAATGTGAAAGTATTATCCAGTCCCAAAATCATGGCCCTCAACAATCAACCTGCCATTCTAAAGGTGGTGGAGAATAAAATATTCTTCACTCTGGCGGCCACGTCTGCGGCGGTGACTTCCAACGCCAACGGGGTGATCTCCACTACGCCCTTGATCAATACCAAGGTTCACACTGTCCCCATTGGTTTGGTGATGACGGTAACCCCGCAAATTAGCGACAAGGATATCGTCACCCTCAACGTGCGCCCCACCATCTCCAATATTAGCGGTTGGGTCAACGATCCCAGTCCTCACCTTCCCACCAATGCCACCAACCGTATACCGGAAATCCGGGTGCGGGAGATGGAGACCATGTTGCGTATTCATACCGGCCAGGTGGCGGTGCTGGGTGGGTTGATGCAGGATAAGGTCAACAAGAATGAATCATCGGTTCCAGGGGTAGGTGATGTTCCTTTGCTGGGCAAACTGTTCAGCTTTAAAGATGATGAAATTACCAAAACCGAATTGGTGGTCTTTTTGCGCCCGGTGGTGATGACCCAGGGAGAACCCAAGGTTGCCAGCAAACCGGCAGGCGGACCACGGGCGGCCAACAATGTTCCCAACGCCGTAGCGGGCGGTCTGGATTTTACCCAATTTAATCAGGGGACGGTTCCCAATCCTAATGCAGGGGTCATGGCGGCTCCGCCGGTGATGAATCCCACGGTTCAAACCAGTGCTGCCCCACCGCCGCCTGCTCAGCCCATGATGCCTCAGCAACAACCCATAATGCCTCAGCAGGCGATGCCCGCTCAACCGGCCTATCCGCAACAATCGGCCATGCCCATGCAGCAAGCTCCTGCCGCACCCATGCGTCAGGTTGCCAATGGACAAATGGCCCCAGGCCAACCCATGCCTATGGGGCAGCCAGGGAGCATGCCCATGAATCAACCCATGGCCAACATGAATCCACCAACAGCCCCTGCCAGCCAGCCTCCACCCCTGGATGGCAAGGATGTCGCCACTTTGCGAACTTCAACCGAGATGGATTTCACCCGTCCCATGAAGGCAAGCGAGGAGGCTAAACCGGTCGCGAGTAAGGCTGCGCCACGTAATCCCACCATTTCGGCCTACACCGATGGTCCGGCTGCCGACATGGCAGGCGATGGTTCAGTCTCCCTTTCGACCAGTCGCAAACAGTAGGGGAACAGAAATAGGGAATCTTATTGGCATACTGTCGAATAAACCTTGCCAGTTAACCTAGGACAGGTATAATATGCGCTTAAGTGGTGTCCAAGGTTCGGTATTCCGAGATGGTTTCCCGATTGGCCCCCGATCTTGTCATGGAACTTTGTGGAGCAAACAGGATGTCGCAAGTGATGCACGGTACAGTTAAGTGGTTCAATAATGCCAAAGGGTTCGGCTTCATTGCCCCCGAAGGCGGTGGCGAGGATGTCTTCGTCCATTTCTCTGCCATCCAAGTGGATGGTTTTAAGAGCTTGGATGAAGGGCAACGGGTCAAGTTCGAGGTTGTGCGGGGTGCCAAGGGATTGCAGGCCGCCAATGTAACTGCCGCCTGATCTTTTGCTGTAGCAGACTCCGGTCGCCCGGAACCCGCAAGGGTTCCGGGCGATTCGGTTTATGGGTCCCTATTTTCCTCCTCTCCTCCTGCCGCTTCTCGGCAAACATTGCCGAGACCACATGCTCTCCTTTATCCTGTGACAAATCCTTTTTGTTCTGTCACCATCCATCCACACGGCTCTTCGCGCATGGCTCAACACCGTTGGCTAAACCTGCTGGCGACCTGGGGCGGTACTGGTTACTCCCCCAAAGCACCGGGAACGGTTGGTTCCCTGGCAGCCCTTCCCTTATGGTGGGCCATTTCTCCCCTGAATCCATGGCTCTACGGTGCCATTGTTTTGACGATTTGTTTGTTGGGAACCTGGGCGGCCCACCACTACAGCCAACAGGAAAATGTTGCCGATCCCAAACAAGTGGTCATTGATGAGGTGGTGGGGGTTTTGATTACCCTGGCAGGGGTCCCTTGGTCATGGCAAGATATTTTGGCGGGGTTTTTGCTATTCAGGTTGTTTGATATTCTAAAGCCCTGGCCGGTGGGCTGGCTGGATCGTCATGTTCATGGTGGCGTGGGCATCATGGCCGATGATGTGGCAGCGGGTATCCTGGCTTGGCTGGTATTGCACCTTTCCTCCAACTTTCTGGCAACCTTGGTTGGAACCTGATCATGAAATGTCTACTTGTCATACCCCGCTGGAGCGAACAGGAATTTCTCACCGCATCCACCGGTCGTCCCTATCTGGACCTCCTGTTAAATGCTCTGGGCTATGCTGACATCCGCCTTCTGGAGTTGGATCCAGAAACCCCTTTTGACCCCAATGAAGTCCCAGAAGAATATAATCTGGTGATGATTCAGGGTGGTTCGGGTGGACGACTGCGTCGTTCCATTCTTTCCAACCTGGGACTCTCCCTGGGATTGGACGGAGAAGAATCGGACCGCCTTCGGGTAGTGGGAGCGCGTCCCCTTCACGATGCAGACGGGGAGCCGGTAGGTTTTGCCGTCTGTCGCAAGGGACGATTGGTGATGTTTTGCGAAACTGGTTTTTGGGCCTTGCGTCAAGAGGTGCAAAAGGCCATCTTTTATTTTCGCCAGGAGGATAAGCTCCTCTCCCGTTTCCGCCCCATGCATTGTTGGATGGTGGAAGGCAGGTGTGAGTTGGCCGATATCCTGCCTCTGTTGAGTGAAGTGGAAATTCCCCAGGTGGTCTTGCGCCAGCTTCCTACGGGCGATACCGCTCTGCTGTTTCCCGCCAGCATGCGCAGCGAAGAGGGACGCACCCTCCTGCAACAGGCACTGGGCGAGGCACTCTATGCCATGGAACCCATTGCTCTGGAAGATTTAGTCTTCCAGGTGCTGGTGGAAAAACAACTCACCCTGGCGGTGGCCGAATCCTGCACCGCTGGTTTGTTGGCAGCGCGTCTCACCTCTCTGGCGGGCAGCAGTGCTTATTTTCAGGCCGGGTATATCACTTATAGCAACGAATCCAAACTCTTGTTGGGAGTGACCGATTCCTTGCTGGAACGCTATGGTGCAGTGAGCCAGGAAGTGGCCCTTTCCATGGCGAGGGGTGCACTGCGGGCTTCTGATGCAGATTTGGCGGTTTCCATTACGGGTATCGCCGGTCCTGGTGGCGGTTCAGCGGAAAAGCCGGTGGGAACCGTCCATTTGGCTGCGGTGGCCAAAGTGGGAGCCAATCTGGAGCTTAAAGGATTTTATCTTGGATCGCGGGATAGTGTTCGCCTGCAAGCCAGTCAAACCGCCATGCATTTAATCCGGCGGGTGTTGGGACGATCCTACTGAAGGGAATCTGGCAAGGAGTTGAATGGATGAAAGGTGTAGCCATCGGTTTGGTTGGTTTATTGGCGTGGACCCTCTGGCCCCAGTGGGTGATTGGCCAGGAGGAGGCAGCCCCTGCTGCCCCTGCGGCGGCTCCTGCCCAGGCTTCTGCTGCGGGTGTCCAACTCAAAATGGAACCAGAACTGGTTACGGTTGCCAAGGATCGACCCTCCACCTTCCATGCCCTTCCCGGTAAACCTTTGGAGGAAGTATTAGGCGATGGCATCCAGAATTATTTGATCAAAGGGCCGGAAACCCTTATGGAACTGGCCTACGCCTATGATTTGGGCTTCAACGAAGTTGTGCTGGCCAATCCGCAAACCGACGAATGGATGCCGCCACCTGACAGCGTGGTGAAACTTTCCACCCAGTGGATTATCCCGGAAGCCTTGTCCCGATTGGGCGATTTGGTGGTCAATGTGCCGGAGATGCGTCTGTATCATAAGTATAATGGTGGGCGCACAATAGAAACCTACCCGGTGGGTGTGGGACGGGAAGGGTGGGAGACCCCTTATATTTCCACCACCATTGTGGGTAAAAAGGCTGATCCTACCTGGTATGTGCCCAAATCCATCCTCAAGGAAAAACCCCACCTGCCTGCCTTTGTGCCACCGGGACCGGAAAATCCCCTGGGTACCCACGCCATCTATCTGGCCTCTGGGGACTATCGCATCCATGGTACCAACCAACCGTTGGGGGTGGGGCGGCGGGTGAGTCATGGCTGTATGCGTCTTTACCCGGAAGACATCATTACCCTGTTTGGACATATTCAGGTGGGAAGCAAGGCTCATTTGGTCAACGAGCCGGTGAAGGCGGGTTGGAAGGGAGATGCCCTCTATCTGGAGGTCCACCCCTCTTTGGAAGGGGATGAAAATCTGCGTGTTCTGGCTATCCGTGCGGTGAACCGGGCCATGGAACGCTATCCCGACCGTGCGGTGATGCCTGATTGGCGGTTGGTGGACCAACTGGTGCGCACCCCCGATGGTCTTCCCCACCAGATCAGCCTGCCAGGCCGTTCTCTGCCTGCCAGTTGATCACGGTTTAATGGCGGTCAGAATTTTTTGGTAGGAGTGGTCATCTCATCCAGTATTTTGAGGAATCGTGCTGCCCACGGGCTGGCCGTCTTTACCTTATGGGGAGATATACGTCCCAAAATGGCAAAGGAATGCTCTCCTTTTCCATAAGGAGCTTTGGTTCTGCATTGTGATGTTGCTTTCAGAATGCTTTGATAAACATCATTTTTGCTGATGGATTCAATATCCGTATGTCCTGGTAATGCCTTATCATTAAAACCGCGCCCAAAATAGTTGGCAAGCTCGTCTTTATCGGCAAGAAACCAGGATTCCATGCAAACCACCATCAGATGGCCTTGTTCGTCGCTTGCTTCGTTTGGACGACTGAAATCATCATGTTGCACCAAGTGCACCCATGGGGAAGTGGCTGAAACAAAGTCCTCACTATCCACCAACAACATGGGTATTTCATGGGATGATTGACGGCATGCAGTCACAAATCGATCATAGGCTTGTTGCCTTCCTCCGCAGGCCACGATGCGGGGTTGCCTACCTTTAAACCCTGCCTTCTCAAGAAATTGATGAAATCCTTGACGGCAGAGGCTGTGCAACTGACTTGTATCACCGCCCCCTTCCACGTAAAGCTTGATGGTTACCATCGATTTCCTCCAATTTCGCCGCTGCTCCACAGGGAACCGAGACGGTATTTCTCAAGCCAAGGCTGCAAACGTTGCGCGTCAAGGCGATGAACTATGGAACAGCCGTCCCTTTTTTCGCAAACAAGGACAACCTCAGGATCATCGGTAAATGCATCTACCAATGCAGTCGAATGGGTTGTGACAATCACTTGAGTTCTTGAACTGGCAAATCGCAACGCCATTGCAATGCTGTGAATCAGATCAGGATGAAGACCGAGTTCAGGTTCATCGATGCAAACCAGTGGCGGTGGTGCAGGATCATAGAGGATGGCCAAAAGGCACAGATAACGTAAGGTGCCATCGGAAAGCCGGGTGGCAGGCACGTTGAATCGACTTTCCTGGACAAAAATTTGAACCGTTCCAGCTTCAATTATCACATCAAAATCTTCTGCCTCCGAATAGATGACCCGGAAACTTTCTAACAGTCTGCTTTTTGTTTCATGGTCTCTTCTCAGTCGATTGAGTACCAACCCCAGGTTGCGTGCATTTTCTTCCAACCATTGATTTGGCAAGTCGGAGGGTTGAGGAAGACGTGGAGGGGTATAACGCCCTAGAGACCAATCCCGATAGATGCGGATTTTGGCAAGCGTATCTGCCAGATTGGTGATTTCTGGATAGATATCTGGATCACGGCGTTGGGCCAAAATTGATTTTTCTGGGTCCACATCTTCACGTTGCAAATATCTTTTTTTGGCGGTCTTGCTATTGGGTGTTGCTTTGATATTCAGGACGGGACGATTGTTTTCATAGCGATAATAAAAATAGGGTTCTGAATGACCTTCCAGTTTTTCTGCATTTTCAATACGTTCGTCGATAATTTCAAATCGGTTCCCGGATGCCGTGAAATCGATACGATAACGAAGGGGGATTGCATGTTGATTGGCGGGCAGTTTTACCACAATCTCCAAGCTGGCGGTAACAGGTGGTTTTGTTCCTTTCCACAGCCAATCATGGATACCACCACCTTCCCGTATGGGCGCGACGAGTTGTGAGGGAGCGGACTGTAGCAGGGCGATTCCCTCCAGAAGATTGGATTTCCCCGATCCATTGGGACCGATGATTAAATTGAGGGGGCGCAAGGGAATAGGTTCACTATCCACTCCGTAGGAGAGCAGGTTCTTCATTTGGATACTTTGCAACATCTGAATATCCTCGCAATTACTTCAGTCGATCCATTTACAAAAAAGGAAATATTAACTTTCTGACAACAATAATACAATTGCATGTTTATGTAATGGGGAAAAGATTGTGGCACTCCTCGTCTTGTGAACCAGTTTACCATAACCTTATATCTTCGCAAATGGCTTCCTGCCGTCAACCATTCCATACATCCCATGGCAATCCCACCAAGTTACCACGCCAGTTTATTCTTTGTCAGTCAGTTGATCATCATTTAATGGCCGTCAGAATTTTTTGCAGGGCCAGGTTGACATAGTAGCAACTGCGTCCCACTTTTTGTTTTTGGACAAATCCTTCTTCTGTCAGGGCGTCCAGATAGCGGGTGGCGGTCAAGCGTGTCACTTTTAAATCTCTTTGCACAAATTCAACTTTGGTGTAGGGATAGGTAAAGAGATTATTGATCAAATCCTGGCTGTAAAATTTAAAGCTGGCGCGAATTCGGTGTTTGGTATCCAGCAGGGCATTTTTGATGGCATGAATGGTGGTGATGGTGTGGCCAGCGGTTTGCTCCACCGCTTCCAGCATGTAGAGCACCCACTCTTCCCAACTGTCTTGCTCCCGCACCCCTTGCAACAGGCGGTAGTAATCGCTCTTGGTGCGAACGATATGGCTGCTTAGGTAGAGCACTGGCAGATCCAGCAATCCCTCCTTTACCAGATAGAGCACGTTGACAATGCGTCCGGTTCTCCCATTACCATCGTAGAAAGGGTGGATGCTTTCAAATTGGTGGTGTATCAAAGCCATCTTGATCAAAGGGT
The DNA here is from genome assembly GCA_015233935.1 of Magnetococcales bacterium. Classification (GTDB taxonomy): domain Bacteria; phylum Pseudomonadota; class Magnetococcia; order Magnetococcales; family JADFXB01; genus JADFXB01. The sequence goes on along the minus strand of JADFXB010000001.1, from coordinate 60,475 downwards.
CGGCGGTAAAGCGTTGATCATCGTTGATGAACAGTTCAAGCTCGCCCATGAGAGCCATGATTTCTGTGGGATCCTGGGGAGGGGTGTAGACGGTGGTTCCTACGGCATTTTTGAGGGTGGTTCCTGGCAGTTTGCGAAATCCTGCTGTGTTATGTTCCAGTTGGCCCTGGATATCAATGATATGGTTAATGGTCAACAATCCGGTTTGACGCACCCGTTCAAACCCCAAAAGCAGGGCTTGGCGATAACGGGAAACCTCTTTGGCGGCAAGATTTTCTTCGGACACCACGCCTGCTTTGAATAATTCATCGTGGGTAGTGACAATGTTTTCGATCTCTGAGCTGTCTTTGGCCTCTTGCAACCCCAAAGTGCTGATGAGAATGCCCTGATTGGGGATGGAAGCGGCAATTCCTTTGAGTTCTGCCAGTTTGCGGCTGCTGCTGGCCAGTTTTTTCAGGATGGTGGCTGTTTCAAACCGCCGTAAATCCAGGCTTTCCAGGGGAGCAAGAGCTGTCATTGTGTACCCCTCCCAGGGGTGATATGTATAGAAAAAGCCACTTTTCTATACATATCACTGCTGACCTGTATAGGAAAGAGCCATTTTGTATACACGTCCGCTTCCACAAAATTCATTGAAAAAAAGGTGCAACCGTTGTACTCAAAGGACTTGGCCCATTGGGTGGATGACGAACTCCCCAAAAAAACCAAAAGGCCCCCACCTGTGAAGATGGGGGCCTCTGATTTTGCTTTGGTAGGTCGTATTGGAATCGAACCAATGACCCTCTGATTAAAAGACAACGGTTCCCGTTAAAAATTTCAGTAGGTATCTGGAAAATTATATGAATATTCAACTTGATCAATCACGGAAAATCATTCAAAATACCCAAAAATCACTGTCAATCACTGAAAAGTGTAACCCCAGTGTAACCCCGTAACCCCAATTCATCCAGGAAAGGTCATGCATGGCTGGTGGAAAAATTTTGTTCACACATGCCTCAGTTGTGGCCTTGGTCCCACCGCAGCAAGGACGTGATACCTGGTTGGATGAACGTGTTCCTGGCCTGCAACTTCGTATCACTTCCAATGGCATTAAAACATGGTCCTGGTATCGACGCATACCAGGAGGCCAACCAGAACGAGTTACCCTGGGGCGTTGGCCAGCAATGTCCATCGATGATGCCCGGCGGCATGCCATTCGGCTCAATGCGGCGGCAACAGATGGAGAAAATCCTGCTCAAATGCGTCGGGATGCCCGACAGGAGATCACCTTCGCAGATCTTTTTGCCACCTATATGGAGCGGTGGGCAAAACCCCGTAAAAAGACCTGGCAGGATGATGAAGCCTATTTTCGTCTGCACCTGGCAGAGGATATGGGTAAAAAAAAGCTCTCCAGCATCACCCGCCGGGAAATTGCATTGATCCATGTGAAAATTGGCGAGAAACACCCCACCATGGCCAACCGTGTGATTGCTTTGATCTCGTCTGTCTTTGGCAGGGCGAAAGAATGGGGTATTTGGGAAGGAGAAAACCCTTGTCTGGGGGTTCGCAGGTATCAAGAAGAGAGCAGGACCAGATTCCTCAGTAATGAGGAAATAGAGCGATTCCTGACCTCCATTTTAGAGGAGTCAGAATCAACTCGCGCCTTTTTCCTGCTATCCCTGTTGACAGGTGCCAGGCGGGAGAACGTCCAGGCCATGCGCTGGGATCAAATAGACTTGGAACAACAGGTGTGGCGGATTCCGGCCACCAAGAATACCAGAGGCAAGCCACGTCCTTTGACAGTGCCCCTGGTGCCCATGGCCGCAGACATTCTGACCAATTTGCAAGGAAACGGCCCATTAAGTGAGTGGGTTTTCCCGTCCCCTCGATCAACCACGGGCCACCTGGTTGAGCCACGCAAAGCGTGGGAACGAATTCTTGCCAGGGCCGAAATTGAGGATGCCCGCATCCACGATCTGCGCCGCACCATGGGATCATGGCAGGCCATCACTGGAGCATCACTTCCCGTCATTGGAAAATCCCTTGGTCACTACTCCCAACAATCCACAGCCATTTATGCCAGGCTCAATCTGGACCCGGTACGAAAATCCATGGAGAAGGCTGCACAGGCCATGATTGGGAAAACCTCTTGATCATGGCATCGCCCGTCGCATTGGGAAGGGTGAGTTTTTTTCGGAAGAGGTTTGGATGAAGCATATGTTATAAAAATATCTGTTAATAATAATAGCGATAAAGCTGTTTAAATATTATAAAAATAATCATGTGTGCAACAAACAGCCTTGTCAATCACTCCGGGGTTTTCGCTCCACAGACTCGAACATGGCATCCACTTGTTGCAGCTTGGTACGCTTATCATCAGACATGGGAAGCGGGTCGTATATGTAAGGGCGGATGATCGATTCATTTCTACCCACAACTTGGTATTCTCTCGCAAGCAGGGAGCGTTGTACATGGATATGTTTGATGTGTGAAACGTTTTTTGCACCAACTTCTTTCCGAAGTGCCTTGCTTCCTTGTTGAGCGGGCGGAACCAGAACCTTGAGTTCGATGGAGGGGAATGATTTTCGGATAAGATGCAAAGCAGGTGCGAAATCGCTATCTGCGGACACCAGCATCAAGAGGTCATGGTGTCCCTTGCAGGCATCTTGCATCATGGAAACGCCGATATGAACATCTGTGGTTTTCTCAACGTAGTAACGCGCTTTGTTGCCACAGGCATCGCAGGAATACTCTTTGTCTCTGGCAAATGTTCCCAAGACGGGATTTACCCCAACAGCCTGTAAAGCTGCCACATATCGTTTTTGGCGGGCCATGGACTCTTGAATCCAGTGGACATAGGCACTGAAATAGGTAATATTAGGGGATTCATATTGGGAGGATGGTAAAAAGTTTTCCACCAGAGCGCGAATATTGAGCCATTTATACTCTTCAAGCCCGAGAATTTTCAGGGCATGATAAAGGTTGAATCCGTCAATATAGACTGCTGCACGTTTCACAAGCATCATCCAGTGGCCATAATGAAAGAACCCCACAAAGTTGCCCTTGCGGGGTTCAGTCCGCAGAACCGTGGCTCTGCGGTATCGCCAGAACCAGGATTACTGAGTTCTGACGGGAGCATCCTTCCGTACAAACATACCTTACCCTCCTCCATTGAGGATTACAAATTTATTATATTTATGGTGTAACCAATCCACATTTATGGGAAGAATCCATGCTAAGCATTCCTAATTGCTCCTCAAGAGCTGAGTTTAGAGAATTCATTGATTCCCCCTGGAAGGGAATTCAGTAGCGATAGGGGCTATTTAATAATATTATGAATGCCTACTTTTTCCGATATATTTACTGAAAATACTTCTGCATATGCCCCCAAAGTTGCCCCCAGAATTCTTGGTCGTGTATTTTCATATTCGAACAAGCGAAATTTTTCATTCTTGAAGTGTAGCCCCCATCTTCACATCTTCGTTTTCCGAATTTTCTACCAATGAACCAAAGTCGCATGACCAATTTTTGTCAGATTAAGTCTAGCCTATTTCACATGACCTCAGTGCATGTTGTCAGCATCATCTCGACCTAACCCGCCCCATTCCCACTGCCAATTAATTTCTCCTTTATGACGGGGCGGCTGCGCGAATGAAAGAGCACCTGCCAGAAATGCCGGGCCAGTTCGGTGGGGAGTTCTTCGCTCAAGCGTTGGGCCAGATGACCCACGGGAGATGGTGCGAGCGAGGGCACCAGATATTCTGCCTGGAGCAGCCAGGCAGAGAAGGCCTGGGCGCGCAGGTCCGATGTCGGCTTGGTCTTGGCGATGATCATTGCTGCTTCGAGCCAGAATGGGAAGCCGGGAGGAGGGTACTCCTCGCAATTGCCACGCAGGACTGCTTTCAGGGAGGGAGTCATCTGGGCTTCGATTCGCTCCAGCACCATGACATCATCAAGGGCGTTGGCAATCCTTGCGCCTTGCTTCAAGGCCAACAAACCCTGTTCCGGGTTAGCCTGGCACACGGCGGCGAAGTCCGTGTTCGCAAGCAGGGCGTTCAGCCGTGGTGCTATGGTGTCGAGTTTCACACCATGATGGACGAGGTATCCCACGATGTTCCAGCGCGTGGGATCCAAGTCGTTCTCCTCGAGCTGCTTGAGATAATGGTCGAGAATATCTGCACGGTAGTCCTCGGACAAGAGCGGGGCCAATTGGGGAGGCGCGAGTCCGCAAAACAGGGTCAGGTCCAGACTATGTTGCAGAAAGCTGCCCAGTGTATTGTCCGTGCAGGTTGTGTCGATGATCAGGGCGTGGTTAAAGCTCTTGTCATTCTTAGATGGGGGAAACACCAGATCACGCACAGCGTCGGCAAGTGCAGGAAAACGTTCTAGAAGGTCCGCACGACCTTCCATGGCATGGCTCAAGCAATGCAGGAGCAGGGCTTCCGGGGTTGATCGTTGCGGAAGGGATACGTCATTGTCGTCTTCGAAGATCCCGTGTAGAACCGGCAATTGGTGGTCGGGATTCTGGAAGGCACGATGGATTGCTGTGGGATCCGCGTTAAGCATCCTCAACTCGAACATCAAACGATGGGAATGCATCCAGGCCAGGGCCATGAGCAAGTCCGGGGTCCAGTCACGGGCTTCCGACCAAACAGTAAGGGCGTGGTGCATCCAGCCCAACAAGGACAGGAAGCCCTGGGTTTGATTCGTGCCTCCTATGCTCGTCCAATAGGACAGGGATTGCGCGAGGTCAGCTTCCACCTCGGCACTTGGTACGTTGCGCAGCAGCAGGCGCACGGCCTGGGCCATGGCTACCGGGGAAGCGGCATTGTGGAGCAGGGAGAGCAGCATAGGCGTCCGCTCGTTTGGATCAAGAGTGTCGATGGCCTCCACGAGGCTGGCGGGCATGGGAACGGGCAAGCCCGCGAGTCGCTCCAACGTTGTCTTCACTCCTGTTTCCCGCAGCAATCGCCGCGCCGCGCGGTCCAGGCACTCCGGGAACGATGCATCGTTTGTCGACTCCAGTCGTGCGTGCCAAAGCAGGCTTGCCCCGGAAGGTGGCAACAGGGCGTCGGGAGCCAAGGTGAGTGACCCAGTTCTCTGAAATTCATCGTGCCATTGGCGGTAGAATCCTTCCGCGCCCTTGGCTTTCCACTTTTCCCAAAGGTGGACGCGCCGGGTGGGATCGTGCTGGCGCGCAATCTCATCCAGGGCATCATCCGTGGTATCGGAGACCATGTCGTACAGAAAAGCCTGGTTGCGCAACCAAGCTTGGCGCGTCTCTGGATGCTCGTCCAGTAGATGGCCAATGTCTCCAAGGCTCATCCTTACATGTCCATCTGCCAAGGTCAGGCATACGTCAGTTTTTCCATCGCGGGGCGTCCATTGCAGGGAAAAAGTCCTCTGGCTGTCCAACGAGTGAACCTCGCTCATCTGGCCCGCAACCGCCTGGGCGGCCTGCTGCCAGAATTCATCCCACGAAAAGGATAGTTCGCCAATGAGAATTTCTTGTTTCCTGGCAATCCTCAACCAAGCTACAAAGTTCGAGTCGTCCGTAAAGGCGGTGTAGAAGGGTTCCGGCATGTCGGCAAGAAGGATGCGTACGGCCAAGGCTTCATTTTTGTCCTGGTCCGGTCGGAAATGCCTCATGAAAAATTGCTTGAGTGTGTGAGTCACATCTCTTACGTGTTCTAGTTTGGTCATGAGGTGCCGCCAGAAAGAGCGGCTTTGCAACCAAGTGAAATAACGTTTGCGTGGGGAACGTTCCGTACCCAAGTCAGCCATGGGTAAAGTCAGGGATGCCATCACCAACTTGTGCAACAGAAGCCGTTCCATGGCCGAACCATTCTCCCGTCCCAGATCGGGAAGGAAGAATAGGTTGTTCCAGATCCAATCCGCCCTGGCCCAGAGGTCGGCTTCCGGTTCGTCTGCCGACGTCCACAAGGCCCCAAGGCTGTCCACGATTACCAACATCAGGTGGATGAGATGTATCCATTCACCGCCCTCAACCCTCTGACCGTTTATCTCGCCTGGGTGATTCAACCATTCGGATTGCCTGAGCATGGCCGCCAAAGAACGTCGAAGTTGAACCAGGTCGGGGGATTTCTCCACCCTTCCCGCCTTCACCGGCGCGGCGCGCAACGCCGCCAGGATTTCCCGGTCTTCCAGCACGAGATGGCGAAGATCCGCCGCACGCAACCGGCGCACCGCCGCGAGGACGTCCGCATTGCTTAACAGTCCCGCATGCTCCAGAAACCCCAGCACATCCTGGATGCCAAGGATGGAAAGTCCGTTGATGTTTCCTAAACCTGAGATGAAACGGTCGTCGCACCAGATGGTCCGCACCGCCGCAGGCATGGAACCAAACATGCTTGCCAATACCTTGCCAATGGAGTGCTCAGAGAGTTGATCTGGTTGTTTCTCCATGTCCGATCGGGTCGCCTGATTCAGAGGAACATGGCAATAGGTTCCCATCTCGATCCCCAAAACCAATCGTCGACGCAAGGTGTCGAGGCGATCGGTTAGGTTCCTCTGCTCATTCACGGTCAGAAACGCGAATCCCGAAATGGGGGGGAAGAAGCTTTTCAGATTATTCACCATCTCCATGAGCAGTTGGGGCAGGGCATCAGCCACCCAGATGGGGGCAAATTGTCGCTCCAGTGAATCCAGCAACCCTAGGTAATCTGCAAGCAGCAAGGCGGTAACGTCGATAAACCAGGACCCTGGCGCGGGAGGGGCGTCCGGCTTGGCGAGGTCGAACCATCCGCCATGGCGGATGAACAGGGGATCGTCCAGGTTCTTTCGTGGGTCGCTCCAGTGTCCCATAAGACGCAGATGATACAGCAATGCCAGGGGCCAACTCGTCACGGCGCAAAGCAAATGAATGGGGGCCGCGCCGCTGCGATAGACATTTACGGCGTTTTCCAGACTTGCCATCTGCTGCTTGCGAAATTCGAGGAGATCCTCGACTGACATCGATTGCACACCGCTTCCAGGGATTTGAGCCAGCGCAGGCAGGCGTGGCATCAGGGCTTCTGTGTCCTCCTTCAACCCCAGTCGCAAAGCCAGATTCAGTTTCGCGAGGGCTGAACGATCATCAAGAGCTTCGTTGGGAAGCTCTTGTATCAAATAACGGGCCAAGTCGGGGTCCGAGGCGATAACGGTGTGGGCCAGCTCAAGACGGGTTTCCGTCCTGAGTTGCCCGGACGGCAGGATGCGTCGAATAACGTGGGGAACATCGTCCTGGTTGCCATAGGATCGATACAGCCGCACCAGATTGACACCGTGAGTTTCACTGGGCTGCTGTTCAAACAGGGATTCCATCTCCCGCACCGCCTCGGGAATGTGTCCCAGGGTGCGCAGGCACATGGTTTTCAGGGTGCGTAGATTCTGGACATTGGGTTGGTTTCCCTGGATCAAGGTTGAGTGATGTTTCAGTTGATCAAGGCAATCCTGCCAGCGTCCCGTGTTCCACAGGGCGAAGGCGATAAGACGCAGGGATTCAAGGTTCGCCACGAGGGTTGACAAGGCGTCCGCCCTCGTTGCCACCGCATCCCAGTTACCACACTCAGCCAACAAGCCACAGCCATGCAGCAGATACTCGGCATCTCCACAATCGTCGTACAACCGCAGCAGGTGATCGGCCAGGGGACGCCAATCTCTGGTGTGCGTGGCGCGTTCCTGCTCAATCATAATCCCGGCTTGGCGGGAGATTGCGCCGGGGGGCAACTGGGCGGCTTCTTTTTGGGCCTCGTCTGTTTTTCCTGACGCTATCAGGGAACGGGTGCGCCAGAATCGCCACAAAGATTCCTGTCGCTGCTCTCGAAATTGTTTTTCTGCCTGCGCCACCGCGCGGGACAGGAGGCTGGGTTTGCCCTTGACCTCAAGGCAAATCCATTGTGAAAGGTGCTGTTGGAGGGAAGCTTTCCCAGAGGCAGTTAAGTCTTCCAGCTTGTCCATGGTGCGCCGCAGATCAATCCTGAACCTTCGTGCCAAGCTCCAGAGGATGGCGTCAGGGTGGGTGCGGTCGAGATCAAGCAGCTCCTTGCAATACGCAGCGGCTTCGTCCTGGCGTGCCGGATGGTTGCCCAGACTGGCTAAGCGATAGCCCTCAATCCGCACTCGCTGCGTCTTGGACAGCTCAGGGGATGCAATCAATTTGACAAACTCGTCCTCAGCCCGTTGCAGCGCGTCCAGAGCTGCGTGTGTGGCGGGCAGCATCGGAATCGGCAGGGGTATGAGCCAGGATGCGTGATCCTGGGGCAAGGATGCTGGGAAAATGGCATTGAAATACGTCATGGCGGCTGCGGTAAGGCGCATCGCCTGGTCGCCGGGGCGTTTTTGCAGGGCTTGGTGAGCCGATTCCAACGCCTCGTCGGGGCGTCCAAGATCCAGCAGTGCCCAGGCGCGCAACCGCAGGGTTTCCGCCTCGACCCGGTTCCGTTTTGGCTGGGGTTCGGTTTGAGTCCAGACATGGAGTTCCGAGGAGTCCAGTAAATCCAGTGCCTCTTGCCCCCGCCCGGTTTCCACCAACAGCGACGCCTTGAGGTGGATATCGTCGCTGTTATCAGGATCGGGAAGTTGCGCCAACGCGGCCTCGTGCCCCTCGGCACGTAGCGTGAGGATGGTGATCAACCGACGACAGGAGCCAGGACACCAAATCTCAGCTTGATTCGCCAACCGCTGTGCTTCTTCCACATCCTCCCTGCGCTCCAGGACCAGGGATGCCTCCAGACCCAGAACCTTGGCACGGGTCTCCGGTGAAAGGCCGTGAAAAGTTGGGGCTTCCTTGAGTTCGCGGACTTCTCGCCACGCCGTATCCACCAGGCCTTGCTGGAAATTCTCGCGAATGGACTCCAGACGTTTCCTGGTCAAGTCGTCCACCGCTCCGGTGATCGCGACCCAAGAGGCGTTGACGAGATCCGCACCGACAACCGGTCCCATCTGGATTCCCTGGGCAGGCAGGGGCGCGGGGGGCGGTTCCCGTTTCGGGAAGGGCCTGCTTCTGAGCAGGTCGATGAGAAAAACGGCGGCAGTCTCGGCGGCGTAGGCGTGCCAGTCGTCGTTCTTCGTCACGTCCGCCCAGTCGCAGATGCCCTTGACGAAAAAGAATCCGGCTCCCCATTTTTTTGCGGCCAATGCGGTACCGTAGGCTTCCATTTCCACCCCAATGGGAGGATCACGTCCAGGGGGGCACGGAATGGCGGCGTCATCTGCGATAACCTTTTCCCCCGATCCAATCTTGCCGAAATGGCTTGGGGGTGTTTTTGTTGGGCGTCGTGCGCTGTTGTGGGAACTGAGATCCCTCTTCTTCCTAGGGGATGACAATTTGCGCGCGAATTCCAGGAGTTGCGCATCCGCCCTCAGGGACGTGCCCCTGTAGATGAATCCTTCGGGTGTCACCTTGCCCCGTTCATAGGGAAAAATCTCCTCGGCGATGAGCAGATCCCCCAGTTGGCGTGGCTCTTCCTTGACCCCTCCGGCGATGCCTACCAGGGCGACGTAGGAGGGAGACATGCGCATACAATATTCTGTTGTTACTGCGGCGGCGTTGACGTTTCCCATGTCGCCCAAGCAAGCCAGGACGATTGCATAACTCCCTTGACCGTTTTTCCAGTACAGGGTACAACGGTGAAAATTGCTTCCCTCATGGCGAGTTGGCAGGCAGTCCCCGGCCAGCAGTTTCAGAACCGCGTCCCGCTCTTCCTCCAGAGCTGCCACGATGAGAACGTCAACCGGTCGCGAGTTCATCGCCCTCCTCCGATAGAGTTTTTCCTGGGACGATCCAGTTTATACGTGCGCCCTTTATGCTGCGACCACATAAACGCTGGCATTTCGTTCAGGATAGCTTTCATAAAAATGCTCAAAAACGACTGAACATTTCAAATGGTAAATTTCTGGGGTGTACACACGCGGCAGGCCGGAATCCAGCGTGTCCTCAATGGCGAGTTTGAGCTGGGAGCGGGACGCTGCCTTCTGCCGCCAGTTAAGGACCAGCAGTTGCTTGATCCGCTCCAGCAGTTCCCTCGCCACTTTTTTCACCTCGGCACGTTCCTCCAGACTCAATTCCGGCGCGGGACGGGTGAGGATGTCGAAGATGACCAGTTCCTCTTCGGTCATGTTTTCGCGGACGTGCCTCTCCTGCTCTTCGTTCAAACTGCGGCTCAACGCCACCAGCTTCTCGAACAGCTCTTCAATGCTGCGGCTTCCTGAGTTGTAGCTTTCGATGAGTTCCTCGAATTTCTGGGCGAAATCGGCGCGGGTGCGGTTGAGGCGGATGAGTTTTTCCACCTGGGCGCGGATTGCTGCCTTGAGAACCTCCAGTTCGGTGTTCTTGTGTCTGGACTGTTTGAATCGTTGGGCCAGTGCCTCGAAATTGATCCTGGAGAGGTCCAGGGCGGGTGGCCCGTGATCCTGGATGGTCATGCCGGTGATGGAATCATCCAGCAGGGTGTTGATGTCACCCATCACCTGAGAAATGTCCGGCGGATTCGGATTGAGTTTGGCGCGGATGGCCATGGCGATGGTGCTGATGGAAGACACCCGTTCCGAAAATTCCAACACGACGGGATCGGGTTTGACCGCACGATACAGGGTGGCCACCAAGCGTTCGTGGGCGAAAAACTCCCGGCGCACAGAGTCCGGCGAAATCAAGGCGTTTATGGCATCCTCGATGCGCTGCAACCGTTCCATGCCGCCTGCGGGGAGCTGTTCGATCTCCGGGAGCGCAACCCCATGGGTGGCGCAGAATGCGGTTGCCTCGACCACGGAGCTGCGTAGTTCCTCGACCAGCTTCCCCTTGTCTTTGACCGGGTTCTGACCACCCTTGCCCGCACCGTAGATCGCCAGTGCCTTTTCCAGGGAGGCAAAGACGTTGGCATAATCCACGATTACGCCACTGTGCTTGCCGGGAAAGACCCGGTTGGCACGGGCGATGGTCTGCATCAGGGTATGGTTGCGCATGGGTTTGTCAAGATAGACTGTCGAGCAACTTGGCGCATCGAAGCCGGTGAGCCACATGGCACAGACAAATACAAGCCGCAACGGATCCTTGGTGTCCTTGAATTTTTCGTCCAGGGACGGCTGCGACTCGTTCATCCGCTTGCGATGCGGTTCAATGTCCAGTCCCAGTTTCTTCATATTGGCTATTTCGTTTTGGCCGGGCGAGACGATCAGTGCCATATCCGTGGTGGAGAGAACATCCAGACGCCGCAACAGCTCGGCCTGGCGGCTTGGCGCGAGGTCGGGGCGGAAGAGTTCATTCCTCACCCGTTCGGTTTCCGCCCGCCAGTATTGGCGCACCTTGTCGTGCATTCTGAGGGCGGTGGCCTTGTCGATGGTGACCACCATCGCCTTGCCCACGAAGCCGCGCCCCAGAAAGTGTTCTACAATATCCTTGGCCACCGTTTCCAGCCGGTCGTCACGGGTGAGGATGTGGTATTGGCGGGAGAGTTCCCGTTCCAGTTTCGCCTCCTGTTCCGGGTCGAGTTCCGCCTCCTCGATCAGACGATAGATCTCCTCGTTCAACTCCGGGTTGACGAGCTGCAATTCCGGTGTGCGGTTTTCGTAAAACAGCGGCACCGTGGCCCCGTCCTCCACCGACTGCTGGAAGTCGTAGATGGAGACATATTCACCGAATACCTCTCGGGTGCGCTCCTCCCCGGCAATGAGCGGCGTTCCGGTAAAGGCAAGGAAAAGTGCCCTGGGCAGGGCGGCGCGCATGTTCAGGGCCAGGGTGTCATATTGGCTGCGGTGGGCCTCGTCGGTCAGAACGATCACATCGGAACGGTCGGAAAGCAATTCCGGGGTCTGGAACTTGTGGACCAGGGTGAAAACGTAGCGATGGTTGCCGCGCAACAGTTCGCGGAGATGGATGCCGCTTGAGGCGTGGCACTGGTCGCCCTCGGTCTCGCTCACGGCGGCAGTGGCCTTGAAGGTTTTGGCAATCTGCTCATCCAGTTCCACCCGGTCGGTCACCACCACGAAGGTCCAGTTGCCCGCCAACTTGCGCAACACCTTTTGGGCGAAAAAGACCATGGAAAAGCTCTTGCCGCTACCCTGGGTCTGCCAGAAGACACCGGCGCGGCCATGGCCCAGTTGCCGCGCCGCCAGCATGGAGGCAATGGCGTTGTTCACACCCAGGTATTGGTGGTTCTGACCGATGATCTTGATCAGCCCGGCCTTGTGTTCGGAGAAGAGGGTGAAGTTTTCCACCAAATCCAGCAGCCGTGTCCGGTCGCAGACACCCTTCAGCATCACTTCCAGTGACACCCGGCGGGGTTCATCCTCACGTTCGATGCGCTTCCACTCGAAAAACCGTCCCCAATCCGCCGTGAGGGAACCGACGCGGCTATCGGTACCATTGGAGGCGATGAGCAGGGCGTTGAACCAGAAGAGGGCGGGAACCTGTTGCTTGTAGTGGGTCAGGTTTTCGTCGAAGGCGGCGCGGGCCGACACGCCGGGTTTCTTGAACTCCATCACCACCAACGGCAGGCCATTGACGAAACCGACCAGATCCGGTCGGCAGGTATAAAGCATGCCGGTGACGCTGAATTGGCTGACGGCCAGGAAGTCGTTGTTCTCTGCAATCTCCCAGTCCACGACGCGGAGCCGCTCGTTCTTTTGTCCGCCATGTTCCCGGTCGGGCATGGAAACCCGGACACCCTCCTTGAGCAACCGGTAGATCTCCCGGTTGGCCGCCTCCAGGCTCATGGCCGAGCGGTCGCGGGCCAGTTCGTCCATGGCGGCGGTGATGGCCTCGGGGGGAAGGTTGGGGTTGAGGCGTACCAGGGCAGCATGCAGGCGGGTGGTCAGCACCACTTCGCCTCGGGTTTCCCGTTGCAGCATGCCGGTGGGGCCGAAAGTCTCCTCCATGGCCGACACTGTCCGCCACCCCAGGGTGGCCAACAACCCGAGGGCGGGTTGCTCCACAAGCTGATCTTCGCTGTAGGCGTGGCTGCTCATGGGGTTTCGTCCGCTGCGGTTTCGCCGGACAGGGCCTGCTCGATGGCCTCGATGCTGGGCAGGCTGGTCTGCAACTCGGCGGGCAGGGCCTCGATCAGTTGATATTCGGCCACCCCCATGGGCTGGCTGGAATCCCGCAGGGCGTATTCGGCAACCACCTTGTTTTTGCTCCGGCACAGCAGCAGGCCAATGGTCGGGTTGTCGTGTTCCGACTTCAGCTCCCCATCCACCGCGCTCAGGTAGAAACCGAGTTGGCCGGTATGCTCCGGCTTGAAGGCCCCGGCCTTGAGTTCGATCACCACATAGCAGCGCAATTTCAGATGGTAGAAAAGCAGGTCGATGAAGAAATCCTCGCCGCCCACCTCCAGATGGACCTGCCGTCCGACGAAGGCGAAACCCGCGCCCAGTTCCAGGAGAAACCCGGTGATGTGGTGAACGATGGCCTCTTCCATGGCTCGCTCGCCTGCTTCGTTACCTACGCCCAAAAAGTCGAAGAGATAGGGATCCTTGAGGGATTCCTGGGCAAGATCCGAATGGGGTTTGGGTAGCTGCAGGGAGAAATTGCTGACGGCTTTTCCTTCCCGCTCCAACAAACGCCGCTCGATGTGGATGGCCAGCACATTGCGCGACCAGCCGTGTTGGATGGCGCGATGGGCATAGGCCAGCCGTTGATCGGGGGCCTTGAGCTTGGCCAACAGCACCAGGTTGTGGCCCCAGGGCAATTGTCCAACAGCCTGTTGGACGATTTCAGCATCGGGCCAGGCCTCGGCAAAGGCGCGCATGTACATGAGGTTGGCGCGGGAAAACCCCTTCATCTCCGGGAAGGCACCGCGCAGATCCTGGGCCAGCCGTTCGATAACCTTGGCCCCCCATCCCTCCCGCCCCTGCCGCGCCAGGATATCCCGTCCGATCTGCCAGTAGAGCAACACCAACTCCCGATTGACCGCCAGCGCGGCTCGTTGCTGGGCGTTGTGGATGCGGGCCTTGAGTTCGGCGAGCCAGGTAGCGTAATCGGCGGGCAGGGGGACGATGTCAGGCATGGGGAATGGCCTCCACATCGATTTGCCCCGACAGCAGGCGGGGTAGGAGCAGGTCGCGGGTGCGGCGGAGGTTTTGGGTTTGGCGTTGGAGGATAAGAATGCCATCCATAAACGACGCAGATCGTCCGGTAAACTGGCTTACCAACTTGTCGGGAGGTTTGACACAATCCAAGTTTCTCAATAAGACTTGGCTAATATTCTGTTGAGCAGCACCCAGGCGAAGACCGATGATCCGCTCTCGATTCAGAAGCAGCGTCAAAAACGCAAACTCCCTCCCAAATGCCGAACGCTTCGGAAGAACCGCACAGCACGCTTGGTTAGTAGCAGCTTTTTCAGCAATGATACCGAGCTTGCCGATGGTCGCGCCGTAGAGTGCAATCAACACCGTGTTCTCTGGAAATACTTTTGCAGATGAATTATCCAACGCCTTTTCCGTAATGCGCTCTTCGGAAGAAAGGATGAATCCATCAAGCAATTCTTGACTCTTTACCCAATCGATACTGCCACCCTCAAAATATTCTGGTTTCTTGCGACTTGGTGTCCCGCCTGAGCTAGTATCATAAAGTTCGCCCAATTTCTTCACCTCCCACCCCTCCGGAATCTCCCCCAAAGGCGAGGGGACGCGCCGCACGTTTTCGTGGCCGGGGAATCGGAAGTGGACGAACCACTCGCGGTAGAGGGCGCGGGCCATGGTCTCCAGAATCTTGATGCGCTGCTGGTTGTTCTCGATCAGTTCGTCGTAGGCCGAGAGGATACCTGCGACGCGGCGTTGGATGGGGAGGGGGGGAAGGCGGACTTCCATAGCGTGTAAATGGTTCCTGTTTACACCTGGAACCGCACCCGCAGCATTATGTGACCCGAAATTAAGAGTGCCAAGAAAATATGAAATGAAGCGGGGATCGTTTCCTTTGAAGTCTTGAACATAAAGGCTGGTGTTGAGTGGCCAGAAATCGGAATCTACATAAAAGACCTGCCCAAGCGTACCGTATCGACCAGTTACGACGCCTGGCCCTTTTACCTTTGCCTCAGAATGGTGATCGGTAATGCCGGACGACGAAACCACAGGAATAATTCCCGGTGACCGCACATTGTGCGGCAAATCGTAACCGCGTTTGAGGTTAAGAACGTCGCCAAGAAGGCACTCTCTCCAAATCGCCATCCTCACTCCTCCAGAATCCCCGCCACATTTGCGGCAATGTTTTTTCCAAGTCTGGAGGCTGGGGCGATCAATTCCAATCTGCGACAAACCAACTCGGACACCTTGTGCAGTTGATCGTCATTGGTCAGCAATACCGCGCCGTGGAGGGTGGCACTGGCGGCAATGAGGGCATCCGGAATCCTGAGTCGATAGAGGCGACGCAACCGGATGGCGGTTTCCTTGATTTCATGGGATAAACCAATGTGTTGAACGTTGGCGAGGAATCGCGCCAACCAGGCTTCCTGTTCGCTTTGCAGGCCAGGGAAGCTGCGCAATTCGATGTCGGTGATGAACGAAATCGCCATGCGGCCTGGGGGCAAGGGATCCTTCAATAATCCCTTGTGCAGGTAGATGACCGCGTTGGTGTCGAGCAGAAAGTTCAGCGATCCCATGGCCGATCCCATTCATCCCGCTGTTGCCGTTGCCAGGCCACAGGATCGTCCATGGGCCAGTCGATGGTTCCGGCGAACGCCATCAACCGTTGCGCGTCATCCTGGTCAGACTCTGTCCCTTCGACGGGGTCCGGCAACAGCACGATGACCCTGGCCCTGCGTCCAAAGGCCGCATGAAACGAATCCGGCAGTTTGCCGTCAGCGGGGAGGATCACCTCTTCTTCTATGGCGTGCAACATGGATTTTCCCTCTATCCGTGGTTCCAAGACAGGCTCAGAATGGTTTCTGTCCTTATGCTTCCAAAATCTCCGCAACGTTTCTGGCGATTACCTGCTCCAGTTCCCGCGACTGGGCGTTCAGCGATTCCAACTCCTCGTTCAATGTTTCGAGCTGCTCTTTGAAATCCTCGTCACTCACCTCCTCGCCCGGAGCCACGCCCACATAGCGACCGGGATTGAGAGACCAGCCCTGCGCCGCGATTTCCGCAAGTGTGGCCACCTTGCACAGTCCGGGCACATCGGCGTATTGCGGATTTTTGCCGAAAACCTCCCGGATTTTCATCCCTGCCTCGTCACCGCCCATGGTAAAATCCAGGGTCTCGCCCCGATAGAGGCGCACCAGATTGGCGAGGAAGCCGATCTGGCCGGGGGTCCACTCCCGATGGGCGCGGTCCACCTGTCGGTAGATGTGGCGGGCATCAATGAAGAGTACCGAATCGGCGCGAGGCGTTCTGGCCTTGCCCCGGTCGAGGAACCACAACGTACAGGGCAGCGTCACCGTGTAGAAGGTGTTGGGACCGACGGCGACCATCACATCCACCGCCTTTGCCTCGATGAGTTGCTGCCGCAATTCCTGCTCGGAGGAGCGGGCATCCGAGGCAGAATTGGCCATGACGAAACCGGCCCGCCCCCTGGCATTGAGCGCGGAGTAGAAAAGCTGAATCCACAGGTAGTTGGCATTGTCGGTGCGCGGCAGACCGAAGGGAAAACGACGGCCCACACCCACGGCGTCTTTCAAACGCTCCTTGTCCACGGCGTTGACGTTGAAGGGCGGATTGGCCAGGACGAAGTCGAACTGGCCGGTGGCGGCGTGGGGGTCGTCATAGTAGCTATTGATATTGCCGCCATGACGGATGTCGCCTTCCAGACCGTGGACAGCCAGGTTCAGACGACAGAGACGACCGGTCTCGTCGGTTTTCTCAACACCGTGGATGGAGAGTTCGGCAGCGGGATCCTTCTGATGCCCGGCCACAAAGCGTGCCGAAGAGACGAACATGCCACCCGATCCGCAGGCAGGATCGAGGATGCGCCCGTGGTAGGGCTCGATAACCTCGGTGAGCAGACGGACAATACAGCTCGGCGTGTAAAACTCCCCACCCTTCTGCCCCTCGGTACGGGCGAACTCGCCAAGAAAGTATTCGTAGATACGCCCGAAGGCGTCATAATCCACACTGGCAGGGATTTCAGAGACCTTCTTGAGCAACTCCTTGAGCAGGGTGCTGGTAAAGAGGTTGTAGGTCTTGGGTAGAACTCCAGCGAGTTGCGGGTTGTGCTTTTCAATGTCTCGCATGGCCGCGTTGACCTTCGCGCCGATGTCCTCAGCCTCGGGCCGGTGGAGCAGATGGTCAAAGCGCGACTCGGTGGGAAGATAAAGGATGCTTTCGGCGTGGTAAGCCGCAGGCTCGTCCACGCGACTGCCCCGTCGGGACGACGTACCCGCCTTCTCCAGCCTGGCCCGTTGAGCGGCAAAACGCACCTCGGCGAAGCGTAGGAAAATCAGACCAAGGATGGGGCTGGAATACTCTTGCGCCTTCAACCCTGAGTTGGCGCGAAACTGATCGGCAGCATCCCAAAGACGCTTTTCCAGTGTTGTGGCGGCAGTATCTTTTTCGCTGGGAGCGATCCAGTGCATGCAAGATTCCCCTGCAATCGTTTGGTGGTGGATTTCAGGGGACCGAAAATTGAATCCCCTAACCCCTAGCGTGGTCAGTATACATATAGTAGACTATAATTAACCAGGGGTTTTTCATTAACCTTAATCAAAAATTCCACCCTGGATGATACCGTGACGCGGTAACGCATTCCAGAACAGATGAAAGGGCGTTGTCAACTTATTTACCGTCAGGTCAGAAAGACTCTTTCGCACACTGATGACGCACCCCAGATTTCCATTAGTGGTACCAGGCCAGATCGGACCTATGTATTTCTGACAGCCCCGAAACCAGATGGTGTAATCTATACCGCAACCAGGAATGATCAATAACCAAGCCACCCCAAAACACTTACCCAAGTCGGTTCCAGAATAACCGTCCTCTCCACCGTTCCATAATCCGTCACCAATATTTCCACCGCAGCAATTTTTCTACCGTCTCCCGGAACAGGTTTGATCCAGGCTGAGTGGTGGTGTTCGGTGATAAAGTTGACCAACTTTTGATGGATTCCGGCCATATCTGCCTCAATCATCCTCCAAGGGAAAGGTCCAAATTGAACGAGAGTAAGTTAATAAATAGTCTGCCAGGGCCACAAAAACCTATTACCGATAGATGAAATTATCGTGAATAGCTCTTCAGGCTTGATATTTCCATTTTTCACCTTCTTAATATGCTGTTTTTATTATTATTTTTCTCTGCTCAAATTCATCCTAAATTTGATGGTTTCCTGACAGTCTTTGTCTTCCGGTTTGAGCCGCTATAGGCTGTTACAATGGATGGTCGGGAGTGGCCCATTTCTTCCGAAATGTGTCTCTCGGCAACCCGCCGTTCATCGGTGGTCATGGCTGGTTTTTCCCCGCCGCGTACCGGTGCCGGTACTCCCATTCTCTCTTGGTATCGGCCATGGACATATTCATGGCGTAGGCCATGACTGGTTACCCCAAGCCCTTGCTTGGTGATCCCCAATTTTTGAAGGAAATAATCATAGTGGGATAACCACCGTTTCAGGGTGTAGTTGGCTGGCATCATGGAACCATCCGGGCCAGCCATGGCCAGGGCGCGTTGCAAAACTTCAACCTTGGCTTCGGTGTCAACCGGTACTCGCCTGCTCCTCCCTCCCTTGGTTCCCCGAAAAACATGAACGTCCGAACTATGGTTCCAATCGATACCAGGACGGAGACGCCAACTTTCTTGCCTCCGTAATCCCAGTGCCGCTTGCAGTTCAAGCTGGATGGCAATCCATGGATCGGCAGCTTTAACCGACTCAAGCACCTGGACCAGGTCTATGCCGTTGCCTTCCCATGATCGATCCTTTTCAGCAACAAGGGTACGTTTTCCCCTTTGCGGGTCGGCCAGATATTCACAGGGACTTTGGATCATTCCCTGTTTGTTTATCCATCCGGCAAATACCCTCATGTGGCTGATTCGGTTCTGTATGGTGGATGCCGATAAGTTGGATTCCTCCCAAAATTTTGCCAACGCTTCAACGTGTTTTGGTTTGAGGTTGTCCGGCTCCTCAATCCTGAACCCCAAATCTTCCCGCAATGTTTTGAACGCCATGAACAAGACAGCCCGCCGGGCAACCTGGGTTTGGATCGATACCGATTTCCCCGGATGCCGACTGGAACCCCGGATATGCTCACGGAGGATTTTGTCAAGTTTGGCCTTCCAGCCGTAGGCTGTTTCCATCTCTTCCTTCCCCTGTATTCGTCTTCCTTGACTGGCCGCACTGATTGTCAGTGTGAGTAGTCCCGCCGCCGAGAGTGTGAAGCCAGTCCGCTTCCTTCCCCTCAGACACGGCCCGGCTGTTCATAGAACCGCCGAAGAATTGGGACAAAAAACTACCCCGGTACAGGTTGATTCCGTTTGCCAGACGGAGACCCGGTTGCATCGGGAACCACTCCATTGCCAGCATGGGCAACAGGTCATGGCCATTGTGATGCAGGTTGTTCTGATTGTGTTCGTTGTGTTTGATCGTGTTGGTATTCATGCGTTTTTCTCCTGGGTTGATGTCCCACGGGAAGCGGACGCACGAATCCCCTTGGGGGTTTCATAGCGTCCCCCCGGTGGGGCTGTGTGAACTGCCTGTGTGTTTGGTTTGATTGAACAACGTGGTGGTGAGGACCGGCAATCTGCCCGCCTCGAATATGGCCAAATGATTTTGGCTGCCAGAACTCCGGCTTTATCGATCCCTGGTGACAGAGAATCGCCTGATGGACAGGTCTTGACCTGTCCTTTGAAGGATGGAAGGACTTTGTCTACCTTCCCGTGTGTCCGGTCCAGGCCGGAGAGGTCTCCCTTGTTCTGCAAGTTCAACCTGTGTCGGCTTCTGTCAAACTTACCTCCCTGGTAAGTCCGTAGCCTCCCCACCTATATGTGCATGGGGTGCACCCTGCCTTCATCCATGAGGCAGGAAACAATGGTCCAAATTTATCCCCGACGAATGAAAAATTCAATAACAAGTTTTTGTTTCTCTATATTCATCTGACTTGTTGCAGGTGGTCCGCCCTTGCCGCCGTAGGGTTCCCGGATGTCATTCTCTATTTGTCCAAGTGAAAATACAGGGATGATTTTTATAGACTTTCACCCTCCGATTTCTACTCATTGCACCTGCTGAAAAGGTCTGGACGTAGAATAAAAGGGGGGCATCTCCCCCTTTTGTGATGTCGCCAGACCCAAGTGGTACGGCTAAAATTCCGCCATCTCATATGTCAGATTGATTGTCTTATATATGAGCATCGGACAAGCAATCCGCCAGGTTTCGAGAAATTTTGAGTGGATCGATCTGTTTTTCAAGATCGTTGATCTCATTTCTAAGACAGCCAAGAAAAGGAAGGTTTGAAGGCATGAGCAAGAAAATTATTGCCGCATTTGATGGCGGCTATGGCAACTGCAAATTTACCGGTGGGCGGGACGAAACAAGCGGTGCGATTATCACCGACTCTATTCCATCCATTGTTACTACCCCAAGTTCATTGGATAAGGGTGAAAGGCTTCTAGCCTCTATGGATGTGGTTAAGGTGCGGGTAGATGGGGTGGAGTTCGAGGTGGGCAAGGACACCATTCATAGCGTGCATGTGGGAGATGGACGCAGCTTAAACCAGGACTACGCTAACTCTCCCTATTACATGGCATTGTTCCATGGAACGTTGCATTACATGAAACATCAGGAGGTGGATCTGCTGGTAGCTGGCTTGCCCGTCAATGCGTACTGGCGTGATAAAGCTATGCTGGCCAAAAGGTTGGAAGGATCCCACATATTTCCAAATGGCAAAATAGTTGTCATCCAAAGGTGCGTCGTCATACCCCAACCCATGGGGGGATTCATGGATCATATGGCGGCCACCAGCAATTTTTCTAGAACCGCCAATGTTCTGGTTCTGGATCCAGGTTATTTCACTATGGATTTTCTGGTTTGCCATGGTTTGAAACCCATTAAGGAAAGAAGTGGCAGCTTTCCCGGAGGCATGTCCAATATTCTTGCCAAACTTTCCGAGGAGGTATCCAAAAAGCTGAACGTTCCGATCACCAGCACAAACACCTTGGAGCAATCTGCCAAAAATGGTTGGATGTTTGAGGCGTTTGGGAAACCTTATGATCTCAAGCAACACCTACCGGCAGTTGCTCCATTGACTGACCTTATCGCCCAACAGGTCGTGAGTAAAATCGGAAATGTCATTGATATTTCCCGTGTTATTTTGGTGGGCGGTGGTGCTGATTTCTTCCTGCCTGCCTTCAAGAAAGTATTTCCCAACCACACGATAGAAATCGCTACCAACCCGGCTTTTGCCAATGTCCGAGGATTCTTTTTGTTTGGGGAACGGCACAGTAAAAACACCTTAACCAGTGATGGATAAGACTATGGGAACCAAAATTCTCCCTCGGAAAATAAGATTGCAAATCATTCTTAACGAGGATGCCGAACCAGAACTTTTCAACGAATTCTTGGGCAGAGATCCTATGGCGCGAGGAGCAAGGATGCGCTATCTGGCTCAATGCGGCTTGATGATTCTGCAAGGAAAAATTTCCTTTCAACAAAATACAGAGCGTCCAATGCCATCCGAACCTGCTATCCATCAACAATCCTCTTCTTCAGGTTCCATGAACTATAACCTTGAAAATCTTTGTTCTGATGATGATTTGAATGAAATGCTCGGAGAATGATATGAACGGCAATCCAAGGCGTATAGTTGTCATACTCATCTTCTCTCTGCTTTCTATCATTCTCACTGCTTGTCAGCCTGCCAAGAAAGAAGGGGAAATTGTCCGAGTCGTGGATGGGGATACGGTTGTTGCCATGCTCGATGGCAACGAAACCCGCTTACGTCTCGCACAAATTGATGCGCCGGAAAGTAACCAGCCGTATGGAAAAGAGTCCCGCCAGCATCTTGCCGCCATGGTCATGGGGAAAAAGGTTTCTATCATCATTCCCCCTACCAAGAATAAAGACCGCTACAACCGTACCATGGCCACCCTTTTTCTGGGTAATACCAACATCAATGCCGAGCAGGTGCGTCAGGGCATGGCCTGGACTTATGAGCAGTACGCTAAAGATCCTACCTTGTTTCAATTCCAGCAGGAGGCGATGGATGCAAAAAGGGGTTTGTGGGCAGCTCCCAATCCTCAACCTCCCTGGGAATTTAGAAAACAGCGATAAGGAATAATCCAATGACGCAAGACATTCCGAACCCCCTCATCCCCCTTAACTTCGGGCGGCAACAGATCCGTATTCAGATCAATAAGGAAGGAAACCCTTGGTTCAATGCCAATGATGTATGTGTGGCGTTAGGTTATGCCACCCCACGCGATGCAGTTGCCACTCACGTAGACAAAGATGATGTCGCTAAAAGCGACGTCATCGATAGCATGGGGCGCAATCAGAGGTCAAACTACATCAACGAATCCGGTGTATACGCTCTAATTTTTGGCTCAACCAAGCCTGAAGCCAAAATATTCAAAAAATGGGTCACCTCTGAGGTTTTACCTGCGATCCGAAAGCATGGGAAGTATCAAGACAAGCCCATCCCTTTACCACATCCCATGCCCAAGCCAATCGCCCATAGCATTACTAACGTCATCCTCTTTAGCCTCTATCATAGTCTCCCCGGAGACGCTACCAAAATCATCTCAGAATTAGTTCCGAAGGTAAAAGAATCCATTATCAAAATGGGTGAGACGCTTCACCAGTACGCTATGGCCCGCCATGACATGACCAAACGGCAGATGGAAATAGAAAACATGCACTTGGTCAATCTGCCCTTGCAGGAACAAACAGACGAGGAAAAAACCAACCTGCAATCTCTGGTTCCCCAGGTTGAACCAGAAAAACGGCATAGAAAGCTGCCAATCACCGACTCAATGGAAGCAAGATTCATTGAGATTTACCAACAGACAGGAAACGCCAGCCAGGCTTACCGGGAGGCCGTCAGCTCAGGGGATGATCAAAAGCTGATCCATGCCAAGGCTTCCGCATTTAAGAGGAAGCTGATAGCCAAAGGGAAACTGGCGAATTCAAACCAAACTCAAGAAAGCGAGTAATCAAGCAATGATGAAGCTTAGTGACCGTGTTCAGACTGTTCGCAAAAATGCCGGATTCACCCAAAAGGAGTTGGCCGACCGAATAGGCATCAGCCAAACTGCTATCCACAAACTGGAATGCGGACGCTCCCGCTCCTCCCGGCGTACTGTCGCCATCGCTGTCACTTGCGGCGTTGACCCCATATGGTTGGAGACGGGGAGGGGAAATATGATCAGCAGCAACAGCAATAGCGGTACTGCCACTGTCATGCAAGGCGGGCACAGGGAAACCCACCAAATACCCATGCATCAGACTCCCCGCATTCCATTGATTAGTTGGGAAAAAGCCGCAGTTTGGCAGGGCCAGGAAGGTTACAAGCAATCGGAAGTGGAATCGTGGGTTCCTATCACCCATCGGGTCAGCAAACAAGCCTTCGCACTACGGGTTTCCGGTGACTCCATGGAAAATGAATTCTCCGAAGGAGATATCATTATTGTGGACCCAAATGTCACCCCAGAACACAGAAAGTTCGTCATCGCCTACACCGATGAAGGCCGTACCACTTTCAAGCAACTAATGCTCGATGGCGGGCAAAAATTTCTCAAACCCTTGAACCCCCGCTATCCTCTGATTGAGGTCTCCTCAGCCTTCAAAATCATCGGTGTGGTGGTTTCTAAATATAAGGAATATTAAATACTTAATCTGTGCTTTAGCCCCAAGCGAAGGGTCATTCCTTCGCTTGGGGCTTATCAATATAAAGTAATGGAGTTCAAATGGAAAAAATTATTTTTCTATTAAACGATGAGTATCATTCTTGGATGTCCCAATATGATAGAATTTTTGAAATAATGAAACCATCAGAGAAATACAGGATGAAACTCGAATATGTTGAATATGATATAGATCGTTGGTGGAGATATTTAGAAGAATCTATTGCAGAAGAAAATGAATGCAAGGCATTAATCTATTTGGTAAAAATCCATGCATTATTGGATGCATGGATTAAAGTTGAGAAGCAGAATATTGCAGAAGAAAATGAATGCAAGGCATCAATCTATTTGGTAAACATCCATGCATTATTGGATGCATGGATTGAAGTAAATAAGAATCAGTGACCATCGTTGAGAAGCAGAACCATCAACTTTAAAATAAGCATTTGTGAATTGCGTTTTTACTTAATAGGTGGTTCATATTGCCCGTTATAAAAATAGCAACCATAACCGGGAGGAAATAATTGCTCCTTTTTTATCCAGTGCTCATTGCCATATTCCTTCACTGGGAAATATATTTTTATTAGCTTATCTCTAATATCAATGACTGGTCCGCAATTTGTCTCTGATCCGACCTGCACGGTTTTTCTGAAGATTCTTGCTTTCTCCAATTGGCCTTTAATATATTCTTCCCGGTCTTTAATCAATTTTTGGGCGCGATCATTTTTTAGTTTTTCCTCCTCAGCAATTTCTTGAAGTATTTTATTTATTTCTTCAATTCGTTTAGGTGCTGTTACATTGCCTTGGTCCGCAGCCTTGCGGTACCATTTTATCGCTTCATTGTAATTTTTTACAACTCCTTGTCCTTTCTCATGGCAAACACCCGTGGCAAATTGTCCGTTGACATTTCCATTATTGGCAGATTCGCGAAACCACCTTGCGGCTTCGGTAAAATCCTGTTTTACCCCCTCACCATAATAGTAGGCTGCACCAAGATTGAATTGGGAGCTGGCATTCCCTTTCCCAGCTTCTGCACGGAAACAATCTACTCTTCGCCTATGTGCATTAGCAATATCTCCATTCTTCAACTCTTTGCGGGCTACAGGAGAGATGCTTAGCACTCCTCTTGCTAGATAATTTAGCGGATTATAAATTTTTTCAATATATTCATCAACATCCCCACACTGACTCTCTTTATTGTTACTTTGTTGGTCGTCAGTCTTGGGTGGAGTGCTTGCGACACATCCGGCCAAAGTTCCAAGGCAGATGATCAAAAACAAGGCATATTTTTTCCTATAAATTGTATTTAATGAATAAAATTCATTATTATTTAATGTGATCATTGCCACTCCTGACAGTGTAACACATGGATATTATTACTACATTGTCAAACATTGTTAGCATAAGCTAAACATTATGTAAAAATATTTCAATGTTCTTTATTTTGCGAACTCATTTTTTGCAAGATGGTGTTAACGCCTTTTCAGCGGATATCACCGAGGGACAGGGAATCACGAAAAGTGAGCGGCAAGGATGGTACTGTCCTCCAAGCCATACATCAGGATTGGCACGTCAGTTGTATTGTTAATAGAGAATGGTTATTCTATTTGTCTGGCAACGAGGTTCAACCTTTTTTTAGCCTATCGCCGTCATCGGGTTTCCTCTGAACAAATCCAAATCAAGAATCAAAACAATCTTTTAATTGTCATTCGGTCAAGATATTCATTTGAATAAAAAATATAGATTGGAAAAAATATCTATTTTCAAATATTAAATATTTTTTAATTGTATTATTTGTCAGAATGATTTACTATAAAGATGATGAATTAGAATGATCTGGAAAACTCTGTACCTCCAAGGGGCTTGCCATGGGTGCGCTACTTACCTTGATTTTCGTTTTGCTTCTTCTGCACAGTGCGTACAAAATCATTACTGCACCGGCTCCCCTCACTCGTGCGGAAATGGAGCAACAGAAGGGGAACGACGGGGAGCGCAAAGTCTTGCAGGCACTGGCAGACCTGGAGATCACCCATATACTGCATGATGTGTATTTGAAGGGTAACAGGAACGTTAACCAAATTGATATCATTGCCCGTGCAGGCAATTCCATCCTGGTCATTGAGGTGAAGAATTGGGATTGTCGTTTAAGGTGCAATAAGAAAGGGCCATGGGATGTGCTGGATGCCGATGGTAACGTGGTCGAACAAAGAGAGAACCCGCTCCACCAGAATTACGGCCATACCCAGACGGTGAAGGAATTTCTGCAAGCCAATGGCCACGAGAATGTTGTTGACAACGCTATCGGGCTTACAATATCCACTGGGATAGGCGTATCCTTTGAAGGTTATAAACCAGACAATTTTCTTACTCTCGGTGAGGCCATCCGACGCATAACGAAAATTGCTCAGCAAAGCTTTACCACAAACTCCTACGATGCTTGGAAAACCTTAAAATTGAAAGCAATAGAGGATAAACAAAAATTGAAAAATGAACACAAATATAAAATTAATGAGAGCGATGCGTTAGAAAAACAAACACAAAAATGTGAAACATCTATTGCGCTTGCACTTAATGGCAATATTGTATCTGAAACTTCTTTAAATGAGGCTATGAGCAGATGGCCAGTTAGTAACAAACCACAAAGCAGAGGGACTTACCAAAAAATATTTATATATTTTCTATCTGTTATGCTAGCGTTGTTGGTAGCTTCTTATTTCACTAATAAGGATTTATTTGATCGTATAATTATATATTTTGTATATTCAGTAATAGCTGTTCCGATAGCATCATTGATGGCAGGATTATATTTTATGCCAAGAGGTGAGAGAGAAGAACCAAATACCAAAATAAATCAGATTATGTCTAAAAGTGCAAGCAATGTATGTGTAGGCAAGTCATCTGTACTGTCTTCATCATGTTTTCCAGAAGTCCAAAAACAAGCTGATGATGATCTGCAAAAGTCTATGTTTAGTTTTATAAAACTACGAAGGGAAGGACGACAAGCTGGGGGTTGCCTCACCTGTGGTAATACCAATTGTACATGTGGCGATGATGCCTACTAAGGGATTGGCGACCGTTGCAGCCAAAGACACAATGTCCTTGCTGTGACTGACTTTATCAACTTCAGCATGACAGCAAAGATCACTGAATTTTAGTTATTTATCTGAATTTGTTTTAAACCTGTCAATATCACTGAGGCTACTCTTTACCCTGTTTGTTAAAGCTTCACCGAGATCGCCCCATAGTGCTTCTCTTTTTGAACGTCCATCAGGTAGAGGAGTATAATCTAACACAAAATCAGGAATGGCTTCTTTGGAAACCTTTCTTATAGATGTTTGTGATAACAGTTCATCATAATCAACAGGACGATCTGGAAAGGCCTTCTCTCGAACACCCTTTTTAAGATCGGCACCCTCCACATCACGCCTGACCTGCTCACCTTCTTTCCAACCTACTTCGGTGGGAGGAGTAGAAGGAACTTGATGTGATTTGGTTTTTACGGAATCAGGATCAAATCCCACAGCGTTTTTCGCAACGCCTGCACCCCGGTCCCACCTCTCTTGAGGGGTAGGCCCACCATCCATATTTTGGCCATCTGCAACCGCTTTTCCCCAACCAGGTGATGCTTGTGCCACATGTTGCGCCACGTTATCGGCTTGCTTTTCAACACCCAGATTTCGGTCTGGTTTAATGTTTGCAAATTGCCCGGCCATGGTAGGCAGTTTTGTGGTGGTGAGGATTTCTGCGGCGGCGGCAGGGTTCAACTGCTTCAATGCCAGGTAGCCTTGCAAGGCATCAGACGCATCGGATGAGGAAAAGGAGACGCCAGAACTATTCATCTGCTTTCTTGCATTGGAAAAGACGGTATCAAGATTGGGATCGTTTCCATGCGAGAAAAGATGGGATCTCATTTGTGCCATTGTCTCTGGACTATTCGCCAACGCCGTGCCCAATTCATCATATTTCAGCACGGCACTGCTACCAACTTGATTTTGGGCGGATTCCATCCTGGATAACGATTCGCTGGCGGTGATTTTGCGTGAGGCGGCTTGCATGAGCTGTTCGGTCGATTGGCGGGCGGCCAACGTACTGAACACCGACCTATAATTGTGTTGATTATCCTCCTTGGCGGCATGCTGAAACGCTTCGGTCCCGGAGGTCTGGCTGGACATCATTTGCATGGCGTTGGCAGACAGCTCCTTTGCCTTGCTGGCATCCACCTTGCCGGTAGCGCGGAGGGTTTCTTCCAATTTTCCTTTCAGACTAAAAATGGGTGTCTCCCCGCCAAGTGCGCCACCCAGGACCATTGACAAAGCGTTCGATACCTCCTGGTTCTCCCCAACGGACATCTTGCTGGCGTTCATGACACTTTGCACCATTCCTCCCACCACCTGATCCTGTTTGGCGTGGGATTGAATGAGGTTTTCGGCAAAGCTTTTTGAATGGTCGTAGGAACCCTGGTGGCTCTTGATGGTTGATTGCATCTCGCCAAGGGATTTGGTCATGGTCTGATCGGCACTGGTCACCGACTGTTTTTGACTGGTAATACCAGAAGCCAGTGTCCCACCGATGCTTTCTGTGGGAGAGGCTACCCCGTAGGTGCTCATTGACCGCAGATTCGGGTTATATTCGGACTTTGGCATAACCTTGAGCGGTGCCGATACTTCCATTGGATCTGGGGCCATGCTTTTGGTATCGATGCTTTTGGATGCAGCACTGTCAATATTGCTGGCAATCTTGGAAAAAGCAGACAGGCTGCCTGCCATCAGAGCCATCGACAGAACCGGGGTGGCCGCCATCAGATTCCCACCTACTGCAACCCAGGTTGCCAGGGTGTCGTAGAACTGTCCCAGGGTACCCATGCTCACCAGGCTTGCTCCGTTGACCTCGGCGTTTTCAGACAGCCGTGCCAGGGCGTTGGTGGTTGAAATGTGAACATACATATTATTAATGGCCATGATAGGTGCCCACAGGGATACCCAAATGGCCAATTGGAAATATTTGGCAGCCACAGACATTCCGTAAGCCCCAAGGGACAACATGAATGCCACGAACGGGGCTGCGGCCACGGTAAAGGTTTCGGCAAAAGCCATCAGTGGTCTTGCAAACTCAAGGAAGATCGACCCAGATGTTGACAGGTGTAACCTGGTGCGTTCCAAAGCAGGACGGATGAGAAAGGCGGCAGGGCCTTTCTGTAAATAGGAGGACATCAATGAATTGATCATGAAATTTTGTGAATCAACAGCAGACACCCCAAGTATGTCTAAGGCTGTTTGCACTTCCTCTGCGGCATTCTGTCCACTCCTGACCCTGAAAATGCTTCGCAAATATTTATCCCAATAGGTTTGGAAATTGCCCCGGATATACCGGTCCAATTCCACATACCCATCATTACAGCTCATCTGGCGGCCCCTTGGATAGTCGGGAGTAAACAAAAGAAAGTCGATATTGACAAAATCATTGCGCATGGCCGCCCAGGTATCTGGTGATTTCATCAACCCTTCCATGGTGACGGCATTTCTCCCCGGATCATACAGTTTCAGATCGGTCCGCACACATCGCCGCACGTACTCATCCAAGGTTCTTGACAAGTCACCATTCTGGGTAGGATCACTATTCGCCGTGCCTGCCCGCCGTCCCCTCATATCCAGCAGGAGTTGAAGCGAGGCCATGTATCCGCTTTCAAGCATGTTGGATTGTGGATTTGTGTTGAATGCCTGCTCAAAATTTTGAGCCAGATAGGTTCCTGCTCTGGACACAAAATACATTGGAAAAGCAACGCCAATGGGAATGTTATCAACCTCTCTCACCTCTTTGGTGTAAACATCTTCAATGGCAACCGTCGCTTTCGGAAGAAACATCACCATATAGACGATGAGCGCGTAAAGTATATGATGGAGTTCAAATTTATTAGTGAAAGTATATCGAATGGCGGCAAAGCATAAACCGACGATAAAGCCTGAGCGAATCAGGTCAACCATATTGCCAGAGGAAAAGAGCATGGCAATGGCCTGAAAGGCATTGGCCAGCAGTTCAGAGTCACCGATTGAGATCACTTCAAAGACTGCCATAACGACTCCTTACTTGTTATCTGGTCCTGCCTGTGGTTGATCCACGCGAGATGCTTCATGGGATTCGTCTGAAGCCATGCGTCGTTGGGTGTCGATCTCTTCCAGCCAGTTGGTCAGAGCCTGACGTTTTTGAGCTACGACCCGGCGTTCTTCGTTCAAATCATCACGGTTGGTTCGCATGACTGTTAGCATGGAAGAATCAGCGGGGGCCGATATTCCAGATACAGCGTTGGTCACCGTGTTGAAGAGTTCATCCATCAACGAGTAGGTCATCTCTGTGGCGATGATATCCACCAACTGGTCCCCGGACTTGCGCACCTCACCTCTTTCCTCGCCAAATTTCTGGATCAAGGCCATGGACCCTACTGGATCAGCTTCAATGAACTGTTTTTCCTGGGTGGTAAAGGTGCTGTTGTCAGTAGCGCGAGTGAATATTTTATTGACAACGCCTTCCATGCATCCTGCATCGCTGAAGGAGCAGCCGCCGAACATGACCTGCCTGACGCGCTGCCTCAATCCGGTGAGGTTAATGGTTACCTGGTTGGGTTCCAAACATTGTTCTGAATCACACTGATAAATTTGAACTTGGCCGCCTTCCAGGAGATCACGCACTTTGATCGTTGGAGCGACCATTTTATATTTGAGTTGGTTGCCATCGGAGGGCATGTGGATGATCAACGTGCCCGTCAAGGACATGAGGGCCATTTTCAGGGAGTCATCCCCATTGGTGAACCAGGTCATGGCGGCTGATTCATCCAGGGATTGTTTCACCACATTGCCGGTCAGATCGCTGACCTGACCGGCTGATCTGGCGTTTGCTTCCGGCTCACTGGTGCTGGATGCAGCACCAAAATAGTCAGAGATAAATCCGGTTTTTGTGCTCAGGTAGGTAGCCTGGGCCTGCCGTTCGCCTGCCAACCGCCGTAGCCCCGGACCAATTCCTGATGCATTGACAAGGTCTTTGGCAGCCTGGCATGAATTCTTCATCAGGCTGTTGATAAACTGTATATCTTTCTGCAATTTAGTCATGACTGCGGCGCATTCAGGACACATACCCTCCAGGGCCAACTGAAATGCATACCCGGCGGCGTTGGAGGCAATACTGCGCATCAGGGCAATGAATTGGTCTTTGTTGATATAGGAGAACGAGCCACCAAAAATATCGATGCCACCACAACCAGCCTTTGCGCTGGGTGGGGTAAAAGCCAGCAGGGTGGGATTGGTCAACTTATTGCGGACAACGAAATTGCCGCCGGTCACCACCCCCCGTCTCTGACTCATATAAAAATCGGCTGGGGTAAAATTGGACATGGAGTTGAACATTTCCATCATCTCCTGGTCCAGGTCACCCCAGGATGACAAGGGCAGAAACAAACCAAGCATAACAATGATATTTGCTACTGCTGTTATGATTTTCCCACGGCTCATGTTCTTTTCCCTCAGTCCAGCGTCGTCAATTGTCCTACTGTGCCAAATCATTTCCATTCTGGACATATCTCAAAAGGGGGAGATGCCTACCTTTTATTCGCGGGGTTCCCCCGCAGCAAGTTCACAATTCCCTGCTGCGGGGGATATTTAGCGGGATGGCATACTCATATGGACCCGGTATGCATACCCATTGGATACGTCTTGTGAGAAAGCGTCCAATTTGGTGGCAACGCCTCCGGCAAGCAGGGTGAATCCGGCAATGATGACAGCGGCAATGATGATGGTACGGGTCATGGCAAGGCTCCTCGTTGGTCGTAGTCGTTCGGTCACCCTTCACATGGAGGGATGAAGACTGATCGAACGACTACCAACGGTGAACCTGGCTGGCAGCGGGCTTGGGATGCACCCCCAAACCCGCTGAATGAAAATTTGTACGCCAACAATGAAAACAACGAGAATGAAAATGTTACCCATGATGTCTCCTTCGTGACCGGATACGTTGAAGGCATCATGCCCCCAAGGGACATCATGCCCCTTGGGGGTAGTGAGAACCCGTGAATGGAGTGCCACGGGGAGCACTTGGTGTCTCCTTTTGGCCGGAGACATGGCTGGTCCAAGGACCGTGGCTCAGAGAGCCAAAAAACTATTCACAGGATAACAGGAACCGAAAGGGGCTGGACATATCTCAAAACGGTCTGCAAACGCGGTTAAATTTTTGGTCATGCCGATCCAGGTTGCCCTTATGCTGCCTTTCCACGAGCAACCCCGTTCATGTATGCCCGATCCACCAACTGAAAAAAGACTTTGATTTCATGCTCCATGCCTTTGGCGGCAGCGAGGGCCTCTCCCTCTGGGTCAAAACGCTGATAATCATTGGCCATGACCTGCACCTGTCCTGCCAGTGCTCCAATGGTGCCCAACCGGGTCTCCACCTCTGGACCAAGAAGATGGATGCCATCATTGGCAACCGGCGGATCAACAGTGTGACGCCCCATGGCGGCATCTGTGGCCCATCGCATCATTTGTAGCGGTACCTCTTTGACAGAGCGCACATTGATGGCAACCAGGCCAATCTGAAATTTCTGAACCGCTTCGAGCAAGTTTTCCATGCTGTCGGCAGCCATGGCCTGCAAACTTTCCGACTGACCAACGCTGGCATTCAACCCACGCAAGAGGGCAAAAAGGTCCAGCAATCTTTTTTGAACCTGGGCCGAACCGGCAAAAATGCCCAAAGCCTGTTGAGCCATCTCCTTCATCTGCGAATCTGCCTTGACTGCCCCCTCTGCCAAATGATTGGCCATATCAGCCGCAGCATCGGTAAGGCAAACGGCCTCGGCCACTCCCTTGGCGGCGTTCATGGCCGACTTGGCCACCTCTTGCCCGGCCATTTCCATTTCCTGGGTATTGCGGCTCACGGTCTGGCACTCCCTGGCAACCGAATCCACAGCACTGGCAATCTGGGTCATGGCAGTTGCCTGTTCATCCATGGCCACCTGAATTCCCTGATTGGCTGCCAGTACCCTTTCCACTCCATCGGCAATGGCCCGCAGGGCATCTGCGGCACTTTTGGCACTGCCTTGGATCCCATCGATCCGGTTTTTTATCGCCCTGGTTGCTTCGGATGTGCGTTTGGATAACTCCTTCACCTCTTGCGCAACAACTTTGAACCCACATCCAGCCTCCCCGGCCCGTTCCGCCTCTATGGCTGCATTGATGGCCAGCAGGTTGATCTGGTTGGCAATGATCTCAATCAACCTTGAGGCATCCTGGATTTCCAAGGCCGACTGACTCAACACCTCCATGACTTTACCGGCATCACCACCAAGGGCGTGGGCTTCTGCTGCCGACACTGCGGCGATCTGGCATTGCTGGCGAATGGCATCCATCCGCAGGGTCATGACGCCCACCTGCCCATTCACCAGGGTTGCCCCTTCACTGACCATGGACATGCTATGCACCACGCCACGCAAATTTGAACTCATCTCTTCAGCGGCAGAAGCCACTGTGGCCACATCACTTCCTGCCAGACCGACGGCACTTCGCAAGGATAGGGCATTGGTGGCCAGTTCCTCTGCGTACTGTCCCACTCCTTTTACCATGCCCTGCACCACCTCAATATTTACCTGTAAAAGCTGGGTATCCCGATCCAATTCAGTGTTGGTTTGTACAACCTCCTGGGTGATTCCCGAAGCCATCCAGTTATCATTTCCCATTTCCCTGGCCTGCTCCTGCAATACGTTGAATATTGCTGCATTGGTGTCTGCCCCCAGTCTGATGTGTCGCAGAAGGGAGACCATCTCATCACGCGCCAGACACAACTCCCTGCCGATGCCTGATTGAAACCCGGCACCGCTGTCCAACATACCATTGGCGATATTCCTGGCTTCGGCCAAAATAAGGGCGGGTTCTGCCCCAACCGTCTCCAGAACCCATAAGGACACATGCCTGGCAAACAGAATGGACAAGAACACGATCACCATCCCCCCAGACAGCACCGTCAGAATAATCTTCTGACTCCGGCCATCAATCGCCTCTGCCATGGAGGCAACCCTGGTGACCACCAGAGGTTTGGTTGCGCCAATGAGTTTTTCCAATAACTGCCCGATTCTGTCCATCTCCTGGGTAGCCTTGGCGATCTCCTTGTCCTGGGCCACCAGGGCGAGAAAATCTTTGCGATAACGGCTCAACAGCTCTTTCCGTTCCGCACCATCCTTGTCGGCAAGGATGCCATCCAAATGATCCACCTCGTTCAAAAGGGCCTCTACATAACGATGGTCTCCGCGCAGCAGATAGTCTTTTTCATGCCGCCGAATGGTAAGATAGGTGGTCTGAATGCCTGTGCTACCAGAGAACCCTTTTTCAAGCTGATGGGCGGCACCTCTGAAGGTACCCTGAAGCCCGGAGTTGTGATCCAGTCCTTGCAATCGCAGGGCGTTTTCCACTTGCTGGAAGGCTTGCTGATAGGCAGAGACCGCTTCCGACATGCGGTTCAGAAGCGTCACCACTTCAGGATCATGAATCTCCTTGGTGAAACCAAGAGACAGGGAGAGTTGATTCCGTAGCAGGGATAGGGTTGTTGTCACCCGATTCGCTGCATCGCTTTCCTTGCCTTTTACAAACTGTATTTCATGGCGTCTGGCACCGACCACCAGGGCCTCCACCTCTCGCAAGGAGACCCCCATACCACCTCCAACAGTTGTCAGCATTTTCCAACCCTGCTGCTGCACCTGCAAGCCTCCCACGGCCAACCACCCCAGGACCAGCATGCCAACCACCAGGGAGCCAACCAATACGTAAAGACTGTTTCGCAGTCCAAGTCTGTCAAACATGGATCATCTCCCTGGCTGTTTCTGACTATGCAGGTTGTTCTGGAGCCTGAACCACTCCAGGATTTTTTTCGGATTGTTGAAATCAACTTGATCAACCTGGCCAACCACTTCCGTTAAACCGTGGTTTTTCCTGAAGGGTCTGGTACGAGAAAATTGAGCGTCGGTGAGCCAACCTTTGGCATGCCCCAACCAGATAAGGCGGCGCATAATTTCATCACCGGCCATCAATCCTTGGGATAAGACCGCAAATTCACTGGGTGCCTGGAAAAGCATCATGGTAGGCGTGGTTGTCACACCCAACTTGCGGGCGTGACCTTCATCACGAATAAAGTTGCGGAATTCACTACCAGGTAGCGGCAAACCATCCATGGAGATGGCCATCACTTTCAATCCATGGGATTTGGCCAGAGCACTGAGGACACCAGCCTGTGAGACGCAGTAGGGGCAGGTGCTCTCATAGAAAAACCAGATACCCACTTTATCGGCAATCATCTTGACGGCTTCGTCCAAACCCGCTTGGGCGGTTTCATCCATGACGAGTGCCCCAAAGGTGGCGATGGAGCGAGTATTGTTTTCATCCAACCAGGGTTCAGACATCACTGCCAGTTGTGCGGCATCGCTGAATCGATTGGATTTGTCCATGGCAACTTTTTGCAGGGCAAGATAAACGGCAACATTTTCT
The DNA here is from genome assembly GCA_015233935.1 of Magnetococcales bacterium. Lineage (GTDB taxonomy): Bacteria > Pseudomonadota > Magnetococcia > Magnetococcales > JADFXB01 > JADFXB01. The sequence goes on along the minus strand of JADFXB010000001.1, from coordinate 25,235 downwards.
GCGGACGGCTGGTCAATGGCCATATCCCGGAATTTTGGCAACTGCTCACGCAACCATGCCGCTGAGAGCGGCACCGTATCTGTTTGACCTGCCGGTGGAGAGGGGGGTGTTGGAAGCAATAATTCTTCTTCCGGCACTTCCTCCACGGGTGGCGATTCATACCAAAACCAACCACGCTCGTGATCGGAGAAAAAAGAATCACTGCTGGCCTGCTGGGCCAACCAGAAGGTCAGAATGAAGAGCACCATGAACCTGAAGATGGACACATTCATGGCAGGACTCATGAAGGATCATCCTGCAATCCTTCCACCACATCAGGAGCCTTGACCTGATGGGACTCCCGCACTACCTGTCTGGCCACAACCGCTGCATTTTTGACGACGCCAGCAAAATTATGCAGCAGATTCCGTACCTGACTATTCAGTTCATTCCTTATTTCGTCTTCAATGCCGCCATGGATCCACAAGGCATCCACCATAATCAGCACCCGGTCGGCAGCCAGCAAAATGGACAATAGCTGTCGAATTTTCGGATGGATGATGCCAATCGTCCCGTTTATCTGCTGGCTCACCAAAGAATGGATGTTAAATCCATCCCCCAAATCCTTTGTTAAAGATTCCTCCTTTCCTTTGAGTTCGACTGCTAGTGCATCCAATGCCTCCAACAGCTTTTCAGAAGGTGGAAATTTCTTGCGCAGCACATTGGGAGCCACCACAAGCACATAGAAGATGTCATTCCCAAGGGGATAGAATCGATCCGCGATAAACCGAAGCACCATTTTGCTGCTGATGGTGACCTCCGTATTAAAGACGGTACCAATAAAATTTTTCAGCCCGGTTTCCCTGGCTTTGTCAAACAAGTCTGACTGAAGGGGGGAACGACGTGGTACGCTTTGTGTTACAGGGGCAGACATGGGCAATCTCCAGGAAAGCAAAAGGATTAGGTTGCCCAATCCTACATTTGCCAAAAAATCCTGGCGATAACAGACAAAGGGGGGATGCCTATGTTTTATTTTACCAGATAGGCATCAGCATTGGTAAAAAATACTATTTTCCAATATGTTGGCAAATCACTCCAATTTTCGTCCATCCCGGAGCAAAACCACCATTTCGTCTGCTGGTAGGGGACGGCTGAACAGGTATCCTTGCATCTCGTTACACCCAAGGGCACGTACCACTCCGAGTTGATCGTTGGTCTCCACACCTTCGGCAATGACCTCCTGTTGCAGGTTGTGAGCCATTCCTATGATCCCCTGCAAGATGGCAGAATTTCTGCACGATCCAGAATCAGAAATACCTTTGATGAACGCCCTATCGATTTTAATTTTGCCAAAGGGAAATCTGGTGAGTTGACTCAAGGAGGAGTGCCCGGTTCCAAAGTCGTCAATGGAAAGCCGCACACCCATTTCACAAATTTTTGCCAGGGTAGAGATGGCCTTTTCCACATCCTGGGTCACGGCACTCTCGGTGATTTCCAGGTCCAAGAAGGTCGGGTCGATGCCTGTTTCATCCAATACCTGTTTGACCAGGTGGCAGATATCGTGGAGTTGAAACTGAGTGGGGGAGACGTTGACACCGATACGAATGGGGGGCAGTCCCATTTGTTGCCAGGTGGCCATCTGCTGGCATGCCTGGCGCAGCACCCAGCTTCCGATGTCTGCAATCAAACCGCACTCTTCTGCCACAGGGATGAATTCAACTGGCGAGACCATGCCCAGTTCAGGGTGCTGCCAACGCAGCAGGGCCTCTGCACCGATGACCCGTCCGCCATGCAGCTCAACCTGGGGCTGATAGTAGAGGGAAAAGCCAGAATAGCTGTTCATGGCCGCTCGCAACCCACCTTCAACCTGGTACTTGCGGCTATCAGACCTTGCCCGCTCCCCGGTGTAAACCTGGTAGACATTCCAGCCTTTTTGCTTGGCATGGACCAGTGCCATTTCTGCCCGTCCCATGATTTCCTTTGGCTGGTTGTTATGGTGGTCGGGCAGGTCCACCTGGGGCCAGGTCGTAATACCGCCACAGGCAGAAATGATGACATCCAGGCCAGCCAGTGGAAGTCTGAGTGTTTGGAACACCTTGCGGGCTATGGCACCGGCGTTATGAATGGCTTCATTTCCCCACTGGAGATCCGGCAAAAGCAGGGCAAAACGACATCCGCCCAGGTAGACCAGACTATCTGTGGTGCGCAGAATCATTCCAATCGCCTTGGCTACTGCTTGCAGTAACACCTCCTGTTTGACCAGGCCAAGGCTTGTGATGCTGGTTAATGCCATGTGGTTCAGTTCCAGCAACATCAATCCAACCGCCTGTTTCCGCCTGCGGGCCTGACACATGGCATGGAGAAAGCGATCCTCAAAGAGGGCCGGGCTGAGCAATCCGGGTAGGGTTCCCATTTGCACCCCGGAGACCCCTCTTACGGTGGCGACTACCAACCCACCATCCCCATAGATGACGGTGTCCCCGTGCATGGTCTCTGCTCTGAATCCTGGTGCCAGTTGCAGAATCATCTCAACCTCCTTTTTCTTCTTCAACGTTGGCTTTCCCGGACGGCATCATGTATCTGGTCCAGGTTAATACCTTGTCCCATCACTGTATTATCGAGAATTTCCCGTGTGTTCATGGGATACCCCCCTGGCATGGTTGACCGGGTGGAGCGGGTAATATTTTCCAATGACAGCCGGGAAGCTGCATCTTCAACCGACGGCGGGACCATGCCAGCCAGGGACAGGGTGGCATACCATTCGGAGAGGTCCATTTGGGAAAAATCCAGTGTGCCTATTTCACCGGGAAGAAAACCTGAACAGTTTGGTCCCTCTGCTCCTCCCCATGAGCGTCCCAACTGGCGCAACCCCTGCTCATTGACGATCCTGGCCAGGGGACTGTTGAAGCAGCAATAGGATTCCCTCTTTTCCAGACAGACACCAAGAAATTTGCTTTTGCAGTAGGAGCCAACGTAGTGGCAGAGGTTCATCTGCCTTTGCGCCCCCAGTTCCATTTCTGATTGTTCGCACTCCCAGATAATACTGATCAACAGCATGGCAATCTGATAAACCATGTAGGCGGTCAGAATTGGACTGGCAAAACTCATAAACTGCTCATAACCGGCCATGATGGTTTCAGAGAAGGCAAACTCACCTCCTGTCTCCGAGAAGATCATCTGTGCTGTCTCTGGAAAAGCTTCGGACATCCACTCGCCGACGCTGTTCATCATTTCCTGGCTCAATCCTCTTGTGAAGGTGGAAACGTCACCGCTATACCACAAGGAATCTGGACCGCTGCCAGGAATCCAGCCACAGATGTCGCTCGCTTCCCTGTACGCCAAGTCTTCAATCGCCGAGGTCAGAGGCATGGTAACCGTATCCCAGGTGGCGGAGGCGGTCTCCTGCAAATCCGTCCATGCCCCTGCCACATCTTGCCCCAGTGGCGAGGCGGCCAACCTTTGTGACAAACCTGTGCGATCTGCCAACGATTTGGTGGTGGTGAGAATGGTGATATAATTGCCGATTCCGATACCATCCGGTTTTTTGCAACAATTGACCACCCCGGCAACCGCCTTTTTGCACTCTCGCGCCTTGCCGCTGAAGATCCGGCAACCGTTTCCTGATCCCCAGCCGTTGCCCTCGTCACAGCCATAATCCATGGCCATCATGTTCAGGGTTGATAACCATGTAGCCGACTCCCCAAAGCTCTGGTTGGATTCAGGCACCGATCCCTGGCGCAGATCGGTTCCCATTCCCCGCACGGGTGCGCCACATCGGGCTTCATACGCTGCATCCGTTCCTCCCCCCATGCGTGTGTCGGCGTCGTATCCGCAGTCATAGGTGACGGTCCAGGCGTAACATTGGCCGGTGACTGGCGAAACCGCTCCATCAACACACGTTTCCCCCAGGTAGGCACAAGCGGGATCATCACGATAGGTGGTACAGGTGTCTGCGCTATCGGGTGTCACAGTGGGGCATTGGGTGTATCCGGCAGCATCCACCCAGCACTCCATACTGGCAGGTACTCCCCAACCAGATTCCACCCGCAGGGATGCCGCATAACATATGGGGGCGGGTGGGGCTGTTGGAGCATCAGGAAAGAGGGGTTGCAGAATATTTCCATAGGCTTCCGGGGTGATTTCAACACCACCAATCACCCGGCTGCTGGCCGCATCGGTGCATTCCCACCATGCTGTGGAGGCACGATCATTTTCTGAATCGGTTGGATTCCAGGGTTCTGCCTCTCCCACCGGAGGCCAGGACAGATTACCCAAGCATCCCAAGGGTTGATCCGCCAGACTCTCTTCAACAAAGGCTGGAGCGGATAGTCGAATTTTTCCATAACCGCCAGACCTGCCGGTACCGGGAGCATGGAGCACGTACACATCAAAGCGAAGCTGCCCGGCAGTTTGAAAGGCGTTGGAGATATCGATATTCGGATTGGTACTCCAGGGGCTGGTACCGCTGCATGGCAAGGTGACGTTTTGGGCATCGGTGTAGGTGCCACTGCCCGCAATTTTTACATCCTCCATCACCAACATCATTTGGTCGTCGGCAGCAATTGTGGTGACTGTTGCCGACTGGATCAATTCAGGATGTTTGACCTCCACGGTGAAGGTTTCATGTTTCAGCTCAGTGCATGAAGCACCGGTGTACTGGTCAAGGCTCTGGTAGCCTACCAATATTTCCCAACAATTGGATCCACAGGAGGTGATGGTGCCAATACCAGACACCGACAATACCGGCGGTTCTGCCAGGACATTGCGGGTTACCCGGCAACCAGGTGGTCTCACCACCCGATCACAGGTCTCAAGACGGGGGAGATGAGTGGTTGTGCCCACAGACCAGGTGGAATCTCCGTTATTTTGCTCACAACCAGAAAACAGCCCATCAATGGTTGAATCCTGAAGACTTAATACCCCATCTGAAACGGTAAAAATGGGGTCATTGCGCAAATTGGGACGCACGGAGGAAGTCCCCATCATCAGTCGATAGGCTTCCCCATGCCATGATTGCTCCCCAGCCAGCCGACTGGTGGTATTGACAGTGGCGGTATTCATGGCACCCGCGCTGCCAAAAGCAGCGGATGGTTCATCCATGGAACCGGCCACGCCGCCAGGAAACAGTTCGCCAGGTTGCAACAAAGTACCATTTCCCAGAGTAACCACGCCTGTGCCGTCAACGGTTGGCTGGCGATATCCCTGCAACAGGGAGGTTCCCAGGGCCTGTCCACCACCTGCCGCATCGTTCATAACATCGGCATAAGCCAGTAACCAGACGGTCATGGTCTGCTGGATAAAATAGATGGTGGCTGTAAACACGGTCAGACGACGCATGGGATCCACCTATTCAGTGCAGGCAGCAGTCGGTATACCGCCACAGGAGATACACAAAATCCTCACCTGTACCGGGCATGGTGCGCCATTCACCCCACTTAAAGGTGGAGTCACCGATAAAATGGCAGCAATTGCCGGTAGCTTCCGCAAAAGGAAACAGCATGCTCATGCGGTACTGCTGTTTTGGGATCATGGGGTAAAGGTTGCCGCCGCACAGGTTTTCTGAGCCGTAAGTTTTCCAGGCCACTCCCCGACGGTGGAGAGCGGCCACGGCCCTGGCAGCCAGTAAACTGCTATCCCGCACCGGGGAGGCTTCCCAATTGATGGTGCCGGTCAGTGGGTACATTCCTCCCCAACAACCGGCACACCAAAATTGACTTTCCAGAGGCAAGCCCCCTGCCGAAACGGTGGCACAATCCGCAATACAGGCAGCCTGGGCCAGGGGATTGGCGAAGACGGCGGACTCCGGCGAGAGTAAAAAGGCCAGTTCACTTTCATTCCAGGTGGGGTCCAACTCTGACAGGTACATGAGATCCAGACTGTTGTAGCCACCTGCATTACAGTTTGGCTCCCCCAACAATTCGAGCATGACAAATAAGGGGAAAGCCCAATAATGGTAATTGTAAAACGTTGAATCGCTGATGTCGTACTCGGTGGTCCGCTGACCACCCCAGTGACGGACGCCGGATTCAAATTTGATGCCCCCCATGACGGGGGAGCAGTAGGGTTGCCGCACAATTTCAATCATTCTGGCGGGTGCCCAAAAACCAGCGGTGATGCCAAACTGAGGTATTCCACCAGCCCCCTGGCATGTGCAAACGCCGCCCCCGGCAGCCCCGGCAGGTGTGGCACCGGTGCCGTTGGATGTCCCGAACAGACGAACCGGGAACATGCAGGACCAGCACACACCGTTGATCATTCGCTGACCAAAAATTTCAGCGTTGGGGCACATGATCTGGGCATTACCGCTGCCTTCATCTGCCCAGGCAGTACCAATCAGGATCCCAAGAAGATCCAGCTCCAGCCCGCCCATCTCCATCATGGCTGGATATTCGGTGACCACCAGTGTCTTGCCATCTGCCTTGATGGTGGCTGGCAACCGTTCCAGGTGCAGCCCCCGCACAATTTCATCATTGAGCAGATAGACAGGTGCTCCGAGCCGACGCTCCAGCTCTGCGTGCTCTTCCCATCCCCTTTCCCGATCCAGGCGGGATACCAACAGAATGGTTCCCCGTCCCTGGGCCAGGATCTCCCGATGCAGACGCTCTGCCAGGGTAACCTGGCGGGAAATTTTGGGATCAAAGGCAATGACCGTTTTGGTAAATGGCAGCATTTCCAGTGGATTGATGATCTGGTTTGCCGCCGCAAAGACTCTGCCATCAGGCAGGGCGAGATCCTGCGTCAGGTAGACTGCTGGATTGAATCGACGGGTTCGGGACTCTCTGACCTCCGGCAATTCCACGAAAGGTGCCTGCCGCCAGAACTGACCAACGGCCTTTGCCCGCATGGTCTCCCAATCCAGAGAGAGCATGCGTCTTTTAATTTCAACGATCATATTGGGTTCCAGCACCGCCCAGGTTGTTCCACGGCGACCAAAATCTCCCTTTTCCTCCTGATCAAGTAGCCATGCAAACGATGCCAAACCTCTCACAGACTTGATCGGGCGATGATCTTCCATCACCACCAGGGCAGGGACCACATCGATCCCGTGCTTCTCGAACAGCACAGGATCAATGACCACTTCAGGTACCGGCTCCAAACCATGGGCCAGGCTGGCAATGCGTCGGTACAGGGATACCAGGGAATCTCCAGGGGCAACGCCACGGAATACCACGGTTGCACTGTGGGTTGCGGCATCCGCCAGGGCAGATTTGATCTCACCATCGGGCATGGACAGCGACACAAACAGCCAGCGGTCTGATACCGGTGCCGCCACAGCCAGATGGAGACTGCACCATAAGCCGGTCAGAATGACGACGACTCTTCTAAAAGAGCACATACATCCTCCCAATGATCCTGTGTCGATCCAGCAGCCCTACCTCTTGATAACGGGAATCAATGCTGTATGGATGATGTGAAGACCCCATAAACAATTGATCTTTAGGTATCACCAACCCCTCTTGCGGCACATTCAGAGGGGTATAACGCAATCCCCCCAAACCGGATTCCTGAACGGGGCCTACCACCTGACCATTGATGCGGATGATTCCTTCTTGAATGGTGACAAGATCCCCCGCCACACCCAGCACATATTTGCCAAACAAGGTTCCCTGCCGGTAAGGGGGAACACCACTCCAAAGGAATGCCCCCATTTCACCCTTACTGACCGGTGCCCTCAGGGAGACCAGAAAGACCTTCCCCGGCAAACTGTCTGACAAATTGACCGAAACAATGAGACCACAAACGCGCAATATAATAATTATTGATAGAGTAGCTATTATAAATATTTTAACTAATTTCATTTCTTAGTCGGCTTTATTGGCTTGCTGTTCCAAGATGGATGTGATGGCCTCCGCTACCGAATATCCATTTTTCACATAGACCTGAATGGCGGAAACCTCTTCTGCCTTGGTGCTATAGAGCAACTTGCTGAAGGGGTCCACCACCAGCCGCCCCACACCGATCCCTTCACCACTGCGCACCAGGATTTCAGAAAATTTACCAGGAATGGTTCTGACGGTACGCAGGGTATTGACCCATTCGGAGGGGATGCCCAACATGTTTTCCGATTCAGCCCTGGCGATGCTCTCCTGGTTTTGCTGAAGCAAAAATCGAAAGGCACTGTTGTCCACCACCGACCGTCCCACACGCCCCACCAGGTCCGTGGCATTCTGGGTGATGACCATGATGGCACCGCCGTACTTGCGTGCTCTGCGAAAGGCCGACTCGATGAATGGACCGGTTCCTTCGTTGCCCAACAACCCCCACGCCTCATCAATGACAATGATCTTTTTTCGCCCCCGGTCTCCCAGGTACATTTCCTGCTGAATACGATGGATGAGGATCAACAGCACCACTTGCTGGAGATGAGCCTTACCCCGTAGCTCTTCCAGTTCCAAAACGGTAAAAGCCTTGTCAAAGGCAATGGGTGAATCCCCTACGAAATAGCGTCCATACTCTCCATGTGAGGTAAACGCAAAAAGCTGCTGGCCCATATCACGGATCCGTTGGTCATCATCTTCCTTGAAATATTCGGCCAGGATATCCACGGTCAGTTTTTGCTTATGGACATACCACAGTTCCTGGATGGCTTGCCGGAGGACGGAGGATTGAAAATCGCTCAACGGATCCCGGAACGAAATCATGGCCGTGAAAATTCCGGCCAGCATATCGCCCTCTTCCTCAATGTTATTGACAACGAAAAATGGGTTGAGGCAGACATGGCCATCATCCCCAAAGGCGATAAACTCTCCTTCCAAAACCCGGCACAGTTTTTCGTAGGATCTGCCTATGTCTATGGCCCACACCAAGGCTCCCATGCTGAGGTAGGCGGTGATGATTTCGTTGACGAAGAAGCTTTTGCCGCTCCCGGAGGCCGCCACCACATAGGAATTATAGTTTGTGGAGGAATCAAACAAATCCACCGCCATTGGCTGACCGCTGCGAGAGATCAGGGTGATGGCTGATGTGCCGGTTCCGCGCCAATCCCCCACCACTGGCAGGATGGCCGCCGCATGTTTGGAAGCAAGGGTATGATACCGCCACAGCAGGGTGACTGCTTCACGATCTGCACCAAAGGGCAATACGTTTACCAACAAGGGCAGAGCGATATACTTATCTTCCTGAAAGGACCATCCCGTTTCTCCCAGATAGGTCATGGCCTGTCTGGAATAGGCTTCGGCGGCATCGTGGTCGTTGGAGAACAATCCTACCTGGACAGACACCTTGACTGGAATCTGACCTTCCTGAAATGCCGACATGAGAAGATTGGCACTTTCCATCCGAAAGGTCACACCGGGGTTGAATCTGGCCAGGGCACCCATGCTTTGGTGAATCAGCATGTCCCGTTTGGTACTCAGGGATTGTTTTTCCGTCACGCCGTCGGGGAAAAAACAATTCATGTTGATGAAAAAGTTTCCCCCCAAACCCCTGGCACCAAGCAGATCGCCAATTAAATTCCGCATGCCACCAGCCTGAATCGTGGCAGGCAATCGCTGGGGAGAGAGAAACTTCAACCTTTTTTCACCCAACCAAATCCCCTTGCTGTCCACCTCCAGAAATTGATCAAACTGGCTCACATGATCCCGAATGAGCCTTGATTTATCCCACAGCGTACCTTCCCTGTTTCCCTCCCGACGCCATGTGGCACTCTCTTTCCAGTGCATCAGGCAGCCAACGATATAGAGCCACCCGTCTGGTGTCAGAGGGGTTGGAAAAAAGTCGGCGGATATGAGCAACTGTTTGAAGTTGCTTATGAATGTTTTCGCCAGATTGATTTCATCATCAGTTGGTTCCCCTTTTTCGCTTTGCAGGGGCATTTTGACGGTAAACACCACCTGGTAATCTCTAATCAGCGTACCAAAGCCGTACATCAATGGGGCTGTGGTGCCAGACCGGAGGTAGTCCACCCGCCGTGAAACGGCTTGTGTCACGGTTTTAAACGGACATCCTGCCCGCAACCTCTCCATCTCTTTGAGATAGGGTTCGATATCGGGAGAGGCATAGAGCATGACTTGCAGAAAACTGCCAGGAGGATATTCAATGGCGGTGAACAACATGGCAATTCTCTCGATGCCACGTTCATCCACCCCTGCCAGGGGGAAGGAGGTGAAACCAAAACCAAGATAGCCATCGGACAACAAAAACAACCCTTCCCCATAGGCAAGCGGCGACATCAATTCAGCCAACGCATTTCTGTCCAACATGCGTTTGTAGTTGTATTTGCCGCTCATGGCCTCCCCCGGATAAAAAACGCCGCAAAACAGACGTGCGGCGTAAAAGTTGGACCAAAAGAAGGAGTTGTTTAAAAGGTGCCGGTAACCACACCAGACACCACAGAGGGTCCGTAGTACAACGCTGCTGCCGCCCCCACACCAGGCACGACGGCACCAACGCTTTGTTTGATCACACCCTGGGCCACTCCCACTACAAACATACCCATGGAGAGGATGCGTCCCAAGTAGCCCTTGCTCCAGCCTTCGATCATGTCATAGACATCCTGGAACTCGGTTCCCCCGGTACCTGCCATGGCCGTTTCCGGCAATAGAATGGCGATGCCAACCAACATCAAGGCCACCGCATATTGAACTTTGACTACATTTCCACTTTTCATACCGGCATCTCCAATAGGGGTAAACATAAAGAACATTATGGAAGGCATTTTGCCTTGAGATATCAGTATATCGGGAAACTTTGAGACCTGGACACATCTCAAAACAGCCTTAAACCCCAACTGTTTCCTTGCTCATCATGTTAACACTCTGATTTCAGGCTGTTTTAATCCAAGGGTGAAAACAAGCCGCTTGCCCCTCCTTTGGTGACACCCAAATTCCACCGCCGTCCCACAATTTCTGTAAATACATACTCTCCACCGTGCAGATCGCCGTCGTTATCCTCCCAGGGAAAGATCAAAATCCGCATTATTTTGGCTTGCGAACGCACTGGTATGGGCAGGTTGGCTGCCAAAACAGGGAGGGCATCACGACTTGCTGGTACTTGATTTGCTGGCGGAACCGATTCTGGTTTCTTTTCTTCGCCTTTTTGCTGAACAGGTGCGGGCGGAGGGACATGATCACTGCGATCCGTGGCCGCATAGACCTCACGGGTTGACATGCACCTGGCAGCATCCGTACTTCCTCCGGGGCAGGAAAACTCATCTTTTCCAATGCCAAGGCTCCCGCACCCAGCAAGCAACAAAAGACAGACCAACAATAAACAGGAGATTCTCATTGCATATTGCCCTCTATCTGACGATTTAAACCAACAATGTTGCCAACACGCGCCACCCCGTTCGGGAATATGGTCAGCGGCATGCCGTTCATCCCAATGAGGTAAAACAGAACCAGGTTACGTGCCAGCTTATCGGCATGACATTCCACCCCTGGTTGTGGCAGGCTGGCGATCTGGCCGGAAAGCAGGGCTTCGACAGCCTCTTCCTGTTTGCTGCAAACCAGTCTTCTGGCAAAATCAGCCGACTCACGCCCACTCAGTGGCACCGGGATCAACCTGAATGTGTAACTGTGGGTCAGTTCCCGCACTGCCGCCAACATGGTCAAACAGTTCCTGCACCCAGGCCCTGGATCGACAAACATGGTTACCAGCGGTCCCTGGCCAACGCGCAGGATCATCATGTCCTCATCCTTGACGCCAATTTTGGCCAGATTAATACGACTGGCCAAACCGACATCGTCCGGGGAATGGATCACCTTGTTGTTCCAAACATCCAGTAATTTGCCCCCATAGACGGCAAAGCGACCGTTGTCGCTCAAAATAAGCATTTGGTTGCTCTCATCGCTCCAGACCACAGACATACCCTTGGCCGGTAGCCGCTTGACCGTATCCAGGGAAAGGCCACCCACCATGGATTTCACATCCCCATTTTCATCGGCGGTGGAAGAGGCAACGGTCTTTACGATGGGAATGGCAGAACCACCCAAACCGGCATAGCCAAGCAACCCAATGGCCACAAGGATCCCGGTCCAGGACAACCAGGCAGGCAACAAGGCGGATGGACGAGACAACCATGAATTACCGGCCATGCAAAGCTCCTTTGCCAACCGGATCCAGGACATTGTTCATGGAAGTTGTGGTGACAGGGTTGGTGGTAGGCCCTTGGCCTTTGCCGGTATCCACATCACCCCCGCCACCTTTGCTCCCCAGCCTGGCACCACGAGTCAGAACAAAATCGATTGGTCGCCCCGCATCCACCTCTATGACAGGAAAGGTGTTTTTGGCCATTTCCAGATAGTAGTCGGCAACACGGTCAGCGGCACTTTTAATACCTCCGGCAGCCGACTGCCACGCCACCGCCTGGGCATCGGGTACCTGGTATTGTTGGGTTTGCATCGCCTGTCCTGGTGCATTGATGGTAAATGCCTGGTTGGGTGTAGGTTTAAGAACCCCACCCAATCCCGACAAAAAACCCGCCATCAATGATTGAGCAATCATCTGACCTGTTTTACTCACTACTCTGCCGCGAATTCCCGCTTTGCCATCTTCCCCGACTGCAAAGGCGTCAATGCTGGTTTCAATGATTTCATTGTTCAGTTTCACACAAGAGATACGTTCCGATCTCAGAAAGGCCCGTTCAGAAGAGAGGTCGCCATGTCCACCAGAAATTAAAAAACATTCCCGGATATCTGACCGATAGCGGTTGGGCAGGATGGCTTCATGTTTGACCCGCAACAAAGCCGGGAAGGGATCCTTTTTGCCTTGATTGGCCGTCGGAGCGTCCATGCCGGTAAGCAGGGTGCCACTCAAAATGGTGCCTGCTGGCAGGGTGATGCCCGCAAAATCCCGTTTTCTTTCCCTCCCCTTGCCCTTGCCATCGGCAGCCGATTCAGACGGAGAATCTGAAGATCCTTTAAATACATTGATTTTCTTGGGTGGAGACAACTCCGGTAAAGATGCCGGTGCCGCTTTTTCGGCCTGTTCATTTCCACGCTTTTCACCACCGCTATCAGGCAACGATGGCAATGGTGCATCCTTATTGGTCTTGCTCTTTGCCATTTCATCCAATTTATTGGAGAGTTTTCGGTTGCTGTCTTGCATCTCCTCACGCAGGGTGGCGATACCGCGCCGCAACTCCCCGACATCCGTCTCCATCCGTTCCACCTTGCCGCCCATTCCCTCCACCGACAGATCGGTCAATTGTTTGCCGCCGGATAAATTGAACATGGCAGGCTTCTCAACGGGCTTTGGACGCACATGAACATCATTGCCCAACAGGTTACTTAAAATGAGGGCAATCCCACCGATTACCAAAAGCAGGCTCAACGAAAGGACAATAAGTTTTGCAGATGGCGATAATCTTTGGATTTTTTGCCAAATCACAGCTCACCTTCTTTCGTCGGTTCGGGTGACAACGTAAACTTCTGTCTTGTCACCAGCGTGCAACCACTGGGCTGGCCATGCCGCCACCGCCAATACCCGCTCAACCCCTGCACAGGCGTTTTCATCCAGTAACACCGCTTCTGTCCCAACGTTGTTGGCACCCACGATGAATACATTCATGGTTGGCCCGCTTAGATTCTGTTCGATCTTGAAGGTCACCCCCCTCTGTACACATGCCACCTGGCTGGAAAGTGGCTTTTCTCTTGTGAACCCCTGGGGTATATCCCCTTTGGCCAAGGTCTGAAGAATGTATTTCAGCCCCCTGACATGGTTTCCGCCATCACCCGACACGGGTTCCCCATCCTGTCCGCCACCAACAGGGGCTTTGCGGTCTCCCACAATGCGAATTTCCACCGGTGTGACATCAGAGGGAACCAACTCAAGGGACCAAGCCTCTGCTCCATCACCACTGGACACATACAAGGAGACGGGAGACTCTGAATTGACCACGACAAACAATGATGCCCCTTCCGGCGTCACCTCAATGGGATCCGAAGTCACCACCCTGGGTGTGGCAAAAGGGGTCACAATCCTGTTGACCATCCCACGGGCGACTTCCACCCGATGGGTGCGCTCACCTGCCTTGCCTTTGATCACCACAGCAAGACCTATACGCCGTTCAACAGCCGCACCTTTTGGCTCAACAACACCGGATGCTTTCAAATTACCTTTCCCGACTGATGGGGAAGGCGATTCCTGTTCAACTGGCTTGGCAATGGGGAGTGGCTCGCCCCCATGGACTTCCATGATCAACCCCAGGAAAATCATGGCCAGGAACCTTCTCATGTCAGTGCGTTTCATGGTTGACCTCTTTACTCTTTGCCTTTTGCCGATTTTTGCCCATGATGGGCGGTCCCTCCACAAGTGCCATAGACGTGACCTCTGGTCCCCAGTTTGCAATCGTGACCCTGAACTCAAAGGTGTGCTCAACTTTGCGGGTTTTCCCCGCCTGCCCCACAAAGCTGGACATTCCATTGACAAACACCAGGTCATCGTTGGGATCGTAAAACGCCTTGCGCAACTCAAACACCGCACTGACCTTGTCCTGCCGTAATCGGTCCAGGTTTTCTGCAATCTGACGCGCCAATACCAACCGGGCATCACCACTCAGATACCTGTTCACCATATCCTGGACAATTTTGGAGCTTTCCGGGGTAACGTTTCCCACCATGTGGGCCAGAAATACCCCCCAGCCAACCTTGTAGGTTCCTGATGCCTTCCGGTCCGAAATGGTCATTTCATCGGAAATACCGGGAGGAACAAGGACAACTACCCGCTCTTTGTGCAGCCAACCGTAGGTTGAGATCAGTGTTACAAGAAGCATGATCAGCGTTAAAATACGGTGGAACGTATTCTCACCCTGTAATTTCTGCCATGATTGCCTGAATCCAGTTATTTGCATGGTTAGAACCATCGACGAATATATGGATTTTTAAACGACCCCCACCTGTTTTTCTTCACACTGCCAACTCCGAACCACCAATATAATAAATGCTGACCAATGCCACGCGGTTGTCGATCACGTACCCTCCGATAACCCCGCACAGCAATGAGACCAATAAATAAAAATACCGTGAGATTGTTTATGAGGATTCCTAAACCAAACACCATAATAAAGATTAACGCTTCATCCTGCTCCCAAAGTAGAATTTGCATGGGATCATCCGCATGGTTTGGTATTTTCATTGGTTTCCCCCATGGATGGTCATGGTAACCTGGACACGCCGATTCACGGCCCGGCCTTGCCCAGAAGCATTGTTTGCAGCAGGGGACATTTCACCATATCCATGGACCAGTATTTTTTGTCGGGGAACACCCAGCTCTGCGATCCGCACAGCGACTGCTTCCGCCCTTTGCAAAGAAAGCTGGAAATTTTTTTCCTTGTTGCCACTGCTGTCAGCATGTCCGGCCACCACCACCTGCCCAATCTTTTCTGCGCCAACCTGCTCAATGACTCTGGTAAGAATCAGCAGGGACTCCCGCCGTGGTTGGGTCTGGTTGCTGTCAAACTGAAGGGTCACCGTCTTGCTGGTTTCAGTGGAGACTGTCGGGGCCGAGAGCGACTGGTCAGTTTGTCCAGCTCTCGCTACATGGACCACATCGGCTGGAATCACAACAATTCCGGTATGAACCTCTGGCAAACCTGCCAGGGTTAAAATTCTTGAAGGAGGAGATGCTGGCAGCAAAGCACTGGCTGCAACAGGGGATGACTCGTCCAGGGGACGCAAACCAGACCTGCCCAAGGTGAGATCCTGGACACAACCAGGCAACAGTAGGACCATCATGATAAATCTGCGCATATTTCCTCCCATAATTTTCAATCGCAACCCAGTATCACAGACAACCTCTTGAGCTGGCGATAGAGCAAAAAGGGGGGATGCTACGCTTTTATTCGACGGCATCCGTGCCCAATGAAAAAAAACAGCACCGTCCCGAAGGAAACGGTGCTGCAAGAAGAGGGAAACAAGGCAGGAAGATTAACAGGAAGATCAATAAGGTACATTTACCACAGCACAGCCACGCCCACCGGAATCATCGATGCCGCATACTTCAACCGACAAGACCCCTGTTGTGGTGCCCACTCTGTGACTGCGCCGGACACCACCATTGCTCTCTGTACCATTGATGGTCCATTGATACCCGGTTACCCGGCCATCAAAATCCGTACAAGAGGCATTCAGGATGACATCCGCTCCAGACCTGGCTCCATTGACAGTGCATTCCGGTAGCCTGTTTGGCTGGGCATGAACGGTAACGCTGTTACTGGTGGACGCTCCTGTGACGGTTACAATATCCAGCCTCACCACATGCTCCCCAGGGGTGGTTATGGAAAAAGCCGCCGAAGAGCGATTCTCCATGGCCTGGGCAGCCTGTCCATCCACAAACCACCGCCAGGAGGCCACCCTGTCACGCGGGGCCAACCCGGAGACAATTCCGCGAACATTGTAGGTAAAAGGCACCCGTGTATAACGATTGGATACCGTCGTGCGCAGTTCGACCAACAGGGGAGGGGCGGCATGCACCACTTTTGAAACCTCCCGCAAAGTCTGTTGTTCCAATCCACTGACCCAGGCCCTGAACACCAATGGTGCGGTTTCTACCTCATCTCGTGACAATGGCCGCCAGGTCAAATTTGGACCGGGGACCACCTCTCCTGATGGCAAAAGCCATTCCGACTCGACGACAGCGGCACTGGTGCGATTACCCCATGGCAGGGTTATGCGGCCAGTGAAGGAATTATCATTATCCACCTCCACCTTGTCGGGACCGTTGATGGTGGCAGTCAACTTCACCGGACTGGCAACGGTGATGGTATGGGTGGTAACCGTCCAGCCATTTTCACTGGTGGCCAGTGCGGTGGCTGGCCGGGCACGGTGAACAGCCCTGATTTGCCCGGCAGCGTTCGGATTTACGGTAACCGTGGCATTTTGCAGAATGGTTTCACTCTCCCCGGGCAGGGTGATGCGCCACTCATGCACCACACTCTCCTCACCAGAAACATTGGCCGTCAGGGTGACCGGGAGGCCAACAAGGGTATGCTGGGGAGCCGTGATGGCCACTTCCAACTCCTGGTAAGCCATCACCGCCACCGGCTCCGTATAACTGACCAGTTGGGAGTTACGATTGGTCATCCTGGCCCGGTAATAGCTCACCCCAACAGGGATGGTTTGCACCAAACGCATGTTGGATTGGTCCTCCAGTGGCTGCCAGTTGAGACCTTGATCTGTACTCTTCTCCCATTGAATGGAATCCAATGCCCGGACACTATCCGAAGGCATGTGCAAGGTCAGAACGGTGGTGAGCGGGGCACGGCCATCATAACGGTTTGCGGTGATATTTCCTTGCAGAGCGGTCCCTTTCACCACCGTAACATATTTGGCTGCCGATGCCCGCTGTTCAACAATACTCGCATCACCACTCTGAAGCTCGGCAATTCCAACCAGTTTCATGGTGGTGCCTGCGGTAGGAATGGTGAATTGACCAACACCACCGGTCAGTTCCAGCTTGTCGGTGATCCTTACAAGCCGGTCTCCCGACTCCTTGGCAGCAATCCATCCCATCCATGTCCCCATGGTGGGGGCATCATAGGTTATCGCCGAACCCGCCTGCTCACCCACCCGCAATGTCACTTCCACCGGGGCTGAATCGGGAGCGACCGAAGGGGCCTCCAAAACGCTCCTCACCCTGGCCGTCAACCCGCCAACCACATGGATGATTTTTTCAGAGTACAGATCAGGATAATCCACATAGGCAAGCCGCAAATGAACCTGCCGCTCCTCCAAGAGAGACAGTCCCGGAATAACCAACCAACGAGAAGCATCATTGGCCAGATTCCGAAACACCTGGGGTTGATCACCTTCTCCTGCGTCAACGGTTAACACCATTCTTGAGTTTATACCAGAAGAGCTGTTTTTGGTGATAACCCGCACCACCGATTCAGAGGATGCGAAATATCGGTTTTCGCCAATGAGGGTGCCGTTGACCAACTGTATCTCCGGCAATGCAGGATTAACCACATGCATCACTTGCGTTTGATCAGCAACCGTGATCATGGTGTCACTGTCGATGATCTTCCTGACTCGCCATTGCACGCTGACATCCCCCGCAGCAACAGCAGTCCTTCCGGTAACTCGTACCTTATCCGTTGCCATGGATGGTGTAATCCCTTGTGGCAATGCGGGGAAATCAACCCAACATGTGGGCGCAGAGGGGGAAGCCGCAGCCACCGCCTGCGATTGATTCAGGTAGAGGGGGCACTCATTTCCTCCCGTTCTTTGAATGACCAGGGCCACATCCTCCAAGACCCTGGTCACCTCCATATCACCAGACAGACCAAACACAGGTAGCTGGTTGAGACGCACATCAAAATTTTTCGTCAACCCGCCAACCACATGCATGTTCCCCAGGCTGTCATATTTGCGTATTTCCAGACTGGCAGAAGCCTGACCTGCCTGTGAGGGCCTGCCCTGCAACTGGGCTGGATTGGTGGTTACCACAGACAATCCGGCAGGAATACTCGTCCACATCGCCTGGCACCTGCCGGAGTCGGAGCGGGCATCCATTTCGTCCCAAACCATGGGACAGTTGCTGCCTGCCTCTTCAACGGCGGTCAAAGTCACCAGGGATTCATGCTGCTCAATGATATTGGGAGCTGTGAGGGAGATTGCCGGTAAGCTGGAGCCTACCACCTGAATGCCCCTGTTGCGGGATATTTGCGAAGTCGCATGCCCGACGGTAATAGCCACACTATGCGAACCCCTTGGCAAATCTTTGACCTGAAAACCAACGGTACCGGAACTGCCAGACAGCCCCTCCCTTGGCAAAGAGGTGGCCGTTCCATCCTCTCTGGTAACCACCATTTCAACCCAGGGGTCCAAACCACAGGCGGGCATGGTCCAGTCGGCAGAGACATTGCCCCTGGCCCACTCCACCAAGGTTCCCTCCTGCACCGGAGTCGCTAAGGTGGGGGGTGCACAGTTCACTGTGACGGTCCCGGTTCCATTGAAGAAACCGCCAGCCTGGTCAATCACACGGAATGAAAATGAGGTGGTTGATCCAATGAAACCATTGTTGGGAGGGGGTTGATAAACAAATCGGCCATTCTCGATGCTCACCACACCCTGGCTGGGCTGGGAGAGAATTTCCACAGTAAAATTCGTCTCACCGTTGGGATCTGTGACCACCGGCAAGACCGCCGCAGAGATGGCATCCGATGTGGTGGTGATAGAGAGCGTGGCGGAAGTGGGCGGTTGATTTGGCCAGCCTTCAACACTCCTGCCAGGACCAAACAAGGCCCCAACCTTGGGACGCACAGAATAAGTGTGGTGCTCCACACCAGACAACCCACTCACCTGGTAGCTGTTGGAAGTAACCGTTGCCAACACGGTTCCCCCCTCCGATACTTCATAAGCGGATGCATCTTGATCGGCAGACCAGGACAAGTTGATCCCACCGGTGACCGTCCCTTGGGTTGCTGTCAAGTTGACCACCGGGCCAGGCGGCAACAGCACCTGCACCCAGGAGGCCCCAAATTCAGAACCAGTCACCCAAACGGTGTTGTCATTTTTTACCGCAATCGAATACAACCCCGATCCCGCTACCGACCGGACATTATTCAGGGTGTTTGTCCAGGTTTTGTACCCGGAAGCGGTACCATCGCCAAACGTGCCGTTGGTGGCACTGCCGGTAATCCACAGTGCTCCATCACTCTGAATGGCATAGGTATTATTCTGACCGGCAGCAATTGAGGCGACATTTGAGAGGGCGGCAAGACCAGCTTTATATGACCTTAGCCATACATAACAAGTAGTTGTGTTGCATGACGGTGATGAACTTTTTTCCCCAAGCTGTTTCTGATCATACTTGCCAGTAACCCAAACCGTACCATCTGTTTTCAAAATGGCAGCATGCTCATACCCGGCTGCTACAGCTTTGGCATCACTGAATACCTGGGTCCATTGATTGATCACATACATTCCCTGTCCAAGGGCGGTAGGTTCTCCACTTCCCCATACTGTACCATCCTCCCTTAGGACTAATGAACTTTTACCACCCACCACAACATCTTTGACATCATTGAATACCTGGGTCCAGTTACTAAAATTGCCTGGTGACGCAACCCCTAAGGCTCCATTGTAGTTTGAACCTGAGGCATAGACATTTCCATCATTCGTTATGGCAAGCGACCGAGCATAAGGCCCTGCTAATGTAGGACAACCACTTGCAGCCGCAACACAGGCACTATTGGATACCCCTTTGACATTTTGCAGGGTACTGGTCCATGTCAACGTATTGCCAGTCGTTAGTCCATTTCCAAGGACACTGCCATAGGAGCTGGAATATCCATTCCTGCCAGCACCATAGAGTTGCCCGGATTTCATTATCAAACTTGCTTCACCACCCGACACCCCGGTTACCCCGTCTGCCAGGATGGTCCAATCCCTGCTGGTAGCCGTGCTACCTAATCCCATCTGTCCATAATCATCCTTGCCATATCCATACAGAATTCCATTCTTGACTACATAAAGATTTGATTTACCTGCATAGACCTTCACCGCTGTGGCGGAATCACTCATCACCGCCCTGGCCGCATGCGGTGATAAGCCAACCATGAAAACTACCAGGAGAAAGAGCAAGAATGTACGCATGGGGAACCTCAATAGAGTAGAGCGAGACCTTCCCCATCCTAAAGAGTTGTGCAGCAGGCTGGCGATAGCGATAAACGGTGCGAAAAGGGTGTTAATCTTTAGGGATTTTTTGCAACATCAGGAGTTGTCGTATCTGGGAAAGTGGGCGATCCACCGGGAGACAACAAAGGAAGACAACATGGTGGCCAGCGGGATCATCCAAACTGGCAAAGATAGCGGGACAAAAATCCACAGGCAAAATACCCCTCCCAAAACCATCAGCATATGGGAAGAGGCTCCAAACACAATGGGGTGGGAGGCTCCGAAAGTATTGTTCTTGATTTGCCGTTCACAATATCCGGCCACTGTCCCACCCAACAGGGGGATAAAGATCCAGGGCCACATGGAAGACAGCATGGATATGCGCAAAGCAACGCAATAGGCATGCAGATAGAGGGTATCGCTTATTCTGGCCAAAAAATCCCTGCCGCCCGATCCTGCTTCACTCCCCACCAAAGGAGCCAACCATGCATAAATGGCCCCCCCACGCGCATGAACCAGACTGTCGAAAACGTCCTGGTCCCCCAACAGAAGAACCGCTTTGGCAAATTCATTTTGAAGATGATCCCTGAAACCATCGGTAGTCATGACAATGGGAACCATCAATGGCGTAATCAACAGCAATCCGATCCAGAGGGTCAAATGCCGCCCCATATTCCCCCCATTTCCACATCCAATGCACCGATGCGCAACAAGTCGTTGGTTAAAAACACCTTGCTGGCAATGATAAAAGGCAATGCAGGCTTGCCAGCCACCCGATGCGGTTCAGGTATCAGGATCACATGATGGGCCTGCTTTCTTTTTAACCATAAAGAGAGGGCCTCATCCAAAGGTTCAAGAAACTGATAACTGCCATCCGTCCGACGAAATCCTACCCGCCACTGAAACAAGCCCATGGCGGTGATGGCAAATTCCCGCACAAAAAGCCTCACTTGGCAGATCTCTGCCTCCGGGGATAAATCGGTGATATCTGAGGAATTGGCCAACGCATGGATACCACGGGCGATACATTGATCAAGGAGCGGCCTGCCACCTTCCCCCGGCACCAGGCGGGTCATGAGCACACCGGCCCGCTTGACCGCTATTCCCAATGATGGAATTTTTGGAAAAATATAATCCGCCTGAGTCAATACCCCACTCCCACGCATTGCCTTGAGATAGATGGTCCCCGAATCCAAGTCATCTACAGATAAAGTCTTGGTGGTAACATCGCTTTTCGGGATACCAGGAAACTGAAACACATTATTCATTCATCCCCTCGCAATCTTGGACATCAGCTTGTCAGCAATGGCAGACGCCCCTTGACAACCACTCCCCCGGAAATACTGGCCACATAGTGAAAATTGGGCAAACGTCCCAGCAGATAGGGCGGAAACAGTTCCGTTTCCGTATATCCCAGAGACCTGGAAGCGGATCCGGTAAAGTTTACGGCACCATCACCCGCCTTACCTGTCCCTCCCTGGGTCAAATTGATCTCCTGGATGTGCGCCTGACCAAAGGTCTTGGCAATAAAATCCATCGTGTCACTATCCTTGATACGCAAGGCCACCATGTTGTTGCAGTTGCCAAGAATTTGCATGGCCCTGGCAGGATCACCTGTGCGGGCGATAAAATCAGGTAGGGTCTGGGCGGCCATCACCACCCGGAAACCCGCTCCCCGTCCCTTGTTCAAGAGCTGAATGAAGGGATCGTTGACAACTTCCGCCGCCTCATCCACCAACACCAATACTTTGGCTGGTTTGGACGGTTGCTCACTGGAATTATAAATCGCCCCTGCCAACGCCCCGATATCAGCCAGCAATATGGAACCCAATGCTGCCCCAACCTCTGAGTTTGACAAGCTATCCAGGCAAATATAGGCCACATGCCTGCCCGCTACCAATTTGGCCATGTCCATGATCGGTCGGGCATCCTGTAGATCATGGAAGTCCGGGGAAAGCAGGGTGCCAATCTCCCCTGAAGTAATCTTGGCAAGCAGGGGTATCAGGGTGGCCACCATCTTCCCGAAATGGGTACGGTCGTGTTCCACCAGGGATATCAGCCCGTCAATTCCTTCATGCCCCCTGGCCGTACCTCCCAAGGTTGCCCGATACCAGCGTATAATGCCAAACAACTCTCCCATCTTGGCCGGTACCGTCTTGCCCTCATCATTACGCGCACCTTTGATAAAGCTTTCCACACCACCACGCCAGCCGGGAGCCACTCGGTCACAGTGCACTTCCAAACATTTGAGGGTCAGTAAATCAACCCCACTCTCCACAAAATATCTCAATCTCCGTAATGTTGGTCGCTCTCCCAGCAGGATCAGCCCCTGCGAGATTGCGGTAATGACCTTGAATCCAAATGCCGCGAATGCTGCCGAGTTGCCGCTGGATGGCATCAGGGCAGCAATCCGGGAGCCCAGCTCTGTGGCATCCTTCCAGTTATGAATGGGGTCCAGCCGCATGGAAGAGTTGGGCAATGCCGGATGCAGATAGATGAATGAATCGGTTCGGCCAGACCTGTCACACTCCCTGCGCAGTCGATCTCGTAAATCCGTATCACCCTTGGGATCGATCACAATAATGGCATATCCATGATGAATCGCCTGTGTCACCACCACTTCAAAGGCCCTGGTTTTTCCCGCCCCCGTTGTCCCGAAAATGACCGTATGCCCCTCCAGTGCCTTCTCCGGCAGGATGATATCCTGCTCCATCCCACCGTTGACCCCATGGATCCAGGAGCTTCCCACCACATCCACCTTTTGCTCCACACCCCCCGATTTCATGATTTCAACGCTCCTCTGGGTATGAACAGGTCTCCACTCAAATCCCTTGCCAAACCAGATCCCACCATCGGTGGTACGTGGCAGACCAGCCACATCCAGAAACCATAAATCAAGGCTGGCATCCCCGTACCGGATGACGGCCAACCCCTTCCATCCTCCCCACATGGCCAATAACATGGCAGGTATGGCAATGGACCAAAAAACATTACCTCCTGGAAACCACCAAACCCCGCCCAATCCACAAAGGGCGACCAGACTCCAGGCCCCACACATGATCCATTCCCACGGAGGACGCACATAACGATCATAGGAGGTCATAGTTCACCACCAGACATCGCTTTTGACTGCCTTTGAACATCACCATCCCGGTGTCTTTGCCATCCTGGAGTCGCAATACTCCATCCGTCTTCAATACCTTGATGGTTTGCCGGGAATCCAATCCAGCCCTGGCAAATATTTCACAAGAGATCAAACTGCCTCCCTCCCAGGGTAAAATGCACTCCTTGAAAGGGGCCATCACCTGCAACAAAGCTAAGGCCTCAACGCCGGGGTTTGAATTGCTTTCTTCTTCCGGCAGTGCCGAAATTTCTGGTATCGCCTCAACAGATGGCGCATCCACTTCCTCCTTCAACAGCTTGCCCACGGACGAAGGCAACTCTTCAGGAAACAAAATCTCCTCACGAGTCAGCCGAACCACCGATACCTCACGCTGTTCAGCAGACTCCGGTACAAAGATGGTCCACACAAAGCTGCCATGAGAATTCCTGGCAAGAATACCGGCATCCACCAGCCAGTCGGCCAATACCTCATGGTCACGGGGCAAGGCATTGATATCTAACACCGTTTCTTCAATCAATTCCCTGCCAGAAACCGGCCAGGTCAAAAACACCCCTTCATCTCCCACCCACACCCTGCCACCACCAGGATAATTGACCCTCCACTGCTGACGCTTGACTAGCCTGCGCATGGCCGCAATGATCCAGGGTTCGGGATGATATCCAATCCGGGGAGCTGCATAACGTTCGGGATCGGCAACCAAATCCCGTTCAATGACGCCCTTTCGCGCCAGGTTGACCGTGTTACCCAACAAACTTTCCACATCGGAGGGATCCAGCAAGAATGCAACCAGGGATGTGAGGATATCCCTTGGCCCCTTGGCCAGCTCCATCACCTGCCGATCCTGAAGCACTTTACCGGCCACCAATGCCGGTTTGGCCTTATCCGGCTCCCCTGACCAGCGGATATGGTATTTTCGTACCCCCAGACTGGCGAGCCAGTCGGATAACGGGCCCGATACCGGGTTCCAGATCTCCCCATTTTCCCCAATGACCACCACCCTGGACAATGTGCGCAACACCTCGGCATAAAGACCGGCCAGAAAAATGGCTTGCTGCCAAAGTCGTTCTTCATCGCGGCGGGTTTCCAACGGTCCTGTTGCGACCACCCGGTTCTCCAGTCGTCGGAAAGAGGCCATCCCCACCTCCAATCCCATCCTCACCAACCCGGATGGCCCACGAAAATATTCATCCTGGGATGCCGGCAGCATATGCACCCATTGAATGAGATGCCTCACCGGTTCCAAAACCATGACCTGAAAAGCATCCTCATTATGCGCCCCCGAAAATCCCCGGTTGAGTCGGATCGTAAGCAGGATCTGCTGATGAAAGGAGAGGATCTCCTCGTTGCCGATGGCATCCAAAGTCTGTGGATCCGGCGGATAACGATAGTTCCTGTTTCCATCACCGGTGACCACCACGGAATTCTCCTCAGTCGCCGTTGGCGTGGCTCTGCTGAACCTTCTGATAATTTGGGAGATGTGGGGTAGTGAAATGTTCATGGTCGATCCAAGGTAGGTTTAATCCTCGCCAACCATACCGTTTCACCAGGACGCTGGCATCCTCCCAAAAGGGGGG
>JADFXB010000019.1:21861-44956 GCA_015233935.1 Magnetococcales bacterium | reverse complement strand
CTGCCAGGCAGTGCCTGACATCAACCAGCGGAAGCAAACCATGGCGTTGCGAGAACATGGCCCCTACGAGGGGACAAAATTGGGCGACCCCCAAGAGTCGGCACACGCGGAGCCATGGGATGGCATGTCGCGGGAGCAGATTATTCTCAAATACGCCCCCCTGGTGAAATATGTGGCTGGGCGTATTCATATGAAACTCCCGCCCTCAGTAGACCCGGAAGACCTCTATCAATCGGGCATTCTGGGACTTATCGATGCAGTGGCCAAATTTGATCCTTCCCGTGGTTTCAAGTTCCAAACCTATGCGGAATTTCGTATTCGTGGAGCCATCATCGACGAATTGCGCTCCATGGACTGGGTGCCCCGTGCCGTGCGGCAAAGCTCCTCCCAGATCGAGGATGCCTATCTGGCCCTGGAACTCAAACTGGGACGCCCCGCCAGCGATGAAGAGGTAGCACGCCATCTGGGGGTCTCCCTGGCTGAATATTTCGCCATGCTGGATGAATCCCGCAGTATTTCCATTGTCTCCTTCGACGATATACGAACCATGGTTGAAGATGATGAGCGAGATATCATGGAGGTTCTCGCTGACCCGGACGCAGAGGATGCCCTGGAGACTGTCGGTCTCAAGGAGTTGCGCAAGGCCATGAGTGAGGCCATCGGCGGTCTGCCGGAAAAAGAACGGTTGGTCATTACCCTCTACTATTTTGAGGAGTTGACCATGAGCGAAATCGGTCATGTGTTGAAACTGACCGAGTCGCGCATCTCCCAACTGCATAGCAAAGCGGCCTTGCGCATTCGCGCCCGCATACGCCGATATATGGGATGATCCGATGAATCTGTGGAATTTGCTGATTGTCCTCTGCTTTGTGGTCCTCTACGTGGGACTGGGCCTGGTTTTTGACCAAATGCGCCGCCTGCGGGATGAGCTGCGAGTTCATTTCGCGGAAAAAAAATTTCCCGATCCCCTGTCAGAAGGGGATGAGGATCCCCTGGATGAAAGAGAGGACAAGGAGGATCCCCGCCTGGATTCCCCCTCCTTTCCGGAAGAAACCCTGCATGTGTTGCGTCAGGAGCTGGCCAACGCCCAAAGCCGCATTCTGACCGCCATTAATGCGGTCCCTGCCCGGCTGGCCCCGGAACTGGAAGGTCTGCACCGCCAGTTGCAAGCCGATGTGGAAGCCATCTATCGACAAATGCAGTTCATGGAGCGCAATTTGTCCCGCGTAGGCCGCTCCTCTCCCACCAGCGAACCCTCCAGCCCTCTGGACTCCCCTGCCGAAGATCGTTATACCGAAGCCCGCCTTTTATTGGCCAATGGCATGGATGAAGATCGGGTCATCGAAAAAACCGGACTCACTGTGGAAGAGGTCAGCCTGCTGAAAAAGCTGGCCATGGATCCAGATCGTTCCTGAATTAACCCGCGATACGTGATGGTACACTTTCGTTACAAAATGGTGTCCCATTTTGTAACAGATTCTCACATCCTCCTCTCCTTCTTTCTATTCTTTGGAAAAATCAGCACATTCACCAATATGTTAGATGATTTCCAACCATCTTGAATTTTGGCATCCTTTTGGCAAGCAGGTTCTACCACTACCTGCTCATATCCATATCGGGAGGCCTCGATGAATCAACTTTCCCTGAAATCCCAGATCAATCTTTTGGCTATTGTTTTGTTAATGATTCTTTTGATTGTCTCCACAACCGGACTCTTTTCCATTAATAAAATTGGCAATCAACTGGAAGAGGTTGCCCAGCAGGATATTCCTCTGAGTACCGCCATTGCAGAGATCACCTCTTTGCAATTGGAACAAGGGATGAATTATGAAAAGGCCTTCCGTCATGGCTTGGGGATGAGACATAACGAAAGTGATGCCAGGGCATTCAGCGAAGCACGTCAGGAAATCAACAAAATTTCCAAGTCGGTGGAGCTGGAATTAAAAAAAGCAGAAGAAATTGCCAAAGCCATGAGCAATCAAGGGGATGAGTCTGCCCGCATGGAAGGGCGTAAGGTGGTTGATCATCTCACCACCATTGCCCGTGAACATACCGATTTTGAAAAACACCTGGATGAAATATTTCACTTTCTTCAGGAAAACAAAGTGGCAGAAGCTGAAAAATTGAGTGAAAAGACCGATAAGGAAATGGCGGATTTGGATCATCAGTTACAAAATTTACAGAAAGAAGTCAGCAAATTTACCAATGAAGCTGCCCATGAGGCCGAACGAACCGAGCATCGGGCCATATGGTTGGTTTTCATTCTGGTGGGGATCGGTTTTGTGGTGGGAATCGGGACCTTGTGGGTGATTCGGCGTTCGGTCACCCAACGGGTGGAAGAGATTTCCGGCATGGTGGAAGCGGTGGCGGCAGGCAGCAGTCAACTCAGTTCCACCTCCCAAGTCCTGGCGGAAGGGGCATCGGAGCAGGCCGCTTCGGTGGAAGAATCCTCGGCTTCGGTGGAAGAGTTGAGTGCCAACATTCAGTCCAATGCGGAAAATGCCCATCAGACCCAGCTCATTGCGGAAAAGGCTGCGCAGAATGCGATTAAAAGTGCGGATGCGGTGCGGCAAACCGTGGAGGCCATGAAGGAAATCGCCGGCAAGATCGGCATCATCGAAGAGATTGCCCGCCAGACCGATCTGTTGGCCCTCAATGCGGCCATTGAAGCGGCGCGGGCAGGGGATCAAGGGCGGGGCTTTGCCGTAGTAGCTGCTGAAGTGCGCAAACTGGCGGAACGCAGTCAGGGGGCCGCCGCCGAGATCAACAAGGTATCTGCAAGCAGTGTGCATATTGCTGAACAGGCGGGCAACATGATCCAGGAGATGATTCCCGCCATTCAGAAAACCACGGATCTGGTTCAAGAAATTTCCTCTGCCAGCCAGGAGCAAAATTCAGGCGTGGAACAGATCAATACAGCCATGCAGCAGTTGAGCAATGTGATTCAGCAAAATGCGGGGGCCTCCGAGGAGTCCAGCTCCATGGCGGAAGAACTCTCAGCCCAGTGCGACATGATGCGTGAGGCCATGGGTTATTTCCACGGAGGGGCAACCACTGTGCACCCCATGTCTTTGCATGCCCATGACAAACCAGCGGCAAAACTCATGAGTGCACCGCTCACTATTGGCAAACAGACCAAAAAGAGTGGGGGTGCCTCCCCTAAATATGCCGCACTGGAACATAAAAAAGGGGCCACCCTCAATATGAAACGGGAGGACAACCTTCCTGAATTTGAGCCTTATTGATCTTGAGCAAAAAAGCGCATGAAGAGATGGCTAAAAACTGCTACTATGGGAAGCAATCACAGGTGTGATATTTCACCCAATCCCAAGCCAACGGAGGAAATTTCGTGGCCATGGCTGAAACCAAATTGAGCAAAGCACAGCGGTTTTTGACCTTTACCCTGGATAAAGAGCTTTATGCCCTGGATATCTATTCGGTACGGGAAATTCTGGATATGACGGAAATTACCCGCATACCCCAGGCACCGCCCTTTATGCGTGGCGTGGTAAACCTGCGGGGCAATGCGGTGCCCGTGATGGATTTGCGGCAGCGTTTTAATTTGGAACCTACTGCCAATACGGTCAACACCCGGATCATCATTATTGAGCTTTCGGAAGGAAACGACATTCTGCTCATGGGTGCCCTGGCCGACTCGGTGAAAGAGGTGATCGAACTGGATGCTGGTAACATGGATCCGCCACCGCGCATGGGTTCCAAGATTGGTACAGAATTTATTACGGGCATTGGCAAGCAAAATGGCAAATTTGTCATTCTTCTGGATGTGGGCAAGGTTTTCGCAACCGAGTCCTTGCGGCATGCCGCCAATCTGGCGGACGGAATATTGGAAGAGATCAATAAGAATGAAACGGTAACCTGATGACTAACCCAAAGGAGTGTAGGCATGGAAATTACTTTGGAAGGCGATTTCACCATTGAGAGAGCGGATGCTTTGCATAACCGATTGCAAGAGGCTCTTCAGCAAAAACAACCGGTTTCCCTGTTTTTTGCCGGCATGGGTTATGCGGACATGTCGTTTTTTCAGATTATCCATGCAGCGCGGCAAAGTTTTGCCAATAAACGAATCACCTTGACCCTGCAACCGGATCTTCCCCAACATTTAAGCCATAAGGCCACCCTCTGTGGTCTGGGGTATCTGGTACCCTCCCAATAAACATGGTGAGGTTTTTCTCACCATTGATGGAGAATGGCGATGCAGCCGGACCTGATTAAAACGTTTCGCGCCGAGGCCTCCGAGCTGCTGGCGGAGCTGGAAACCGCCTTGTTGGAATTGGAGAATGATCCCACCAACAGTGATGGTATTGGTCGGGTTTTTCGGGCCATGCATACCATCAAGGGTTCCAGTGGTATGGCGGGATTTGCTGAAATCGTCCGCTTTACCCATGATGTGGAAACCCTGCTGGATCGGGTGCGCAAAGGGCAGGTGGCCATCAATCAGGAGATTCTTTCTCTCACCTTGTCGGCCAAGGATCATGTGCAGACCCTGTTGGGAGATCCTGAAGCAGACCAGGAATGGATTGCCACTTCCGATCAAATTCTTGCCCGCCTCCGTCCGCTGCTGAACGAAGCCAACGTTGAAAAATCCCCCGCAGATCGTGCCAAAAGCAGTGGCTTGCTGGCCACTTACTGGATTCGTTATCGTCCACCACCAGAAACCCTGGCCACTGGCTCCAACCCATTGGCCTTATTGGAAGAATTGGAACATTTGGGGATGATTTCCCAAACCTTCCATGGGGAGGCCATTCCCGTTCTGGAAGATATGCTCCCTGATCAAACCTATGGGTGGTGGGATATTCTTTTAAGTACGGAACGCGGAGAGAGCGGCATCCGGGATATTTTCATGTTCGAGGATGAACGCTCGTTACGGATTTCTCGCCTGGGGGATGGATCGGTGCGCAAGGGGGACTTTGCGGATATGTCCACCCTGTTTGCTCCTGGGGGTCCCAATACGGAAGAGGCCCTGCTGGCTGCATTGCACGGTCACTACCAGCGGATTCTCAATGAGAAGGTACAAAAACGACGGGAGTGCACGGGAAAAGAGGATACAACCCTCTCCAGTATTCGGGTGGATTCGGAGCGGTTGGATCGGCTGGTGGATATGGTGGGCGAGCTGGTGATCATTCAATCCCGCCTTTCGTTGCTGGTACACCGCAAGCGGGATTCGGCCCTGGAGCAAATTGGCGAAGAGTTGGAACGCTTGACAACGGAAATGCGCTCCAATGCCTTGGGTATGCGTATGGTTCCCATTGGCACCTCCTTTAATTCCTTTCGCCGCCTGGTGCGGGATTTATCCGCCACTCTGGGCAAGCAAGTGGATTTGGTCACCGAGGGGGAGGATACGGAACTGGACAAAACGGTCATCGACCGTTTGAAGGATCCCCTGCTGCACATTTTACGCAACTCCATTGATCATGGGATTGAATCCCCAGAAGCGCGGACCAGGAGTGGAAAAGCGGAAAAAGGCACGGTACGCCTGGCGGCCAGCAATGCCAGTGGGGATGTGATCCTCACCATCTCTGACGATGGCAACGGTATCGACCCGGATAAAATACGCCGCAAGGCGGTGGAACGGGGATTGATTGCTGCCGATGCCGAGTTGGCCAAACGGGAGTTGCTGAATTTAATCTTTGAAGCCGGTTTTTCCACCGCTGAGAAGGTGACCGATGTGTCCGGGCGTGGGGTGGGGATGGATGTGGTGAAAAAGGCCATCGATGCTTTAAGGGGCACGGTGGATTTGGACAGCACCCCAGGTCAGGGAACCATCTTCACCATTCGCTTGCCTTTGACCTTGGCCATTATTGATGGTCTCAACGTGCAGGTGGGCAAGGAGTCTTTTATTCTGCCCCTGGCCACGGTGGAAGCCTGTCAGGAACGGTTTCTGGATGGCAGTGAAAAGGCGGTGGGTAGTATTGAGCGCATGGGCCATTTGATTCCTTGCATCAGTTTGCGCCATCTCATGCAGGTTCCCGGCGATGCCCCCCGTTATGAGCGGGTGATCATTGCCAAGGTGGATAACATGGAAGTGGGTATGGCGGTGGATCGGGTGGTGGGGCGGCAACAGGCGGTGATTAAGAGCCTGGGGGGTATTTACAAAGACATTGAATGGATCTCTGGGACCACCATTAATGGAGATGGGGGTGTCTCGCTGATTCTGGACGTGAGTCAACTGGTGCGTTATGCTGCCAATCGCTGGGAAAAGAGCGGCCTTCATCCAGACTCCATGCGCCGCAGCCATTGATCTTTTAATCTGGTTCTATCCATGTCCCCTTCCGTGCGCCCCATGACCTTTGTGGTCTGTAGCCACAATCAGCAAATTTTGCGTGACAATTTGCTCTCCTCCCCTTGTCTGCAAACTGGCCACCCCCATGAGGTAATCGTGATCGAGGGGGCGAGCAGTGCAGCCGAGGGTTTTCATTATGGGTTGCAAAAGGCGACCCATGAGGTTGTGATTTGGGTCCATCATGATGTGTTGTTGCCAGAAGGGTGGGATCGTCTCTTTCAGCAGCGGTTGGAAGAAGTCCGGCACCGTTGGCAGCAGGTGGGAATCATTGGCCTCTATGGCATGCGTAACAGTGGGGAGGAGCCGGTCGGGGAAGGTCGTGTGGTGGACCGGGGTAAGTTATTGACCGGCCCTTCACCTTTGCCCTGCCTGGTGGATTCCCTGGATGAACTACTCCTGGCTTTTCCCCGCACCACCCCCATTCGTATGGATGCAAAACTGGGTTACCACCTTTATGGTTCGGATGCGGTTTTGACCGCCCGCAGTCTGGGTATGCAGGCCGTGGTGGTGGATGCACCGGTTCACCACAATTCCAACTTGATTTTAGACTCTGGTAACGATGGATGGTGGCAGCAGGTGGCCACCAGTTGTCGCTATTTTGAGCACAAGTGGCAGAAGGTTTTTCCCTATTCCACCACCTGTTTTGACTTTCAACCCAACCTGAGATTAGGCCAGCTTTTGCAGCAGGGGTTGGTGCAGAAGGATGGACAGACCCGTTATATTCCCAGCCATGCCATGTGGCGTGGATTGATCCGCGCCTATCCTTTGCGCATGAATCTGGGAAGTGGCAGGTATAAGAGGGTGGATGCCATCAATGTGGATATCAACAGCTATTGGTCACCCGATGTGGTGGCGGACATCAGTAAGCCCCTTACCTTACCCAGCCTGATTCGTTGTGCCCGTTTTGGTGAATTTATCCTCCGTCCTGGCAGTATGCGGGAGATCCATGCCCATCATTTGTTGGAACATATCACCGATCTGGTGACCACCATGCGCAATTGTTTGGATTTATTGGAGGAGGGGGGCACTTTGGTGATATCGGTTCCCTATGATCTTTCCTGCGGGGCCTGGCAAGATCCCACCCACAAACGGGCTTTTAACGAAAACAGTTGGCTCTATTATACCGAGCGACATGATTATTTGGGCTGGCAGGATGCCTGTTTTGAGCAGATTGATTTTCAAGTGGGTTTAAGCCAACTGGGTAAGGAGCTGAAAAATCAGGGCGTCGGTCAGGAGGAGATCCTGCGCACTCCACGGGCGGTGGATCAAATCGGGGTAGTCTTAAGAAAACGACTTCTTACGGCTGGGAAATAACAATTATTGCTTGGAAGTGGTCTCCCCCATGGGAAGTTGTTCCAGCACACAATCAGCGGTACGGCAGAGGGTGGGGTGCATGGCCACACCGGCGGCCTGAAGCCCTTCGTTGGTCCAACTGTTGCAGGTATAAGCAAGGGAAAAGGTACCGGTGGCGCGGAAAAACCGGCTTCGTCCGTACAGTCCCGGCCCCAGCGGTATCATGTGACCTTCCTCACTGCGGGCCAGGTGACGATTGAGATATTCCCCCAGACAGGCCATCCCCTCGCCATGGATTCCCACCGGTACTACCCGGCTGCTCTTGGAAAAATAAAGTTCCGGCGGATGGTCCAAGGCCACCACATGCATGACGGTTCCGCTGGAGCAGCAGGCTGCCTGCAAGGCGTCGGCGGCTCCAGCATCGGGTTTCTGGTAGAAATTCGCATCTCCCCAGCCAATTTCCAGAAAACGTGCCCCAGGAAAGGCTGCCGCCAACTGGGGCAGCACTTGTTGGACCACCGGATAATCCAACAAAATTCCCGTATGCCAGCCGTGGGAAACAACATAAAGAGTGGTGGAATCCACCTGGGCAAGGGAATTTTCCTTGTCTTGGTAAGAACAGGCCACCTTTGGCTGGGTAACCGCATGGTCTGAAATGTTTCCTTCCATGGCTGTCTGGGAGGTGCAGCCGGAGGTGAGGACCAGTGTGATCAGGATGGAGCATGCGGTCTTCAGGCGTGATGTTGATATCATGATTTAACTGAAAAATTAATTTTTATGGTGTTGTTGATGTTGACCCTGTCGGGGGAGAACCACAGTAACGCATCTACCCTTGTCACTATGCACTCTTCTCAATCCTTCCGATGATATCAAGACTGGCATCCATTTCCAGTGATTGGATCCAGGTACGCAGACTGTGGGTGTGGGGTGGAATTTTGCTCAGAAGTGCCAACCATACCTTGATTGCCATGGTCAACAGTTGACGTGCCGTTTCATGGTCGCTCATAGAGAACCCGTCCTTCCTGCAAGGCCCGGTGAACCAGGTGGCAGGTTTGGTTTTGCAAGCGTTCCATCTCTTCTCGGCTGTAGACCAAAATATCTGTGGCTAAAGGAAAGCGCGCCATGGCCCTTTCCAATCTTACCATCTCCTGGTAGCGGCTGCGGTGGGGACCGAAGGAAGCGGACTCTACCACCAGCAAATCCAAATCCGAATCAGACCGTGCCTCGCCACGGGCGTGGGAACCAAAGAGAATCACCTTGTCCGGATCTGCCGTCTCAACAATAATCCGGGTTGCCTCTGCCAACAATTCAAGGTTTACACCGATCATGGTCACTCCCCCCTCGCCTTATTGCCAATAACCTTCTGTAACTACCCAAACTCCTACATGATTTTCAGATCATTGGCAACCGTTTCGACGATGGTATCCCTATAACCCGTCCGTCAAGCAACAAAAAAGTTGTTCCTGGGGTGGTGTTTGAAAATGGAAAAAACATTATATAGATCATTAATGTTAATTTAAACAATGAGGAAATATTAAAATTCAAAAAACGCCTACGCCGGTGAGTGGGATTGCAGCCAATCCCGCAAAGCGTTATTCATGCGGGTTTGCCAGCCTTTGCCCGAAGCGCGAAAGGCGGTGATGACATCTGCATCCAAGCGGATGGTGGTGGAAATTTTGTTGCCATCAACGGCGGGTTGACCAGGGGGAACCGATTGACCACCCACTTTTTCCTGGGCGGCGGCAAACATTTCTTCTGTCCACTCCGGCAGTTCATCATACTCCTCCGGTTGGATAACATGGGCATCCACTTTAGCCCAGTCTGTCCCCATAGCGGGCAATTTCCCGTTCATTGGCCTTCCTCATGGAAAAAATGTGGCGCGTATCACCCCGTTGCACAAATCCTACCACCATCATACGCCCATTCAATGCACCAAAGCACAGAATACCACATTCCCCATAATCTTAAGTGGGTATTCTCAACAGACTCAAGCTGCCGTCCCATCCCAGGAATCCCGCAAGCGGTAGCCCACCCCCATTTCCGTCAACAACAACTGGGGACGGGTGGGGTTGGGTTCTACCTTGCGTCGCAATTGGGCCATGAATACCCGCAAGGTATGGGGCTGGTGGGGATAACCGGCTCCCCACACCTCTTTGAGGATATACCGGTGGGTGAGCACCCGCCCGGCGTTGCTGGCCATGAGCAACAACAATCGATACTCAATGGGGGTCAGGGCCACCAGTGCCCCCTGGGAAAAAACCTCCCGCCGCTGTAAATCCATGCGTAAAAAACCAATTTCGATCACCTGTTGATCCGGCAAGGGATACTTGTCATGCCGTTGACCATGGCGTAAGGCCACCCGAATGCGGGCCATCAATTCATTGACCCCAAACGGCTTGGTGAGATAATCGTCCGCTCCCGCATCCAGGGCGGTCACCTTATCCTCCTCCCGTCCCCGCGCCGAGATCACCACAATGGGAATCTGACTCCACTCCCGCAACTCACGGGTAAAATCGATGCCATCCCCATCCGGCAAACCCAAATCCAACAAGATGATTTCCGGCGGGTGGGAGGTGACCAAAAGTTTGGCCTGCCGCAACGTTTCCGCCTCTTCCACCACAAACTCCCGTGCCGTCAACGTGGTGCGCAAAAAACGACGCAGGGCCAACTCATCCTCCACCACCAGAACCCGTATCCCCTTGATCTCACTCATGGCGTAAATTCCTCCGGGGAAGAAGACAAAATATCCGCCGGTAAAGGTGGCTGCGGCAACCAAATTTGAAAAATACCACCCCCCTGCTGCCGGGTTACCGCTTGAATGGTCCCACCATGGGCCTGCACCACCCCACGACAAATGGCCAAACCAAGGCCGGAACCAGGAACGCCCAACGATTCACCACGGGTAAACTTTTCAAAAATACGCTCCGCCAGCTCCGGCGCAATCCCTTCCCCCTCATCCATAATAATAATGGCCACCTGTGAACCATGAGCCTCAACCCGCCAGGCAATGGTGGAATCTTCCGGGGTATATTTAAGAGCGTTATCCAGCAGGTTGACCAATACCTGTTCAAAAAAAACCGGGTCCACATAAAGAAGCGGTGCCTGTTCATCCACTTCTACCGTGACCTGTCGGCCCTGGCACCGCTTTTCCAACCGGGTGATGGCCGAACCCGCCATCTCCTCGAATGGAATCCACTCCTTCCGCAATTGACACCCGCCAGACTCCAACCGCACCATATCCAACAGATTGGAAACCAAACGTTCCATGCGTTCCGCTTCCAGACAAATGGTCTCCAGCAACTCCCTTTGTTGCAGGGAATCCAAAGGATTTTCCGTATCGCGCAAAGCGGTACCCGCACCCGTTATCGCCGCCAGCGGAGTGCGTAAATCGTGGGAGGCCATACTCAATAAAGTACCGCGCAATTCATCGGACTTGGCGCGAATGGCTGCCGCCTGCACCTCTTCCCCCAATCGCGCCCGGTCCATGGCCAGACTGGCCTGACGGGCAAAGGCTTCCATGAAAAATGGATAATGGCCCGCCAGGGAAACACCCTTCTGGGTCAGACGGAGAGCCAGGATTCCCCGCACCCGTGAGGCCACAATGGGCAAACAAATGGTCTGCCCCTCGCCACGCATCAAGCTATCCCGCAGACCGGTTTGCTCCTGCTCCCTGGGAATAACCAGGGAGGTCATCTCCTCTTCCGATAACTGAAAAGATTCAGGGGTGGCCGCTGCCTTGCTCCATTGCTCCTGCCCATGGGTCAAATAAAGGGCGGCCTCTCCCCCAAAGGTACGAACCGCATGATTGGTTATGATACAGGCAACCTGGCTGTCCTTCAGGGTGGATAAAACTTCCCGTCCCAGACGGTGCAGGGCGTCGGTTTGTTGCTCCCGCTCCTTGGCCTCTTCCGCCTGTTGGCGAATTCTGGTCATCAGGTTGCTGACCACAAGACCCACCACAAACAAAATGGTGAAGGTGATGATGTATTTGGAATCGGACACCGAAAAGGTAAAATAAGGGTGCACAAAGAAAAAATCGTAAGCGGCCACCGACAGGGAGGAGGCCAGCAGGGAGGGGCCTTGGCCATAGCGAAAGGAGATGCCCATGATGGGCAACAGGTAGAGCATGACCAAATCCGGCGCGCTTAACAGGGTGCGCCCGATATAGGTCAAGCAGGTGGTCAAAAAAACCATGGCAAAAGCCACCCAGTAATCGCCCCAGGGGCGATCCACTGCCTTGGGTGGGGGCGTAAAGTGGCTGGTGGTGAGAGGGCTGGCTACAAACTCCACATGAATGGGGCCGCTATCCCGAATCAATTCATGAACCAGGGAGGGGCGGAAATGATCCCGCCATCGCTTCAGAGTAGGTTTGCCAATCAGAATGCGACTGACCTGCCGCTCTCTGGCAAAGCGAATCACCTCCTGACTGACCCTCTGACCCGTCAGACCAACGGTCTCCGCACCCAAACTATCGGCCAGGCGCAAATGGCCCAGCAGACGTTGCCGGTCGTTGGCGGTCATGGCATAGGCGTCCGGGGCGTCCACGGTGATGGCCAGCCAGGGTGCCTGCAATTGGCTGGCCAGCCGATGGGCCGCATGAATCAAAGATTCGGAAGCCGGACTGGGACTGACGCAGACCAGTATACGTTCTTGAACCGGGGAAGAATCTGCCCAATCCGCTGCCTCTGTCATAGCCACCCCGTGGATCATGCCATCAAAGGAGTATACGCGCCCCCATTTCCACTACCCGATGGGGAGGCAGGTGAAACCAGGATACCGCACTGCTGGCGTTACGCTGCATCCACAAAAATAACCGCATACGCCAGAGAGGGAAACCTTTATGCGCATGGGTGGCCACAAAGGTAACCCGTCCCAGAAAGAAAGAGGTCTCCTCCGCATGCACCTGATCACGAAAAACCTGGCTTTGTTGCAGGGCACGGGGAATATCTGGGGTTTCTGCAAAACCAAAACGTGCGGTCAACCGATAAAAACCGTTGCCCAAATCCTCCTCCAGCAAGCGATTTTCTCCCACCAGTTTGGGGGTGTCTACGAATTGAATGGAAAAAATGGCCACATTTTGATGGATGCTCCAATGGTGCTGCACATTTTGCACCAGGGGGCGGGGGGCGTTTTCCGTGTGGGTGGTTAAATAAATGGCGGCCCCTTCCGAACGGTGGATATTTTTATCCAGCAACTGGTGAATAAACGGTTGCAAGGGAATTTCATCCCTGCGCACTGCCTGCCCGGTAATCTCCAACCCTTTTTTCCAGGTGGACATCAACAAAAAGATGCCACTGCCCAAAACCAGGGGAAACCAACCGCCTTCGGGAATTTTCAAGGCGTTGGCAGCAAAAAAGACCAGATCGAAAAATAAAAATCCTGTCGTGATCAACAAAGTGGCCAGGGCATTCCACCCCAGCATGCCCCGCAACACCACCCCAAAGGCCAGGGTGGTATCGATGGCCATGGCACCGGTCACCGCAATACCGTAAGCCGAAGCCAGGTTGCTGCTGGAACGAAAGCTCAATACCAGCAGGATGACCGCCACCAGGAGAATCCAGTTAATCGCTGGTACATAAATTTGTCCCTCCTCCTGCTGGGAGGTGTGAATCACTTCCATGCGGGGGAGAAATCCCAGTTGCATGGCTTGGCGGGCGGCTGAAAAGGCCCCGGAAATCACCGCCTGGGAGGCGATGACGGTTGCAGCGGTGGCCAGAATCAGCAAGGGAACCAGTCCCCAGGAAGGAGCCAGCAGGTAGAACGGATTTTTCAAGGTCGCCGGATCCTGCAAAATCAATCCGCCTTGACCAAAATAATTGAGAACCAGGCAGGGAAAGACAAGCAGCAACCAGGCCAGACGAATTGGCTGCCGACCAAAATGGCCCATATCCGCATAAAGGGCCTCCGCCCCCGTCACCGATAAAAACACCGCGCCCAATACCACAAAGGCCAGGGAACGGTGGCTGATAAAAAAGGATATGGCCTGGCTGGGATCCAAAGCCCACAATACCTGGGGATTTTTCAGAATGCCATAAACCCCCAGTCCCCCCAAAGTAATGAACCAGAGGGCGACAATGGGGCCAAACAGGGCACCCACCCCGGCGGTTCCCTGGCGTTGAAAGAAAAACAATCCCACCAGAATAACCAACGTCAAGGGAACCACCACCGGCTTTAATGCGGGTGTGGCCAGCTCCAATCCTTCCACGGCGGACAACACGGAGATGGCAGGGGCGATGACACCATCACCAAAAAACAGGGCCAGCCCGCAGATGCCCAGAAAGTGTACCACCATCCGCCATTTGGGTCCGGCATAAGGAGAGCGCAAGGCCAGGGCGGTCAACGCCATGATGCCGCCTTCCCCTTTGTTGTCCGCACGCATGATGAACACCACATATTTAATGGTGATCACCACCACCAACGACCAGAAAATCATGGACAAGACCCCCAACACGTCTTCAGGGGCAGGGGTGCCATGTCCCAAGGCCAGCAAGGATTCTTTGATGGCATAGAGGGGGCTGGTCCCAATATCGCCAAAAACCACCCCCAAGGCACCAATGACCAGGGGCAGGAGGGGATGGTTTGATTTGTGGGTAGGGGATTCCTGTAAGGTTTGCATTCTTCTTGAACTCAAATTCATGGGAAGGGGAGATCCTACATCCCATCAGTATGGCCATTTGTTTATCAACTTGGGGTCAATTTTTCCCGGCTGGTATCAGGATTTTATAAAGATCACCTGAAACAGGAAAACCGCCTAACTTTCCCTGGGATTCTGTTTGAGGGGGGATCGCTTTTGGGCTATAACAGAATTGGGCAGGGAACCCGGAAATGACCCTATCCTGCCCCCAAGGGTGAGGCGTGGCCATGTTCATTATTCTATTGATCTTTATTTTTCTGGGGTCGTTTGTCGGCGGGCTTTCTTTCTGGAGTGGACTGACGCTTTATTCCGTTCTGATGGAACCCAACGGGGAAGGATCCCTGCTTACCGTGCTCATGTTGAGCGTTTTCGGATATCCGGTCTCCCTGCTTTATGGCTGTGTGCCCGCTGCCATCGCCGGTCTCTGGTATGGCATGCTGCTCAAACACCGTACCATGGTCAATTACACGCCGGGCAAACGGCTGCTCATGGGCCTGGCTATGGGTTTCCTGGTTGCCAGCCTCTTCGCCATCGTTATCGGCATCCCCTTGACCCCCGCTCCCGAAGGCACCACCGATAGTATGCAAAGATTTTCCACCCCAGGGGGGATGATGGCCTTCTTCGGAATGGGGGAGTTCATACCCACCTTTGCCCTGCCGGGAGCACTGGCGGCAGCGGTGTGCAGTTTGTGCGTGTCAGACCGTTTGTATGCCAGACGGTTTGGCCGCTAGACGCCATTGGTTTATGAAGTAAAGAGGAAATCGTTCTGGCCCCAATTTGACAATGCGGCGTTGCAGGGAGAACAGGGTTAATGTGGCGTGATGGGGTTCTCTGGTTTGGCTTTGCCATGGCCTTGATGTATGAGGGCGGAATTTTCCTGCTCCACCTCATTCTGGGCAAGGCCTGGTTCAACATGAAAACGTTGCGGCGCGAGCTGCGCATGATCGCCCTGGAACCCTGGGGTGTGGTCTCCCTGTTTGCCGCCAGTCTGGGAATCATCCTGGCCGAGCAGGGCAACCGTATGCTGGAGTTTTTTGGTTCCGAGGATTATATCCTGCATGCCCTGACCACTGCCCTGGTGCGTGATTTCGTGCCCCTGCTGGTGGGCATCTTTGTATCGGCGCGCGGAGGGGTCGGGTTGGCGGTCCGCTTGGCCGATATGTCCCTGCGTCGAGAGGTGGATGCCCTTATCTTGATGGATATCAGCCTGTTGCGTTTTCTGGTCGCCCCCACGCTGATTGCGGATCTGGTGGCCATCCTGTTGTTGGTGGTTTGGTGTGATCTGGTGGGAATTCTTGCGTCCGGGCTGTACCTCGTCGTACAGCGGGATCTGCCTTTTTTAATGTTTCTGGGTATCGTGCTGGATGGTTTGGAGTTTGGTCATCTGTTGCTCAGCATGGTTAAGAGCATGACCATGGGGGTCTTGATCGTTACCATTGCCGCACTCACGGGGTTCAACGTGACCCAACACGATGGCGGCAGTGCGACGGTGGCGACCCGTACCATGGTTCGGGCGTTCCTGGCCATCGTGCTGATCCAACTGGTATTCACTCTGTTGGTGGAATAGAACCATGGCAGCATTGGTCCTGGAAAGCGTTCAACTCAAATTCCACAATCAGGTTGTCCTGAAGGATATCTCCTTCACTTTGGAAGAGGGGCAAATCCTGGTTCTCTTAGGACCCAATGACAGCGGCAAGAGTGCATTGATCAACCTGTTGGCCACCCTGGAACAGCAGGACAGCGGACGGCTGTTGTTGTTGGGACGGGAGGTGGCCGCTATGGATGAGGCGGAAATCGGGCGATTGCGTCAGGAGTTGGGGGCGGTATTCGAGGAAGGGGGACTGCTGCAAGATTTCACTGTGCTGGAAAATCTCCAGTTGCCCTTGGCCCGACGCCTCGTTGCGGCCAAGGAGGTGAATGAGCGGGTTACCTATTGGCTGGATTTGTTGGAGATCGAAGAATACAGCCATCGCCTGCCCCATACCCTGACAGATGGCATCTTACGCAAAGTGGCCTTGGCCCGCGCCTTGATCAGCCAGCCGCGCTTGCTGCTGTGCGATGAGGTGACCACCGGGCTGGATGACCGCTCCAGCAGGCAAATTGAGGAGGTGATTCTGCGCCTGAAGAGGGAATGGGGGTTGACGACGGTGTTCGTTACCCATCGGGTGGATGCCGCCCTTCGTCTGGCGGATCTGATTGCCGTCTTGGATGAGGGACATTTGATCTATTTTGGACTTCCAGAGAATATTAACCTCCTGGCGGACCAGGAACCTGCACTGCGCTGGCTGTTGGAGAGTCTGCCATGGTGAATGAACAAAGTCGCTACAGACGCTTGGGAAGGATCGGTCTCATAGTGAGTGCCATCCTGGTGGTGGTGGGAATCCTCATTTCCTTCACTCAACGGGGCATGGTATTGCATGCCACCTTCACCGAGGTGAACAACATTCGGGTGGGAACAGCCGTGACCATGGCTGGCATGGCCATCGGCAAGGTGGTGACCATACATTCATTGGATGCCAGGGGAAAAACTTTTGCCGTGACCCTGTTCATCCATCCTGGTTGGGAGATCGCCGCAGACAGCACCATTGGCATGGATTCACCAGGTCTCCTGGGCACCCCCCGGTTGGTCATTATCCAAGGGGAAAAAGAGACCCTGCTGGCCAACGAAGATCACATCGCGGCACGTCCCCGTCCACCAGATTTGAACGTGCGCCTGGAAGAGGTGGTCAACACGGCGCAAATTTCCTTGCG
Source organism: Magnetococcales bacterium (assembly GCA_015233935.1). Taxonomy (GTDB): domain Bacteria; phylum Pseudomonadota; class Magnetococcia; order Magnetococcales; family JADFXB01; genus JADFXB01. Next base: position 27,977 of record JADFXB010000019.1, on the reverse strand, counting down.
CCAGTTTGAGTCGGTAATGCAACAGATGGAGCAGGTGCTGGGAGAGACCAAGGGGACGGTCAGCCTTCTCAACGATCTGCTTGGACAAGTGGAGCAGGCCGGGGGTAACAACCGAAATACCCTGTCGGCTTTGGTGGGGGATACCAGGGAGACGGTGGTTCATCTGGATCAACAGTTGACCCAATTTCTGGCGGGACGAAATATTGGTACCGCATTATCGGATCTCTCTTTGTTTGCCAACAGTGTGGAACGGCTCTCTGACAAACTGATCATTGCCACCGGGGTGCTGCAGGGGGTTCTCCAGGAAACCGCCGGTCTGGTACGAGAAAATCGTCAACCCCTTAACCGGATGATCAACGATGGCAGCCAAGTGCTGAATGCCACTGCCGGGGAAATGGATGTAATCGTCCACAACCTGAAAGAAATCAGTTGGCAATTGTTGGACATCACCCGCGCCCTGCGGGAAGAGCCTGGGGCCTTTTTGCTGCGAAGTCGCAACAACGATGCGGCTGGAGGAGAGAAAAAATGACCAATCAAAGTGGATGGGCCATGGGAAGGTTGGGCTGGCCCGGCTTGGGAATCCTGCTCCTTCTGTTAGCCGGTTGTAGCAGCTCCCCTCCTGCTCAGGAGCGTTGGTTCCGGCTGGGGGATCCTCCGACGGTAACCCCGTTGGCGCGCCCTCTGTTGAGCGAGAGCGTGGAATTGGTCTCCTTTACCGCCCAGGGGCTGCTGGCTGGTGAACAGTCCCTGCTCTATCGGGACATGGCAAGCCCCCACGAGGTGCGTCGTTATGCCCTGTGGCGTTGGGTGGATCCGCCAGCCAAGCTGGTGCGTAGCATCTTGTTACGTAATCTTCAGCAACTGGGAATATTCCGGCAATTGGTGGAGCGCAGACAACAGATTCACTCCAACTATCTGCTCACCGGCGATTTGTGGGCTTTGGAGCAGCGTCTGCAGGGGAAGGAGACCGTTGTGGCCCTGGAGGTTGAGCTGACCCTGGTGAACCGGGAGAGCCAAGAGGTGCGGTTTAACCAGCACTATCGGTTGGAAGAGCGGGCGGAGGGAGCGGAGATTTCCGCCGCCATGGACGCCTTCGACCGTATGCTGGCCCGTTGGTGTCAGGAAGTCAACCGGGATATGACACAGGCATTGATTAGACGATAAGAGACGGAAGAAGTGCGATAAATAGTATTTTTATTTAAAGCTGAAAAATATGGTGGGCGGCACAGGGAGTGAACCTATGACTCCTGCCGTGTGAAACCATGGCTTAGCTTTTGAATTTTTTAAATATCAAAATGTTGCAGTCATTGTCCCCGTTGCAACGTGACTGGAAGTGCATGGAATATTGTGCTTTGATCCGAGATCACGTTTTGGTTGCGATTAATATTTAAATTATCTAAATAATTCTTTGAAATTTACAATAAAACTGCTTGACTTGCTGAAGCTGATTATGAAATATTGCTGGCCAGTAGAAGAAATTTTTATGGTAATGGACTGGGCTTTGCTAATAGTTGTTTGCTATTTTACAGGCATGCCAGTAGGTTACATACCACGGTTTCCCCCTGTGGAAAATTCTTCCACAAATCCCATACATAATTGGAGTTCTCAAGTTTCTTGCTGTGCATTATCTGTCAGCAGGATAACTGTGGGCCGTTTTGTTTTTGTCTGGCATGGCGTTGTGCCAAGTGGTGTTGGCCTGCTTCTGCCAGATTGGCTGCAGTTGGAAGAGACTCCTTGTAGTACCATCTCCAGGCTATTCTGGATAAGTTAAAAGTTATATATACAAACCAATCATGCGAACACTGGCCGGTAGTGCACCAAACAATATGACTTGGTGCTGATTCAAGTATGAGTGTGCCACCTGCTCTTGTTTGCTGTTTATAAAAACCAATCATTTCAGCTCTCCTGGAGGATCGCGTGACCATTCATACCAGCTCCCTTTCTTTTGCTTTGAATAATTTGAACATGTGGGGGCCTGGAACGGTCGGTGTGGATAGCACCACCGATACCTGGGCTTTGAATATTGCTCAAAGATATAACCTGAATGCTTGGGTACTTAATCTCGACTCCTCCCTCACCGCTGCCCTTGGCATCCGTACCAGTCTGCAGGGAACCACTGGTGATGTGGATCTGCGCAATGACTATGTAGCCAATATCTATTATCCTACCTATGCACTGGCAGGACAGCGGGTAGAAATCAACACCTCCGATTGGTTTTCCAATTATCGGAGTTTGGTTTCCACCAGTCCCAATTTCCAGTTCAACATGGACTTAATGTATCAGTTTGATCTTGCCTCTTCCCTGAATGTTAAAACGCCATTTGGTTCAAGAAGTGTGGGTTCTCTTTCCTTCGGTACTGGCGGATTGCGCTCCCTTCCCCTGCTGCATGTTGGCATGGATCCGTCAGGAAATTCCCCCGACTACTTCAATCTGCAAGTGCTTAATTTTAGCACCTCGCTGCCCAGTGACGCCGGACTTAACCTGGATGTGAGTGGCATGCCTCTGCACGGGTATCTTCGGTTGCCTGGAGGTGTGCAAACCAACACTAACGACTCAGGATTGGTCTACCATGGCGACGAATTTTCATCTTATGGCACCAGTGATCCATTCTTTCAGTTTGGATTGGATGTGGACCAAATGGTGGGCATGTTTTTTGGAATCGATACCTCCGTCTTAGAAGGACGTTTCAGCCTGCCAGCAGGTCTTGGCAGCGTTTCTTACGAACTTCTTGATTTGGACTTGAATGCAGAGTTGTCCTTGGCGCAAGAGTTTACCTTCGATCCAGGCAATATTGTGGTACAGATGACCGCCAATACCGGAGAGTCCCATACGGGAGTCCTAGGAGATACCTTCTTTTTCAATACCCCTGATGATGCCAATGGGGCCTTGACCATCAACACGGATTATTATCTGTCCGGCATTTTGACCAATCAAACGGGACTCAACGGACAAATTCTGGTGGATCTGGACGTGCTCAATTTTGGCAGGCTCGCCTTGATTGACCAGGTGACGCCCCTGTTCAACACGGACTTGTATATCTTTGAGACCGATATCCCCCTCGGTTTTACCCCCAATCACGATTCATTCACCATCCAGTATCGCAATGATTACACGGCCAGCAGTGGACCATCAGACTTGGTGCTTGGCAGCGACAATGGCATTGAATTTCTCACCGATACTACCAGTGATTTCACCTTCAATCTGTCTGGCCTTGATCAAACCATGCTTTTTTACCTGATGGGATTCAGGGCAGGCTCATCCAATTTGGAATTGATCTCCACTGCCTTGACCGTCGATGACACAGCCACCGTGGTCAGAAACATCGTTCCTGCTGGGCGTTGGACAGCCTACTTCGAGCCTTTGATCAGTGATATTGATTTTATTGGAGACGCCGGTGCGCCAGGTTTCAATATCAACTATACGGTCAGTCGGACCAATCGTGCGCCAACATTCATTGGCAGCTCTTCAGCAACCGCACTGGAAAACCACTCTGCTACACTGAATTATGGCGGTTGGTTCAGGGATTTGGATGCCTCACTGGGAGATACACTCTCCTATGCCTTCAGCCAGGCCAACGGCTCTCCTTTGCCATCCTGGATGAAGATCAATACTGCTGATCAAACCATTATGGTTACCCCACCTACCAATGCGGAAAATATCAACCTTCGTATCACCGCCACCGATTTGTTTGGTGCCTCTGCAACCGGAAACGTGGCCATTTCCACCCCAGCTCCCCCCGATTCGGCTGGTAATACCATGGCCTCAGCCCGCCAGTTGGGTGCTTTGGGTATGGACTCTTGGCAAACTTTTTCCGATTATGTTGGCAGTGACGATGGCTACGACTACTACTCCTTCACCACCAATGCCAGCTCCTCCATCGAATTGTCCATCTCCACAATGGCCAGTTCCGCAGATGTCAATGTAACCCTTTTGAACTCCTCCGGTGCTGGTGTTGGCACCTCATTCTCCGACTATGGTATCGAAAGCGTTTTACTTAACAATGCTGCGCCTGGAACCTACTATGCCCGTGTTCAATCGATTGCCGGTCACAGTGACTATTCTTTGACCGTTACCAATAAACCGGTGGACATGGGAGGCAATAGCCAAGCACTGGCAACTCTCATACCGTTAACCAATCAGCGAATATATCATCTGGCGGATTATTTGAGTGCCAGTGATACAACGGATTGGTATCGTTTCCAGTTGGATAGTCCTGCCGTGGTGCGACTATACAACACCGATACAAGCAACTACTCCTCACTCGTTTATAGCAATGGTAACTCCTTTGGGTATGCCCCGGTGAATGGAGGTTCACAATTTTGGGGGGCCGGCAACCAATATATTCAGATAACCCCAGATGTTACATCCTATACTACCACCCGTTGGGTCAGGTCTGGCTTTTTTGGTGGTTATTATGTGACGGAAACCCATTATAACACCGCTAGTGGCAATGCCGATCTTTATGCATCCATAGACAGATTGCCCTACTTGGCCAATCCCACCCCAGACAGAACTGTTTCCTTTGGTATCCCATTCAGTTTCTCTGTTGGTAATGATGTTTTCAGAGACTCAGATGGTGATTACATCTTGACCAGCGCAACATTGAGCAATGGTGCTGCGCTGCCATCGTGGATACAGTATAATGCTTTTACCAAGACCTTTAGTGGTACTGCCCCCGCAGGGACGTCCCCCTTCGCAATTCGTTTGACTGGTCGCTCTTCCGATCCATCCCTGCCTATCGCCGAAGACTATTTCACCATTACTCCCACCATCTATGATGCTGTAGGAAACTCCCAGGCCAGTGCTATGGTCATCAACGTGGGTAATTCCCTGGTGAACACCAGCGTCATTTCAACCGACGGCAACGATTATTTCAGGGTGCAAGTGGATAGCGGGCCTCTGATGCTGAATATCTCTGGGGTTGCAGCTTCGGCCAAGGTTACACTGATGAATGGTAGTGGAGGCACCTTGCAAACTTGGCTGGCAAACAGCCAAGGCAATGTCAATCAGCCAACAACCGCTCTTTTGGCAGGAACCTTCTACTTGCGGGTGGAGACGGCGGCCAGCAGCAATGGCTACAACCTGATGGTCAACGGTGGTTATGAACCGCCTGTTCCTTCAGTTGGCAATATGGAGGCTCAATCGGATTCAGGCTTCAGTAATACCGATGATCTCACTCGTATCACCACCCCGGTGATAGCAGGTACCGCTCCCGCTGGCACGTTGGTTCGGCTCTACGATGGAGTTCAGTTGGTGGGAACATCCACCAGCGATGCGCAAGGCAATTGGCGTGTGACCACCTCACAATTAGCCAATGGCAACCATAATCTGGTGGCCAAAAGTGTGGACAGTTCTGGCAATCTCAGCACTTCGTCTGCTGTGCTCGCCATTATGGTGGATACCCTGGCACCGACTGCAACCATGCCCGATCTGGTGTCTGGTTCCGACTCAGGCCGCTCCGTTACGGATAACATTACTAATTTGTACTCCCCCGTGCTGGCAGGTCAAGGCGAGGCAGGGGCGTTGGTTCAGATTTATGATGGTCAACAAGGGATCGGTACCACAAATGTGGATGCCAGTGGCAGCTGGTCTTTTGCTGCATCCAATTTGGTGGAAGGTCAGCACTTGCTGTCTATTACCATGACAGATCGGGCAGGAAATGTGAGCACATTTTCTCCCGCCATGACGTTGGTGACTGACTACGTTGCTCCAGACATGCCTATTATTCAAGAAATTGGCAGCGATCTTGGGCGTAGTGTCACAGACAACATCACCAACGATGCCACCTTGGTATTGAGCGGCAGTGCCGAAGCAGACGCCCTGGTAGCCATCTATCGGGATGGTGAGCTGGTAGACAGTGTGCTGGCAGACGGGCAAGGCCGTTGGCAGTCGGATCAATCAGCCACCCCGCTGGCCGATGGTCACTATCTCTTCAGTGCTGTGGCCCAGGATGTGGCAGGCAATGTCAGCGAAACCTCTGCTGTCTGGCAGGTCACCGTAGACACCGCTACCTCAGCACCGTTGATTATGGCCATGAGCGAAGACCGTGGTCGCTTGGCCACAGACAACATCACCAACGATGCCACCTTGGTATTGAGCGGCAGTGCCGAAGCAGA
>JADFXB010000019.1:0-21764 GCA_015233935.1 Magnetococcales bacterium | reverse complement strand
GCCACCCCGCTGGCCGATGGTCACTATCTCTTCAGTGCTGTGGCCCAGGATGTGGCGGGCAATGTCAGCGAAACCTCTGCTGTCTGGCAGGTCACCGTAGACACTTCCACTCTTACCCCTACCATCACTCAAGTGATGGATGTGGGGGATCAATCTTCTGGGAGCAGAAACCTGGTGCTGCAAGGATTGGCTGAAGCCGATTCCCTGGTCACCCTTTCATTGGATAACCAAGTGTTAGGCACCGTGGTGACCAACCAGAAGGGTGAGTGGACCTTGGATTTCAGTCAGGCATTCTTCGGGGATGGGCAATACCGTTTTGAAGCTCTGGCGGTTGATCTGGCAGGCAATACCAGTCCCGGTATGGCTTCTTCCCTGGTCTCCATCTTTACTGGAAACAAGAACTCCGAACGCCTGGAGGGTGATTCCCTTCAAAACTTCATTGATGGCCAGTCAGGTAATGATCACATCAGTGGTTTGGGGGGCAATGACCTTCTCAACGGCAATGCCGGCAATGACCATCTTTATGGCGGGGACGGTATAGATATCCTGCGGGGTGATGATGGCAACGACCATCTTTATGGTGGATTGGGTGAAGATGTTATGTTCGGTGGGCTTGGCAATGACCTGTTGGATGGGGGGCAGGGGAATGATTCCATGTTTGGCGGAGAGGGGAATGATACCTTCATAGTGGACAGCCAACAGGATGTGATCATGGAGCTGGCAGGCCAAGGCAACGATGCGGTGGAGAGTTCCATAAATTGGACTTTGTCCGCCAATCTTGAGAAGTTGACCCTCACGGGCAGTGCCGCCATCAACGGCAATGGCAATGAGTTGAGTAATACCTTGGTTGGGAATGCTGGGGCAAACATTCTGTTTGGCAATGCAGGCAATGATACCCTGACGGGCGGTGATGGCGCGGATGGGTTTTTGCTTCGTTGTCAAACCAACGGTTTGGATACGGTTACCGACTTTAATGTTCAGCAAGGGGACAAGGTGTTACTCTGGCAGCCAGACTTTGCCAATATGCCTGCTGGTGTGGTTTCTTCCCAGCAATTTGTTGCCAACACGTTCGGGTTGGCAACAAATGCCAGTCAGCGAGTTGTTTTCAATACCACCTCCAGACTGCTCAGCTACGATCCTGATGGCAATGGAAATGGGGTAGCAACAGGGTTGGTTTTTCTGAATACCTCCTCTTTGACGGCAGCCTCCATCATGTTTCTTCCTTCTTGATTTTGTCCGAAATAATGGACCCCGATATTTGGGCAGTGTGATAAGCTATGAATGTTATCAACCAAAAGGAGGGTGAGAAGGGTAATGTACGGTGCAGCCAGACAAGGTTGCGCAACCCAGTGGGTATGAATCCCGTCCCGGAGAGCTGGCCAGCTCCGGGGCGCAGGCTTTCATAAGGTATCAGTTGCCAATACGTGGTAGGAAAACATGCTCCGAAATCATGGGCACTGCCCCTGTTCATTTGGAAAAGTTGGTCACGTTTGGGTCACGGTCGGTTTTCCGCCATATAGCCCATATCTCAGGTGGTGTTCATCTCCGACTTAATTTTCGTGAATGGTAAATATACCTCGTAGTGTGGGTTTTGGAGCTAATTCTGTTGGCGTACAACGACGGCAAACCTATTACCGACATTGCCACGGAAATGAATACCACTCGTCCACTTGTCGGTCGGGTGATAGATAAAGCACTGGCGTTTGGCCCCCTTCGCGCCCTTCAAGATCTTTCTCGCACAGGTCAAGTTCCGCAGAACTCAGATGACGCGAAGAACTGGCTCTTATCAGTAGCTTGCAGCAAACCAAAAGATTTTGGATTTGCGCATGAGATTTGGACTTACAGCCTGCTTGCTCAGCCCATCAGAAGCCATTGCAACGCTCACAAGTTGGTTCTTGACAACCACTCATCGCATTTATCAAGGCATCGAAGCTATGAACCAAAAGCCCGCAATCTTCCGGTGGCGTTACAAAATGGATGAAACCGATGTGGCATAAACGGAACGTTCATTCAGGAACCAACGACTAGCACGGTATTTTGGCACGCAGGTGATAAACGGGCTGTGATCCATAGTTTTTGGCAAGGTGCTGGATACCCAGATAGGTGCAATCGTACCATTGGGTGTACAACTCGCCCATGGAGAGCAGACGGTGCTGGCGGGTGCTTTCCTCCATGGTCAAGAGTGCAACAAACTGCTGGGAACAGTAGATCTGACCAGGCACGGTCACCGGTTCAATACGAGCCGTGCGAGACACATGACTGCCGTAGATCATGTTCCGTCCTGTCAGGGGATGCACCCCCGCAAAGACCGGTCCGGCATGCAGTCCGATCCGCAGTTGCAAGGGCTTGGACAGACCGAAGTTGCCAGGATTGCTGTTGGAAAAACCTTGTTGCAGGGTAAAGGCATAGTGCAGCAGATCGCTGGCAGAAGATTGCACCACATAGAGGGCATCCCCCCAACTCTCCACCAGATCAGGTGTTTGGCATTGGGCCTCCAGCACATTGTTGAGTGCTGCCAGAAAACGCCACAAACCTGGCAGATCCTCTTCACCCAACTTGCTGAATCCCACAATATCCGCAAACAACATGCTTTTGATCACCCGCTCAGGCTCCTGGCAGGCAGCCACCACAGCAGGTCTCTCCTGTCCGGTCAGAAAAGATTCGGCGGGCGGATGGTTGGCGCGCATTTCATCCAGGTCGATGAGGCGTAAACGGGCAATGTCCGGCCATTGGTCCATAAAATCGGCAGCGGTACCAGCCAGGCTTTGGGCGGCATAATCCCAGACCAACAACAAGTGGGGATCCGTGTTCAGCAATTGCGCCCGCAGACGGGCCATACCATCAATTATCTGGTTGTTAAAACGAAACAATACCTGATGACCAAGCAGCCGCTCCTCGGTGGTAAAATTGACTGTAGTGGCCAGTTTCAGGGCAATATGGAAACGTCGCTCCCAGCGCGGACCCGCATAACACACCCGGGTAGCCAAAAAATCCTCCACCGCGCAGGGCAGGAAAATATGCACTTCAGCATCCCGCTCGATCATCGCCTCGATGAACAACAAGTCGGAACCACTGGCCGCCGAACAATAACCAATGTGGGCATTGAGCTGTTCCAACCGCTCCCGAATCGCTTCCTTGACCACATCTTCCAGGTGAGGGGGAAAAAAAGGATCGGTGGTGCCCGCCCGGTCCAGCTCCTGACCGGCAAAGATCACCACCACCGGCGGCGATAGAATGGTCTCCACTTCCGGTGGCACCGGGATGCCCTTTGCCTGCATCAGGGCGACGCGAGCGCGGCATTTGGCGACCCAGGCATAATGGATCGTCTCCAGGGTCATGGATGACTGGTAGGCTTCCAGGGCGGCAGTACCGTTGCCAAGCAGCAACAGGGCCTCCGCTTCAACGGTTTTGGCACGAAAGTGCCGACTGGCGGTAGCGAAATCCCGTTCCTGCTGACAGATGGTCACCACCCGTTGGGCAATCTCCCGCGCCTCCTTCTCCTTCCCCATAAGCCAAGTCAAAAAAGCGGCATTGATACCCGTATCCAGATGGTTTTCCCGTCGGAAACATTCCAGAAAGGCCTCCTGCCCGGATCGCAGATCCTCTTCATGGAAGCCATGCAGCCACCACTCGAAATGAATTTCTCCAAGAAGTTTAAGGGTTTCCAGATCATTATGCCCTCCTGACGCCCGTTTGCCGGTCTCCATGGCGGCCAGACCGTCGGCAATCATCCTCAGGAGTTCCAACTCGTCGAGGGTTGGCTCGACCTCCGCATCCCCATTCAGCAGAGCAGCACCCCGCCGTCGCAGAATCTGCAACAGCAGGCGAGCCTGAGGCTCTCTGACCTTTACCCGCTCCGCCAGGGGAGCAAATAGTTTACGGGCTTCTTCCACGGCCCCGCTGCGAAGCAGTGCCAGAGTGCCCAGCAGCAGTACATGCACACTCTCTGGATGGTGCTGCATGGCGGCGCGCACCATGTCATAGGCGAGAAATCCCTGCCCCTCGTCCAGCTTCTGGCGGATGGCCACCATCCAATCCCCTTCCTGCATGGGACGCTCCCCCAGGGGGTTGGGAGGCCAACTCCCAATGGCGGTCGGGGTCGTAGCCATATCTTTGATCCTCCAGGGAAACAGCAGCGGGCAGAATGAAAGCTATTGACTCAAGGCATCGTCCAGGGTGGAAAAAAACTGAAACAGACTGGTGAAACCACTGACTCGGAACACCTCATGAATGTGTGCCTGAACGGCGCACAGTGCTACCCGCCCACCTTTGGGCTTGACCCGCTTGGCCGCCATGAGCAGCACACGCAGACCCGCACTACTGATATAATCGATATGGCGAAAATCAAGCACCAGGTCTGTCCCGCCACTTTGCAGAAGTGCCATCAAACGCTCTTCGAAAAGGGATGAGGTGCTGCTGTCAATGCGTCCATGGGGGGTCACCACCCAGAAGGTTCCCTTTTGTTCCTGCTCAATCTCCATGCACCGCTCCTGAAGAATTTGGCCCGACTTGCCGGGATCTCATTGTGACGCCTGGACACCCTCCACGGGAGGGGTCCATTTGATCATAATCAGGCGATTGTGTCCGCTTTCCCAGGAATAATCAACCTGATCCATCATCTCCCGCATAAAATGGATGCCCAACCCGCCGATGGGTCGCTCTTCCAGGGAAGCTGCAATATTGGGTGCGGTTTTGTCCAGGGGGTTGTAGGGAATCCCCCGATCCACCACCTCAACAATCCAGCGTGCCCCCTGCCAATACAACCGTACCCTGGCTGCCGGGCTTTGCCCCTCCGGGAATCCGTAAGAGATAACATTGGTCAGCCACTCATCCAGCACTAGGTTGATTTGAAAAATGGCATCACGGGGCAACGCGCCCTGCAAACTGCTGGCAGCCTCCACCCTGCCCGCCAGACGGGGAATGTCGGCCAAGGCGGTGATGTGCTCTTCCATGACCAGTTGTGCCCCTGCCAGCAGGGCTGGAGGAGGGTCGGCAGGCGGCATGGTATTCATCTCTCGTGATTCCCCCTGGTCGTTGCCTCCCTGTATCGTGGGGAGGTCAAACCGTCCATGGTAAGCAAAGGCCAGACAGGTGATATCGTCCGACTGTTGGGCACCCTGCAAAAAGTTTTGCAGTGCATCGTCCACCCGTTCCACAATCTCCTGCGGCCCCAAGGCATGACTATCTTTCAGTGCACGCTCCAGCCTCTCCTCGCCAAAGGCCTGTCCAGCATTGTCAAAGGCTTCGGTGACACCATCCGTGAAAAAAAAGAGCTTTTCATGGGGCATAAGGTGCAGGCTTTGCTCCCGATAGGACAGACCATCCATCACCCCCAAGGCCATATCACCCGGCGACGGCAGGGGGATAACCTTTCCCTCCAGGGTGATGTGGTAAGGGGGAGCATGACCACCGTTGGCATAGCAGAACTCACCGTTGCGGCTATCGAAAATGCCGTAAAACAGGGTAACGAACAACTCCAGCGGATTTTGCGCACACAACTGGTCGTTGGCTGCCGCAAGACATTGGGAGGGCGGTGAACCCTTACTTCCCAGGTTTTGCAATACCGTGCGGGAAATAGCCATAAAAAAGGCGGCGGGCACCCCCTTGCCCGATACATCGGCCACCACCACCCCGATACGATGGTTGTCCAGAACAAAAAAATCGTAAAAATCGCCACCCGTCTCCAGAGCCGGTCGCATGGTCGCGTACAGGCCATAGCTCTGATAAATGGGAAAATGAGTGGGCAGAATGGCCTGTTGCATGGCCTGGGCAATACGCAATTCCTTCTCGATGCGCTGCTGGGCAGATGCCAATTGATGGTTTTGCTCCAACAACTGGCGGGTTTTTTCCAGCACCAGTTGATCCATAATTTCTTTGCGCTGCATCACCTCCAGGGCCATTTTTTGGAAGACCCGACTGAGTTGTCCAAACTCGTCCGTGGTGTGAATCAGCCCTTTCAGGTTCAGAAGTCCTTGCAAATCCGGCGGAACAGACCCCGCCACAACTCCCAGGCCATCCTCCTGCCCACCGGAGCGGGTAAAGCTTTGTTCCAACAGGTGACTGGCCTGGGTCAACACCGCCAGCGGTGAGGTCAGTCGGCGGCCTATCAACAGGGAGAGAGGAATCATAATGCCACCAACCAGCACCAGACTGCGCATGGTATCATCGAACAATTCATTGAGCGGCAGCACAAAAATAGCCTGGTCCTCACTCATCCCCACCACCCAGCTATGGTTTTTCAGGGGGGCAATTCCGGTAATGTGATGGGATTTCCAGGTGGGTGCAAAATGGCGCACGTACCCAGCCTGTCGGGATCCCAACATGTGCTCTGCCAGTACCGGATCATCCAGGCTGGTCAGGGTGGCGACTGGGAAATTCTGGGTTTGTAACAGTTGTGCTATCTTCTCCTGCGGCAACGGTCGCAGGGTACGAAAACGGATGGTCGGATCTGGATGGTAGATGATGACCCCCTCCCTATCCACCAGAAAAGGGGTGATATCCCCATTGCCCGCTTCATCCATGATGGTCTGCACCACCCGACCCAAAAACTTGATCACTGCCACACCAATGATCTGGCCCTGTTCGTCCCGTACCGGTCTGGAAAAATAGGCACCGGAATGGCCGCTGGTGGTGCCAAAGCGCAGGTTGGACACATGGGTGTCCCCACCTATGGCCGCCTGGAAGTATTCCAACTCCGGTCGGACCTGGCCAATCACCTGGGGATTATTGGAGACCAAAAAACGCCCCTGCCGATCCATGACATAGGCGGAAGCCACCTCCGTGCTCATGCGACCAATGTGGTGCACAGTCTTATTTGCCGAGTCCAGCTCGGTGGACCGTTGTTCCGGGGGCAACGACAGCAGGCGGATAACTTCCGGGTCACCGGCCAGCAGATTGACCAGCAACAGACTGTCTTGCAGCCACTGGTCAAGTCGTTGCGCCACGCCGATAGCCAGCAGTTTGAGGTTTTGTTCCTCCAGATGGGTCACCTGGGAGAGTGCACCCTGCATGTTCCAGTAGGCGACACCCAGCATGGGCACCGTGGCTACCAGCAAAAGCAGTATGGTCAGTTTTTTGGTGATACCAAAAAAACCAATCCGCGACCGGGAAGACCCGCCTTCGGTGTTGGCAGGATCACTGGGGAGGGACATGGTGGCATTACTCAAAAAAGTTATTGGTTGTTCTGGAAAAGGCCTCAAACATGGATGGTAAGTCAATACCGCGCCGCTGGATGGCCGACTTGCGCATGGAAAGTACATACTGTTCCGACGACCGGGTGGGAATGGCAGACGCCTTGACTTTGTTTTTAAGAATATCCAGGGTCATGCGTGCCGCCACCTCGCCTTGTTCAAAGGGGGACACCCCCAGAGAAATCATGGCCCCATCTGCCGCATTGAACACGTTCATGCCTATAACGGGTTTTTTGCTGTTGTTGTCCGTCCAGCGCATCACCTCTTCTGGCGGCACAAATTCTTTGCCATTGGCGCGGGTCAGCTCCCGATAGCCACCGACCAGCACAATATCCGCCATCTCGTCCATACCCAGGATGGCATCCTGCCACTCCTGATAACTCTGCACCGCCAGATTACCGCGATAATCCACTGGTGCCCATGGAAAGTTTTTTAGAAATTTGGCATCCATACGCACCGATTTGCTGTTGTCACTCAAAAACAAAGCTCGAATCCTGGTGTCATGGGCCTTCCCTTTGTCGGGCGGGGAAATACCGGACAGAGGCTGGACAGAGGATAGGCTGGGCAGAGACAGCAGGGTAGGGATGCTATCCTGTCCCTGTTCCCATTTTCCCTTCGTCGCCGAATTGCCATCAGACCCGCCCCCTGCCGCCTGGGCAAGATTGCCGATGAAAAAAACCATCTCCTTGATGGCCTGCAATGGTTTGCGTTCCAGAATACCGGTGACGTTGTTGGCTCCATTGTAGCCGTATTGCTCCAGATTGCCGTTGATGCCAGCGTGAACAATCTGAATGTGGGAATCCTGGACATAATGTTTGGCCACCAGCTCCTGGGCGTCGTCGTCAATGGCAATCAGCACATCGGGACGAATGGCATCCACCGCATGGCGCGCAGCGATGCCAGAACGACGTAGATTGCTCTTTTCCTTGAAATTTTTTGTGTTCATATAATGATACTGGATATCCATCAGGTTTTGACCCTTGAAAACCCGATCCAGTCCGGTATTAATCTGCTGGGTCCAAATGTAATCGGTATTGTAGCTGTGGACCACCAAAATGTGGGGACGTTGGACACTGGCTTGCAGGACGAGGATGCCCAGGCCAACCAGAAAAGCAAGCATGATCAAACGAAGGAAGGTGTTTTGCATGCTATAGAATACCCAAATGCTGCCAAAACGGAATCGAAGCGTACACAGCAACCACTTTTGCAATGGAAATGTAAAGATTAAACATTAACATAGGCCGACTGCCAGCCATTACAACATCCGAAGACAAATTGGTGAATTGTACATAGTAGGAGGACTGGTAAGGCCAGATGAAGCTTTCGCAAAACAACAGCACCAAAAATCCCACCATCCAGGGATTGACGCCAATGTGGACTGCCGTGGGAATCAGCAGGGTGCTGAAAACGATGACCGAGGCGTTGATGGGTAAGGCAATGCGCACCACGAAGATGGTGATTGCCAGCATGGCAATGAACAGATGGATATCGTCCCGCATCAAGTTGGCCAGCCAGCTCATTTGTTGGGTGAGCCAGATATCCACATGCAGATAACGCAGAGAGTTGATCATGCCGATCAAGCCGGCCAGAAAGAGGAGAAACGGCCAGTCCACCTGGTTCTGGATCTCTTTCTTGCCCAAAAATCCCAGCATGAGCAAAGCGAACAGAATGGACAGAGCAACCCAGGAAACACCGATACGGTTGAGGGAAACCGTGGTGAAACTGAGCAGCAGTAATCCAAGGCCCAGCAAACCGGCCCACTCAGAACTTTTCATGCTGCCCAGCATTTGCAACTGCTGGCGCACAATCTCATGGGAAATGTGGGGCTGACTGGTATTACGGAACAGAACGATGGATCCCAGAAAATAGAGCAGCAGCATTCCCACGCCGCATACCGAAGCGGTGTACAACCAGACAAACCAGTTGAACTGGTATTGCTCCTGTGAAGGCAGAAATCCGAACACCACAAAGTTGATGGACTTGCTGCTCAAAAACACCGAACTTAGCAGACTGACACCATACAAAACACTGGCTCCCAGCCGGGGGCCTTCGGCACGGGCAGAGGAAGCGTTGAAGCTGTTCAACAGGTCGTTGAGAAAGGGGGTCAGGATGATGACGCGACCGTTGCAGGATGGCACCAGCGGCGTCAGGATGGTGCCGGTAAGGAACAGACTGACATTGTACCAGGCCTTGTGTGCCGGACCAATGCGCAACAGCCACAACAGCACCCGGTAGCTGAAACCAGAGCCGGTCAGCACGATGCTCAAGCCGAAAATGCCCAAAGCCAGAAAAATGGAGTCCGAAGCAAAACCACCCAGGGCCACCCCTGGTGGCACCAGGCCGAACAGCAAAATGGCGGTGACCGCAAACAGGGCTGGCACAAAGTCTGGGACCATGCGAAAAACCCACATCATCACCGATGCCGTGGTGATCCCGATGATATAACTTGCCTGTAGACCGGGGGCGTTGTTCATGTTCCCCAGGCCATAGGTGACTGCGAGGGGCATCACCAGGGTCATGGTCCACCCCACCAGATTACGGACGGGTTTACCATTCTTCTTGGCCTGCTCTTTTTTCAGCCTGGCAACGGCCTCCAGCAACAAAGGACCGCTCTGTCCCTGCTCTGGTATGTCCAGATCTTCATCTGAACCAGCCCTCTGCCCAAACCGGTCGGAGAATGAAGCGATGACCAGATCCCGCAGGGCACGATTGTTCCAGATCATCTCCTGGAAGGCCGACTTGGCAAGCACCACCACTTCGGTGGCTTTGCTGGCAATCACAGTGGTGGCATAGGTCTGCATGGTGAGCACGGCCTCTTGCCCCAACAGCCCGGAGCAGATCCGAACCACCTTACCGTGCTCCCCGGTCATGTGAAAACAGCCGGACAGGATAAGATAACACGCTTTGGTTTCCGCCCCCTGCTGATGGAGCACTTCGCCAGGTTGCAACCGTTGCACCACCGCTTTGCCCAGCAGGCGTGCCCGATCTTCCACGCTACAGGCAAGAAAGACCGGCTCTTGCTGCAACGCCTGGGAAATCCTGTCCAGTTCGCGTTCGACTGCGGTGTCCGGGTGATTGGGTGCGTTCTGATCCATATCCCTCATCTGAACAGGAAGTTTTTACAACGAAAGGAACTCAACGAAATGGTGCAGAAAACCCGAAGGGGGCGAGCATCTCCATCATGTCGGTGGGGCGGGCCATTTGGTTCACGTTGTATCCCATGCCCTGAACGGTGGAATTGACATTACCGAACCGCCCTGCCATTTCAGATGTCATGCCGGTCATGTTGGCTACACTGTTTTCCATGGCCGCCATGGTAGCATTGATATGGTTCATGTTCCCGTGCATGGATGCCACATCCCGATTCATTTGGATCATGTTGTTGGCTATCTCCGGTATACCGGTCACATGCTGGTTTATTTGCGTGATCTGTCTGGTGATGGATTCCATATTGTCAGACATGATGACAAAATGTTCGTACATGACATCCATGTGATGAAGCAGAGCCAGAAAATCACTGGTCAGGCTTTTGACCATAACTAGCAGCAGAATGCCTGATAATGCCAGCAGGATCAGTACGGTGGAAGCAATCAAATTGGTACGTTTGGCAATGCGCGCCCCAATGGCGTTCTCGGTCTCCGCATCTTTACGTATGCGGTCCACCATTTCGCGCACCATCTGAGCAGAACGGTCATCCAAGGTGGTTACTCCTGTTACTTCAAGGCAACGGCGAGATGCTGTTGAATGTTTTCATGGGGCGGGACATGCGATGGACATCCACACCCATACCTTGTACGCCCCGATCCAGCATACCAAAAGTCATGGTCATGTGAGCCATGTTATTTTCAATTCCTGCCACTTGGCGATGTATTCCAATCAATCTTTTATCCATGCCAGTCAGTTCGCCGGACATGGCGGTCACTGTGTGTCGCATGCGGGTGACCTCTCCGGTAATGATGGGCATGGTCGCCACCGATTTTTCCATGCGTTCGATGGTGTTTCGCATGGTGTACATGTTGTCCGACATACTGACAAATCGCTGGTTCATGGTGCCGACAATGGTAATCAGCGACTGGGTCTGGCTGGACAGGGCGGTCAGCAGGAGCAGCAGGATGATTGCCAGCACACCCAAACTGACCAACCCCACCCGCAGCAGGATGGTGACCTTGCGGGCCACCCGGATGTGGAAGGCGTTACGCAATTGCAGGGTGGTTTGGATGTCAGCAATGACCTGCTGAAGCAGCACTGACTGACTGTCAGTATGTTCCTCTGCCATGCTTTATGCCTCTGCATGATGCGTGGCTGTGGGTGGATGATTGGCCATCACGGCATGGTACAAAATGGGGATGACCCCCAGGGTCAGGATGGTAGAGATAAAGATGCCGAAGATCAAGGCGATGGCCAGACCGCTGAAGATTGGATCATCCAGAATGAAGAGTGCACCCAGCATGGCAGCCAAGCCGGTCAGGACAATGGGTTTGAAACGCACCGCCCCTGCCAGGATGACCGCCTCGTGGAAAGGCCGACCCTTGCCGCACTCTTCATTGATGAAATCCACCAGCAGGATGGAGTTGCGCACAATGATGCCTGCCAGGGCAATCATGCCGATCATGGAAGTGGCAGTAAACTGGGCACCCATGATGGCATGTCCCGGCATCACCCCGACAATGGTAAGGGGGATGGGCGACATGATGACCAGGGGTACCACATAAGAGCGGAATTGCCCCACTACCAGCAGGTAGATCATAAGCAGACCCACCGCATAGGCAATTCCCATGTCCCGGAAGGTTTCGTAGGTGATCTGCCATTCACCGTCCCACTTGACCGCGTGTCTGGAGCGGTTGTCTGGCAGGGAGACCAGCCACTGTTCCAGAAGTTGGCCATCCTCGGTTACCAGGGTGGCAAGTTTGCCATAAATTTCTGCCATTCCATAGAGGGGGCTGTCCAGTTTGCCTGCCATATCGCCGGTGACGTAGACCACGGGCACCAAATCTTTGTGGTAGATGGCATTTTCCATGGATTGCTCCTCCAGGTGAACGAAATCGGACAGGGGGATCAGCCCGTTGGCCTGATTGCGCACTTTGAGATTGAGCAAGGTTTGCAGGTCTGCCTTGTCCCGGTTATGCAATTCCATACGCACAGGGATGGGATATTTGGCATCGTTGGTGTGGAGAAAGGTCACATCCTGGCCT
Source organism: Magnetococcales bacterium (assembly GCA_015233935.1). GTDB lineage: Bacteria > Pseudomonadota > Magnetococcia > Magnetococcales > JADFXB01 > JADFXB01. The sequence goes on along the minus strand of JADFXB010000019.1, from coordinate 9,382 downwards.
TGGATGGCATCGGACAGAGCTTGGCTCACTGCATGCTGGGAAACGCCCAGAATTGCCGCCCGGTTGCGATCCACGCGCAGAATGTAGCGTTTGGCAGCGTCTTCCACCGAGGTATCCACATCGACAATGTCGGGGGTGGATTCAAACACTTTGCGAATTTGCTTGGCCAAACGCATTTGACTGACCACATTTGGGCCGTAGACCTCCGCCACCAGGGGAGATTGCACGGGCGGTCCTGGCGGAACCTCCACAATTTTTACATTGGCGTTGAAACGCAGACCGATTTCCTGCAGGGGTTGCCGCACGGCGGCGGCGATTTCATGACTCTTGCGGTCCCGATGGTGTTTATCCACCAGGTTGACCTGAATGTCGCCCATGTTGGAATCGGCACGCAGGTAGTATTGCCTTACCAGTCCATTGAAGCCGGTGGGAGAGGCCCCTCCAACATAGGCTTGGAAATGGGTCACCTCCGGCACGGTGGCCAGATGGCTGGCCAGGGCCTTCATGACTCGGCTGGTTTCCTCTGCTGGGGTACCTTCAGGCATGTCTACGACCACCTGAAATTCGGACTTGTTGTCGAATGGCAGCATTTTCAGAATGACGTGCTGGCTGGATACCAATCCCAGGGAACCGGCAATGAGCAACAGCAGAGACACGGTCAACACCAGCTTGTTCAAGCCTTTGTGGCGACTGAGGATGAACGGGCTGTAGACTTTCTGGAAAAAGGCCAGCATGCCGGCAGAAACCTCCTCGCCGCCATGACCATCATGATCGGTACGGGCCAGGTTTTTCTCATGCACTTTGGCCAATCCCTTGTAGCATAGCCAGGGTGTGACCACAAAGGCCACCACCAGGGAGATGACCATGCCGGTACTGGCATTGATGGGAATGGGACTCATGTATGGTCCCATTAAACCGCTGACAAAGGCCATGGGCAACAAGGCGGCGATGACGGTGAAGGTGGCAAGAATGGTAGGCCCACCCACCTCGTTGACGGCAATGGGGATGATCTTCAACAAGGGTAGTTTGGTCAGGTGCATATGGCGGTGAATATTTTCCACCACCACGATGGCGTCGTCCACCAGAATACCGATGGAGAAGATCAGAGCAAACAGGGAGACCCGGTTGATGGTAAAGCCCCACGCCCAGTTGGCGAACAGGGTGAGGGCGAGGGTGAGAATGACGGCGGCACCGACGATGGCAGCTTCCCGCCAGCCCATGGTGAGCAGAACCAGTACAACCACGAAAAAGGTGGCGAACAGTAGTTTGCCTATCAGTTTGTCTGCCTTGGCCTTGGCGGTGGCACCATAGTCGCGGGTAACCGTATAGCGTACCCCTTCTGGAATGACAAAACCCCGCAGGTGCTCCATGCGTTCGATAACGCTACGGGCAATCAGGGCGGCATTGGTGCCGGGTTTTTTAGCCACCGCCAGGGTAACGGCAGGGGCATCCTGGATGGTGGGGGCATGTTCGGTGCTGATGGCCGGACCGGTGCCAAACCATGTGTACTGGCTGGGCTGGTCGGCCTCCAGTCGGATCTCTGCCACATCGCTTAGATAAACCGGTTGCCCCTGGGTCAATCCTACCACCAGATTGGCCACATCGTCGGCGGATTCCAAAAACCATCCTGCTTGAACGGGTATAGTGAGGTTGTCCTGCACAACCGATCCGGAGTGGGTGGACGTATTCATGGCCTGCATGGCCTTGGCCAGATCGTCGCTGGTCAGGCCGTAACCGGCCATTTTGACAGGATCCAGCACCACATGGACCACACGCTGGGTCCCGCCCACGGTATAGACGTTGCGGGTTCCCGGCACCTGTTTGAGTTCTGCCTCCAGGGCATGGGCAACCTGGGTCAGACGGAGACCAGTCCATTCAGGCTGCTCGCTCCACAAAGTGAAGGTGACGATGGGCACATCATCGATACCCTTGGGTTTGACCAGGGGTTGTCCCACCCCAAGATTGCGTGGAAGGAAGTCCTGGTTGGAAAAAATGGCATTGTAGAGCCGCAAAATGGCATTTGCTCGATTTTCTCCCACCTCATACTGGACGGTGAGCACCGCCATGCCAGGCCTGGACAGGGAGTAGACGTGCTTGATCCCCTCCACTTCGGAAATAATCTGCTCTGCGGGGGTGGCAACCACCTGTTCCACTTCCCGGGCCGTGGCACCGGGAAAGGGGATGAAAACATTGGCAAAGGTGACAGAAATTTGTGGCTCTTCCTCCTGCGGGGTGATGAAAACACCAAAAACACCCAGCAAAAATCCAACGATTGCCAACAAAGGGGTGATGGCCGAAGCCTGGAATTTTTTTGCTACCGCACCGGAAAGGCTGAGATCACCACTCATGGACGGACTCCACCTTGAGTTGCCAAAGCCTTTTGTCCGGCCTGCACTGGATCCAGGATTACCTTTTCACCGGTGGTGAGACCGGCCAGAATCTCCACTTGATGATCGTCGAACAGCCGACCGGTCATCACATGGCGCAATTGAACCACACCGCCCGTTCCCAGCACGTAGACACCGGTGACCTCACTGCGTTGTACCACCGCCTGTTCGGGGATCAAGAGCCGCTCTTTTTCGCCCATTACAAAGGCAACCTTGACCAGCATACCGGGGAAAATACCCGCCATCTTGTCTGGCAGTGGAATGCGGGCTGTAACGGTATGGGTGGCGTCATCCGCATAAGGAAACAGGGTGAATTCATTGGTTTTGTGAGTAACTCCATTGCCCATGGTCAATATTGCCTGACCACCTTGCTGCCGCAGGCGATGGGCCACCGATTGGGGAATGGCTACCTTCACCCGCAAGGTATCCAGGGAGAGGCCGGTGAACAGGGGCTGTCCCATTTGGGCTGTGCTACCCGTTTCCACAAAGCGTTTCAAGACGAATCCTGAATAGGGAGCGCGCACTACAGTATCAGAAAGCTGCTCTCCCGCACCGGATACCGCTGCCTTTGCGGAATGCAGGCGGGATTCGGCAGCCTGCATTTCGGCCTTGGCTGCATCCATGCGGGCGGCGGTGGCCATCTGCTTGTCGAAGAGTTGCTTGACCCGCTCATATTCATTCCTGGCCTGTTGCACGCGGGCGTCGGCTTCATCCACACCGGCCTTGGTTTGGCTCAGGCCAACGGCAGTTTTCTTGTCCCGAAAACGCAACAGTACCTGGCCTTTTTCCACAAAGTCGTTGACATCAAAGTTGACTTCGATGATCTCGCCAGAGACTTGGGCCGCCACGGTAGCCTGATGACGAGGTTCCACCACCCCATCCAGTACGATCCCGTCCGGGGTTTTCTTTTTTTCTGTGGTAATGGTGTGCAGGTCGCTGGCACCTTGCCCCACCACCGCTCCCCCCATGAACAGGATCAGGGTTATTTGTATCCAATATGAATGACGCATTCTATCATCCCTTATAATGCATTGATATTATTGAAGCCACCCGTTGATTCGCTGCAAATCACCCTCGGTCAGAGTGCCGCATGCCTGTTTGAGTCGTAAGGCTGCCAAAAGATACTCATACCGTGCAGAAGCGTGATTGCGTCGGGATTGATGGTACTCCCGCTCTGCGGTCAACACATCCAGAGTATTGCGCAGACCGGCGGCCACCCCCTCACGGGTAGAGGACAGGGCAAGCTCCGCCGACTTGACGGCTTGCTGAAAAGCTCGCACCTGAGCAATGCTGGTAACAATTGCCCGATAGGCATCTCTGGCCTGGTGGACCACCTGACGGTCGGTTTGTTCCAGTTCCAGCTTGCGCTGGTTGAGATCACGCAAGCCTTGCCGTTCTCGGGAGACGACCATGCCACCCGCATAGATGGGCACGTTGAGTTGCACCATCAGATTGTCGGTTTTGCTGGGTCCACCCATCCACTGGGGGGAGGCCTCGCTATCCTGATGGTTGCGTCCGGCGATCAGGTCCACGGTGGGATAATGGCCGGCATGGGCCTGCTCCAACTTGTCCTGGGCAATGGCTACCCCAAGACGCGCCACCTGTAGGGAAAAACTATGTTCCCGTGCCGTGGTCATCCAGGTATCCAAATTGTCCGGGTCAGGTTTTTCCAGGGGAATTTCCGCCTTGAGGGGTTTTAATTTTTCCGGCAGGCTGGCGATGATCTCTGCCAGGGATTCCCGTTGGCTGGCCAACTGGTTGACTGCGGCCAGGGTGTTGGTGGCGGACAGATCCCGCCATGCCTGGGCTTCCTGCACATCGGTGATCACCGCTTCCCCAACCTTCAGGCGTTCCTGAGCGATTTCCAACTGGCGGCTCATGGCTGTATCTTCCGATTGGCGCAGGGCCAGGGTCTCTTCGGCAAGGAGGATATCCAGATAGGCCTTGGTCACTCGGAAAATCAACCCCTGCTCCTGGTCCAATTGCATCAGTTCCGCCTGGCGGTCCTGTTTTTCGGCCATGCGCAGACCAATCCAATTGTCCCAGTGCCACAGGGGGACTTTCAGGTTGAGGGCTTGGCTGCTGACGTTGTATTTGTCCTGGTCCATGGTGTGCTGTAGGACGCGGGAACGTTGGGCCGTGGCCCAAACTTGCGGCAGCAGGGAGGCCTGGCTCTGAGCAATGCCTTCCCGTGCTCCTTCCCGTTTTTCCAGAGCCGCAGCCACAACCGGATCATGCTGTCGTGCCAGGCGATAGACATCGTTTAAATCCTCTCCATAAGCCGTACCAGCCGCCAACAACCCCACGACCAGTGGCCAAGACCACCTGAGACGAATTTTGGTCATACTGCATTTCCTTGTTTAACGCTATCTTGAGGGAGAAGAGTGGATGTTTGTCCACCATTGAACTAAGTATAGCAGCCAGAGACCCAATGTGCCAGCAATATCGAATGATATGAGTCTGTTAGGTGATGGGCTTCGAGTGTTAATAAATGAACGTTTTTGAAATGGTGAATCTGGTCATTGAGTCACGGTGGGCAGTAAAAGAACAAGCGGTTGGCATTTTCACGCCAACCGCTTGTTTTAAATCAATTATGGTGGGCGGCGCAGGGATTGAACCTGCGACCCCTGCCGTGTGAAACCATGACTCACTTATAAAGTTAAAAAATATCAACATGTTACAGTAACGTCCCCGTTGCACACGTGACAGGAAGTGCTTGAAATATGCAGATGGAGATCAGTGGTGGTCACGTTTTGGTCACGGTAGATTTCTCAACGCCTGGTCTACATGTCGGCATCATTCACCACTATCCCCATCAAAAATCGCCCAAAATTGCCGATACATCCCTCGGCAAAGGGCACCCTTCCTGCCGGTTAGAAAACGGTACAATTGGCCTACGCTCTGCCAATCCTCAACCTTGCCCCTCTTCAGTGAACTGGAGTTCGCCATCCAGGTCCATAATGACGGGGTCCATCCGCTCATCGCTCATCACGTTGTTGGGGCCAAAGTCCCCGACACAAAGATGGTGCCGGTGACAGTCAGCAATTATTGCTGCCAATTTCTTGATGTGGGGCTTTGCTTCGGCCTTGGTCATGGGCCGCCCCCTTACCATGTTGGTCCAGGTCAAGCCCCCGATGTAGTCAGTTACCAGGTAATCTCATCTGGCCCCCCCGCTGAAAACTTCTCTCCGCCCTTAGGAAAGTACCCTTGCTCTGAGTACGGCGAATTCGGACTGATTCTGAATCTTTGCAATTAAACTTAATTTTTTGTGGCCTTCCATTGTTGTGCCAAACTTTGTGCTTCAGCAACGTTGCCTGGAGGAATCTTTCCTGGCATCAATGGTAATACCTCTCGTGCTTTTTCATTGCCACTTTTTTCTGCCAAAATAAGCCATTTATACCCTTCCGTAAAATCAGGTGGTACACCATCTCCTTTAAAGTAAAGGCTGAACATCATAATCTGGGATTCTGCCAAGCCTTGGTTTGCAGCGTCAAGAAACCATTTTGCTGCAACGGCATGATCTTCCGAAACACCGAGGCCCTTATAATACATGATTCCTAGGTTGTGTTTAGCTTTTGCATTTCCCTTCTGTGCAGCCTTTTGAAAATAATCGATAGCTTTTCCATAATCTTGTGTTACTTCTTTTCCTTCCAGATATTTAAGTCCGTTATTATAATCAAGGCCATCTTTAAAGTAGAAAATTCCTATACTGAAGAGGATGCCGATCATTACGGTGAGTTTACCAACATAGAATAATGGTTGAATCCATGAATTCTTATTGTATTTATTATTGTATTGATTTTGCACGTACTTTGTCTGTGGTGATTGTTCTAAAAAATACCACACTATAACCAAAGAGAATCCACCGCTTGCCATTTTCGCGTAACTCAATAAAACACTTGCAATCACATACAGCCAAACAAACCTGATAGATTTTTTCTCCCTATCGTATTGGCCCATGGCACGCCAATTCTTAGCTAACAGTATTCCACCAAAAATAGGAGTTAAAAACAGGGACCATATTCCGACAGCGTTAGGATTCCAGAGGTTTGGAATTTCATCATTTTTGGTAGCATTATTGCTAGAATTGGGCAGGTGCTTACTCTTTTCCCCAGGGTTGATTTTCGATGTTGAAAAATTATTGCCATTTGTTTTTGTAGCAGCATCGTTTTGTAGCCCAACATTAACAGGGGGGGCAACGTATGCGTCCAGTTCAATAGCGCAAAGAACACCTTTTTTTTCAAGGGATGCCTTCCACTGTTCAATAAGCGACAATGTTAATCCTTGATTGATTACGGTTTTGGAACCTGATACAATTTGCTCAACAAATGCCGTATTTTTACCAATAGTTGATGCAAAATCCTGACAGAATTTTGGGGTAATCTGTCCATCTTTTGCCCCCAAATACACCAGTTTATAGCGTTGGTTAGGGTCGCGTACCTGATCTACAGAAGGCACGGGTGGCGTGGTGGTTTGGATAATTGAAATCTCTGTAGTGGGTGATTTATTATAGTCTTTAGAGTTTTCGGTGATATGTTGATAGGGTAAATTATGTGTGTTGTCCCTTGGAGTGACAGGAGGTTTGACATTAGCAGGGGCAACCGCTGCCTGGCTACGACTCTCCTCAACAAGGTGACATACCAAACCTATGCCATCCAACGCTGCCAACATTTTGTCGGCATCCTCTTTGCTTAGTCCTTTGCGCATCGTCACTCGTGGAGTGGTAAAAACACGCTCAATATCTTCCAACCGCGCCAGATGGTAAATTTTAGCTAACTGCTTTTTAACGAGAGATGGATCGATCCCTGGCTTGATTTGGCCAGTAAATACCACTCTGTACAGAGGGCTGTTGTCCGAAATGGTCATATATTGATAGCTCCATAATAAAAAATACGTCTGATATGTGCATTTTTAGTTTTAGTATCGGTCGCAAATGCAAACCTTTAGTTAAATATAGATAAACCTCAGCTAAAGCACTTCGGCAGGGGATTTATGTAGCGACTCCACTAAATTTTAAGGGATATTACCCATCATGCTGTGTATTGTCAACAAATCAGACTTTTCGACCCGGAGGAAGATCAAATACCTTTGGCGAAGAGATAATCGTTTTTCAAAGAACAATGCCAAACAGCGGAGAATCGGCACCGTAGGCATGATGTATGCGACCATTGTCATTCATGAAGGGTGATGGGACAACGGCCATTCGCTGGGAATTTTGAAATATGACCGCCGATTATTTTTTTAGCTCATATTTTTCCAGCACTCGGGACATGGGTTGCATGTCGCCATAGCGGTACTCCATGCGCACGTAGTGGCGAACCAGGGGGCTGTACCACCATTTTTCGTAGCCGCTCCACGAACCAGCAGTGTTTTGGGTTTGCCAGACCAGGATCCAGCAGTCGAATTTGCCCGCAGGCACCTGGATGGTTTCCCGACCATCGACAGACCAGGAGGATTGGTGGACCACCAGTCGGCCATTGACGGTGTATTCCCGGACAAAAAGGGATTTGTTGCCAATTTTAAGGGGGAATATCTCGTTGGGATCCTTGGAGTGGTATACCTCCCGACGGGCGTTGCCTCGATGGTTTTTGGAAGAGAGCTTGAATACCCCCTGGCGTTGGAACCAATTGTCGGGTTTGTCTTTGCGCTGGAACGTGGTGACAGGGCCTTCGACCTTGGTTACTGCCAGGGTGTAGCCGTCACTGTACTGCCATTGGTCGCCGACCTGCCAGGGGGGAAGGGTTACCTGGCGTTCTGTTGTTTGTGGAGGGGCAGGCAAGGCCCCAGACGGGGTTTCGCACCCGGAGAGGATGATCCCGCAAGCCATCCATACCACCACTGCCGTCAATTGCCATACGTTCATGGAAACCGCTTTGATCCAATATGAGAGTGTGTTATAATGAATTCTACTTTTCATAGCATAGTCCAATTTTTCAGGTTCATCCATGGTTCAAAAATTCCGCACATCTTATCCCTGCTACGGTTGCCGCTCCGGGTTCACCCTGGTGGAGATCATGCTTGTGGTGGTCCTGCTGGGCGTTTTGGTCTCCCTGGCCATGCCCAAATTGCGTATGATGCTGATCGAAGGCCGGTTGGAAGAGGTGAAGCCCTATTTGGCCGCCATTGCCGCCAAGGAGCGGATCTACAAAAATCGGACCGGTGCCTATTACACCTCTGCCAGCAACGACGAGCAGGATCTGGAAAACACCCTGGGGGTTGAATTGCGGGATGCGGCGGACTATTGCTTTGTGGTGCGCAACGGCAACAATACCTATATCAGCAATTCGGGTAATGTTGGTGGTGGGGACAACGGAGATGCCGAGTTCGAGGTGTGGGCCGTGCTGCGACGTTCCGGTGGGGCCAATACCGATGTGGCAGTTCAGGGGGGACTGGGGGTGAGCTGCCGCACGGCGGACGAAAAGAACAATGCCTCCGGCTGGGTGGTTACCGAAACCGGTGAACCCGGCAGCGAAGGTCGGGTGGTGGCGTTGCGTTATCCACCACCTGCCATGGGGTTGCTGGACACCACGGCGCGTAACGGTCGCCCCGGTGTTTATCTGGATTGGGTCGATGGCATGACCCTGACCGATGTGCTGAAATAGGCGCGGCCATGCAAGTTGTCTTTTCCCCCTGGCATAAACAGACCGGTTTCACCCTGATAGAGGTGCTGATCGGTGGTGCCCTGTCTTTGCTGGTCATTGGCGGGGTGATGGTTTTGGCTCATTTTGCCGTCGGAGTGATAGAGAGCATGGAAGCCAGTGTGCGCCTTAATCAGGAGATGCGTCTGGTGGCGGATATGTTACGGGATGGCAGCGAATCCCGCATTGTGCCAACGGTGCCCCTCATTGTGCCAACGGTGCCCCTTATTGTGCCGGTGACTTTTCAGGAACCGGCAGGGGTACAACATGCCACCGGTTACAGCACCACCTTGACCACGGCAGCAGCCAACACCATGACTCTGAGCCGGGGTCCCACCAGTGTCAAGATTTTGAACA
>JADFXB010000199.1 GCA_015233935.1 Magnetococcales bacterium | reverse complement strand
TTCGCCGTTACACTGTTTCCATCCGTATAGGCAAATAATTTGTTGGGGCCATCAAATATAGATATGGAACCCCTTTCGCAAATCCTGTAAAATTGGTTGAACTGGCAATCGGAAATCTTTGGTATATCCCATTGTAGAATGCCTCCAGGCCTATCATGATAGCCCCCAATTTGACTGTTTGGAAACCCGGACAGAGGAAGAGTTGAATGAGTTTTATGAACAGAACCGGCAGGCCCGCCGTGGTCCTGCTTGCCGAAGATAACGAACCAGACCAGCGCACGGTGCAACGCGGTTTTTCCAAGGCGAAGCTGAACATCAGGCTGTTCATCGTTGAAGATGGTGAGGAATGCCTGGATTTCTTGCGCCATGAAGGAAAATATGCGGATGCAGAAGCCTATCCCCGGCCCGATCTGCTTCTGCTGGATATCAACATGCCCAAAATGGATGGTCGTCAGGTGTTGCGGCACATTCGGGACGATGAAAAATTACGTCGACTGCCAGTGGTTATTCTGACCACCTCGGACCAAGAACGGGATGTGGTCGCTTCCTATGAAAACGGAGCCAACGCCTACATTACCAAACCAGTAGAGCCGGGGAGGTTCATGGAGACGGTGCGCAGATTGGAAGAATTCTGGTTTGAACTGGTGGTTCTGCCCCAATCCCATTGAGGTCACGCTTGGTGAATCAAGCCATCAATCTTTTGATCGTGGATGACAACCCGGCGGACAGTCGGCGTCTGGTCCGTCTGCTGGGACGTATTTCCGACTGGACCATCCACACCCATGAATGTGCCAGCAGTGGGGAATTCAAAACTGCCCTGTCCACCGTTAAACCGGATGTGGTTTTTGTGGACTATCTGCTGGGTGCCGAAACCGGGCTTGATTTGGTACGCAGTCTGCCAGAAGAAACCCGCCAGGGTTGTGCCTTTATTTTGCTCACCGGCCAGGGGGATGAAGAGGTGGCAGCCAAAGCCCTGCGTGCCGGGGTGTTGGACTATATGACCAAGGATGGACTTTCCTCCGAAAAACTTGAGCATACCTTGCGTTTTGCCGTCCAGCAGCTTGCCGACCGTCGCGCACTTCACCATAGGGATGAAATTCTACAGGCTGTTGCACGGGTGGCTGAACTGTTTCTAAAGGCCACCGTCTGGCGAGAAAAGGTGGCCGGTGCATTAGGTATCTTGGGTCGCGCGGCCAATGCCAGCCGTGTTTACCTGTTTGAGAACTTTGTCGATCATGGGGGAGAACTGTGTTCCAGACAATTATTTGAATGGATCGCCCCCGGTATTTCACCTAAAATCCACAACCCGTTACTGCAAGCCTTTCCCTGGCAAGCCACTGGGTGTGGTCATTGGGCCAATGCCTTAAAACAGGGTAATATTTTTCAAGGGGGCATCTCCGCCATGAGCACGACAGAACGTGCCATTCTGGAACCCCAGGGGATCAAGGCACTGGTCTTGGCACCACTCTTTGTGGATGGTACATGGTGGGGGTTATTGGGTATTGATGAATGCCGGGAGGAAAAGCTCTGGTTTGAAGTGGAACTGGATGCCCTGCGCACCGCAGCCAATACCTTAAGCGCGGCCATTCAACGGGAAGGGATGGAGCAAATGATGCGGTTGCAAGCAACCGCCATTGAAACTGCTGCCAACGCCATTTTCATCACCGATGCAGAAGGGGTTTTCTTATGGGCCAACCCCGCCTTTTCCCGCATCACCGGCTACTCCACCGAGGAGATCCAGGGAAACACCCCGCGTATTCTAAAATCCGGTCGCCACGATTTGGCCTTCTATCAGGATTTGTGGCAAACTATCAAGGATGGACAGGTGTGGCGTGGCGAATTCGTGGACCGGCGCAAAGACGGTTCTCTCTACATTCAGGAAGCCACCATTTCACCTGTTCGTGATCAACATGGACAGGTCACTTGGTTTGTTGCGGTCCAACAGGATATCACCCTGCGTAAGGAGTTGGAGGAAAGACTCCGCGCCCAGGCCGAATTTGATGCCCTCACCGGCCTACCCAATCGCCGCCTGTTCGAGGATCGCCTTATTCAGTCTTTGGCCCTGGCTCGCCGCAACCAAACCCATATGGTGTTAATGTTTGTGGATCTGGATCACTTCAAAGAGGTCAACGATACCTTGGGGCATGATGCTGGTGACGAACTACTGCGGGAGGCGGCTAAACGTCTGAAGGAGTGTGTCCGCCGTTCGGATACCGTGGCGCGCCTTGGCGGAGACGAGTTTACCGTGATTCTTCCCGAAGTAACCCACCCCAACTTGGCAGAACTGGTGGCCAATAAAATTTTGGAACAATTAAAACGCCCCTTCTTCCCCACCAGCCGGGAGGCACGCATTTCTGGCAGCGTCGGTATTGCCATTTTTCCCGAAGATGGCCATGATGTGGAAACCCTGATGAAGAGTGCTGACGAGGCCATGTACCGTTCCAAAAAAGCAGGTCGTGCCACTTTTCGTTTTTTCAATCCAGAGGGTCACCAAACTTCAAAGGAGAGTTGATCCGTGCTGGACCGAATTAACAATTCCATGACTGTTTCACCTGAGGCTCATGTTATTCGATTTCTTGTGGTGGACGACGAAGAAGCCGATGCTGCCATCTTCCGTCGTCACCTTAGCAAGGCCTTTTCAAGCCGTAAATATCATCTGACCTATGCATCCAGCTATTCAGAAGGCATAACAGCAGTAAAAAATCACACCTTTGATCTTTGTTTCTTCGATTATCAACTGGGAGCCAGGACCGGCCTGGACCTTCTACTGGAAATACAGGCCTGGGGAGTGGGAACTCCAGTTATCTTCTTAACGGGTCATGGAGACGAAGATACCGCCGTTTTTCTGATGAAATCGGGTGCCGTGGATTATCTGTCCAAGGACCGTCTCTCTTCTGACAATCTCTCCCGTTCCATCCACTACGCCTTAGGCCTTGCCGAATCCGAAAGACGGCGTCATGCAGCGGAAGCGTCCCTGTTTGAAAAGAGCGTGCACCTGGATAACGTGCTCCGTTCAGCCACCGATCTGGCCATCATCACAACCGACCCCGGCTTTGTCATCAAATATTTCAACCCCATGGCCAGCGAACTGTTGGGAATATCCAGGGAAGAGGCGGTAGGTACTTCCGTGGAAGAGATTCATCATCGGTTGGGGGTGGACGCCCATCGCCTGTTCCGGGGTGTCCAAAATGTCCAGCACAAGGGCGAACATATTTTTGAAATCACTTTGGCAAAGGCAGATGGACTTCGCTACCTTGATGCCCGGGTTTCCGGCGTTTTGGATGAAATGGGTAATCTGGCTGGCTACTGTTTGACCGTTCGTGATATCACCGAGCGCAAGCACCTGCTGCAAAATTTGGAAGAGGCGGTAAGAAAGGCGGATGCCGCTAATCAGGCCAAAAGCGAATTCCTGGCCACCATGAGCCATGAAATCCGCACTCCCATGAATGCCATCATTGGCATGAGCGAACTCTTGCTGGAAACTCCACTGAATGAGGTGCAAAGACATTATGCCCAGGTTTTTCATAGGGCAGGCAATACTCTGTTGGATCTCATCAACGACATTCTTGATCTCTCCAAGGTTGAATCCGGTCAATTGGAATTGGAACATGTTCCCTTTGATATAAAAACCCTGGTGACAGGGGCTACAGAGATCCTGGCACTGCGGGCACGGGAGAAGGGACTTGATCTGACCTGCCAGATTGATCCCCATACCCCCCGCTTTCTCACTGGGGATCCCACCCGTTTGCGGCAAATTCTCATCAACCTTATGGGCAATGCCATCAAGTTTACCGGACAGGGGCATATCGGGGTGACGGTAGAGCCGTTTGCAGTGGAAGAAAATGATGTTGTATTGCGTTTTGTCGTCAGTGATACCGGTTGTGGCATTTCCCCAGAGCATATCCAAATTATTTTTCATCCCTTTACTCAGGTGGATACCTCCATCACCCGAAAATATGGCGGAACAGGCCTTGGTTTGACCATTTGTCAGCGATTGGTGCAAATGATGGGCGGAGAGATCACGGTGGAAAGTTCTGTGGGTATCGGCAGTCAATTCACCTTTATGGTGCATTTGGCCCCAGCCTCATTGCTGCCAGAACATCAACCTCGTTCCATTCAGTTGGAAATGGCGGGGAAACGGGCGTTGATTGTGGACGATAACCCGGTCAATCGGTTGGTCCTGGAAGAAATGCTAATGAAATTGGGCTTTACCGTTCATTCCACAGACAGTTGCGTCGCCTGTTTGGCAGAGATGCAGCAGTCTCTGCTGGAAAAAAGGCCCTATGATATTCTGCTGCTGGATTATAACATTCCCATGGCGGATGGTTTTCAAATTGTTCGAGAGGTAAAAACTCTTCCCGATCTGGCCCACCTCCCCATGGTGATGTTGAGTTCCGATGAACGGGTAGGTTCCCATGAGCTAGCCAATCAACTTGGCATCGCCTATCTGATCAAACCGATCAAACGGGATCAACTTCAGCATGTATTGTATTTGGCTTTTCAAAAAGCGGAAATCCATGTTCAGAAAAAAATCCAGACCATGCGGATTTTATTAGTGGAGGACTCTCCTGACAATATTATACTTATAAAAGCATTTCTGAAAGACACGGATCATCAGCTTGAAATCGCGGAGAATGGGAAAGAGGCGGTACAGCATTATAAAAGAGGAGGACATTTTGATCTCATCCTGATGGATATGCAAATGCCCATCATGGACGGTTATACAGCAACCAGGAAAATCCGCAAATGGGAGAAGGAAAACGGAAAGACCAGGGTGCCTATATTGTCCCTAACCGCCTATGCTTTGAAGGGGGATTCTGAAAAAAGTATTGAAGCGGGTTGTGATGCCCATTTAAGCAAGCCCATTCGTAAAAAACCTCTGTTAGAGGCGATTTGTACCTATGCCTTGCGATGAGGTAAACGGCGGCCAGAGGAGAATAATGGACGACTTGTACTGAATCCGACTGCTCGACATCCTCATTCCAACCACTTAAGCACCTCTTCCCGATCACAATCGCACAAGTTCCGCAGTTTAGAGTTCATGGGCCGCCAAATTCTTTCCACGCGCCCGGCAGCAATGAGAGGTTCCACAAGTTTGCGGGTTTCTTCCGGATCTTGCAGCAGATGAATCGCCAGATCCGCCAGTAAGACTTCCTTCCTGTCCGCCAAAAACGCTTCCACTTCCTGAACCGCCATGTTGGTATCCTCCGCCCCATACAGCTACAGATTGTCAAATGATCTTATCATTATCAAAACGAAAAAGACATGGCCAGGGTCTTTTTATAGTTAACTCAGGTTAGCGTTTGATTTCCCAATGATATTAACAAGGTTAGCAGTGTTTGTACATTTTTAATCATTATTGATTATATTTCAATAATTTCTGAGAAGGCATTGTGTTTGCAAAACTGGGAGAACAGAAATTGAGTCTTGGTTGCACATTCGAGTTCATGAAAGGTGGGAATATTGGCCATGCATATTTTATTGGTAAACCCGAAATCACCGGTTTTTTCTACCCGCATTGGAATCGGAATTCAAATCCCACTGGGGCTGTTGGCCATCGGAGGGCCTCTGATGGACG
>JADFXB010000198.1 GCA_015233935.1 Magnetococcales bacterium | reverse complement strand
TCCAGATCAGGGAGAGGGGAGGGAGCAACTTTCCAACGGACAGGAACGCGCCATCGGTGAGTGCCACGATGATCGGGCAGTGTGGAAGAGGTGGTGGGGATTATCGATATGGAGAGCCGTGGAGGAGGACAGCCAGAGTGCCGCACAGGAAGGAGGAGGACAGCCCTGGAAAGAGGGACACTTCACCCTGGCGGGGATATGGGACGTTGGGGGAAAGGAAGAGAAAAAACAGGTCAATGAAGAGGTTGCACACCCGTCAAGCTTGCGGGGTGTTGCCGTTGATTTCCAACCAATTGATTACTATGTGATTACTGAAACAAAAACGGCCACCGCAAGGATGGCCGTAACTGTTTTATTTAATTGGTGGAGCGAACCATCCCCAGATCGGGAATTCTTTGAAATTTCTGTGTGGTTCAACAGAGAAGGTTTACCCGATTCTCGAACAGGCGAACGAGACCGCAAGATAGGGCAACTGATTGGGGGAGAAAGAGAATCTTGAAAGATGGTGGGAATTCTCCGATTCCCTCCCAGGAAGCGGAATGGAGCCAGGGTAGCAACCGTTCCGGGCTGGATCTGGGTGGGGAGCTATCCCAGGCGATTTCACCCCGACCTCGCCGGGGAAGAGAGGCTAACCGAAGGCCCAGAATTGTGGGCAAAGTGGAGCCCCCTTCCGTGCCCCCTTTCTGAGAGCCGTACCGAAATGTAGGATACCGCCATCTGCATGGCTTCTGGCCATTTTTCAGAACGGCGCGAAGGCGGTTTCAGCGATGGCGAGTTCGTTCGTGTTCCTCCTGTGGACCATGATGGCCCACTTTTTCAGCCCTCGGCACAACGCCGAGATCCGGTTCCTCAAGGCCCAGATCCGCATCCTTCAGGCGCGGGTGACGACCAAGCGGATTTCCCCGTCGCCCGCGGAAAAATCGGAACTTCTCCGCATCGGTGCCGAGTGCGACCACAATGTGTCTGACTTGATGGAGATCGTCAAGCCCGCCACCTACCGGCGCTGGGTCGGCCAGTCCAAGAAAGGCCAACCCTTCAAGCAGCTCGGACGCCCCCGTCTGACCCAGGAACTGCGGGACGCCGCCATCCTCATGGCCAAAGAGAACATCCTCTGGGGCTACCGGCGCATCGCCGGGGAACTCAAGAAGCTGGGGCTATATGCCGGAGCCACCACGGTCAAGCGGATTCTGCGGGAAGCCGACATCCACCCCACCCCCGAAAAGGAGAAGAAGAAACCGCCCCTTCCCTGGCTGACCTTTCTCAAGGCTCACATGGAATCCGTCGTGGCCTGCGATTTCTTCACCAAGGACGTCTTCACCCCCATGGGCAAAATGACGGCCTACGCCCTGGTCTTCATCCACCTGGGCAGCAGGCGGGTCTATTGCGTCGGTCGTGAAAAACGCATCAAAGCATTGATATTGCTGGCATAATATACCGTTTTCAGGTATCATGTTTTGCAAGAAACCAGTATTTCCACCCCTATTTTCTTGCAAAAGCCATGAGACCTCCAAAGACCAAAATCGACCCCCAAGGTGACCTTTTTCACACTCGTTTGGATTTTCTTTGTGACGAGACCCACCCCCTGGTGAAGTTGGCACGACTACCCGTGCCAGATGCTGCCTGATTTTCAAAATCGGGCTTCTGCGCAATCGACTATTTAGCCATTCTTTTCTTTGCGATCACTCAATAGCGACCCCTGAATCAGTTACAAAATTTATGATACCAGCTTTTTCGCCCTGAATTGATTGCATTAGCTTGGAAGACATTATCTTGAGGTCTCCTACAGAGGGTTTCGTCGCGAAGATAGTATCGTTCATAATAGAATCAGCTTCGTTAACATGTGCGAGCCCAAAGGCATGTCCAAGTTCGTGGATGAGTACAGGAACTATATTAACGCACCGAGTTTCTTCCTGTATTACAAACTGAAAATATGAATTTTTCCAGCAGCCGTAATTGGCAAAATTCAGTAATATTGTTCTCCCAGGCTTTGCAGCAAAAGCCGCCTTAATATTTTTTATTTTTTTAGCAAAAGGTCCGCTATTTTCTAGATAGACACGAATAATGAAAGTAGCAGTATGGGGGCAACCGAGCGCGACAACTTGTGGTGGTGTAAACAATGAATAACCGCTAGGACTTTTACTAACAAGACCATCAAGAAAAGCATTCAATGCCTCACTGCTTTGTTGTAATTTGATAGATTGAAGCTCGGATAGCCATGCGCCAACTGCTGTTCCAAATCCATGCCGAATAACTTCACGAAGTTCTTCATGTCGATCTGGGGTGTGAGGAATTGTTTCAAGAAAGAATGAGAACCCCTTTGTAAGGATCTTATTAGCAACAGGTGTATCATATGAAAAATTAACAGCAAATTTCTTATCCTCGATACAGAACGTTGGCGGTGCGTCAAGATTTACAGCATCGTCTGGACAGATGAAACGACGCAATATACCTCTTACGCTTTTGATAGGGCCATGACCTTGTTTTAATTTGACTTGATCTTCGTAATGGAATGTACCGTCCTCGTTAAGATGAATAGCATCAGCCAATACTGGAGATTCTTGATTACGGAAAAAGATCTCGAACCTCTGTATAGGTTTTGAGGAGCAACCCCCCCCGCCGGCGGTTGATAAGCGGTCTGCTGGTTTACATTTATTATTAAAAATGATTTCGCTGACTTCAGCCCAAGGAATGCGTTGTTCATCAGTTCCTGAGCATCCTTTTCGCAAGCCAATGGTCTTTTCATCAATTTTTTTAATATAACCATGTATCACCCGATCTTCTGTATAGACCGAGTCGGCAAGAACATGGTCACTCAGAAAGATGAGGATAAGGAACAACGACCTAGCAACGAATACAATATTTGATAACTTCAATGCTGCCTCCTGAAATATACTGGATAAGGGGAGATTCTGTGTGGGGATCCTTAACAGGGCGGAGAAGATAAAACCCCGCATTTGTTTGTAGGAGAATGCGATAATCTTTTACTGCCCCATCGATTTCGCTAGCGTTTGAATCCTTTTTATATAATATTTTCTGCACCATGGGCAGGTTAGATTTATCGACTGTGTAATCTTCCATGGCCAAGTTGCGACCAATTTGAAGACCTGAGAACCATGATATTATAGAAATAACAATAACAAACGCATAATTAAGAAAGCGGACACGATCAATGCTGCCAAATAAAACAGCCAGACGTCCCTGGCAAACGATAACAAATACTGATGCAATGTAGCATATTGAAACATAGAAAGAGTCAAATACTGAAGTCAGGCCGCGATATAGAAGATGGTTTGCAGGAATTGACAATAGCTGGTATTTTAGACCGAAAGCTCCATAATAAGCATCAGTACTGCTCACGCCAATCAGCACGACGACAAGGCTAAGCAATCCTAAATTATCTCGAAAAGCCTTCAGCATGTCATCCTCCTAAAAATTCAATAAGTAAGAGTCCCTTGGCCCGTAGCGTGTTGAAAATGCTGTGTCTTATTTTTCACCCAAAAATAGTATTTTTACAAGCGAAATCAAAGTTTTGCACAGATATCTGCTAGACTTTTGCAGGGGACTCAGGTAAACACAAGCCTTCTTGATTTATCAATAATTAAACTTAAATAAGGCCAAACACCAGGTCCCCCTTGAAAATTAGACAGTACCTTGTATTGATCTAACGGGCGAATTCTGGAGAAGAAGTTTGATCAGACATCAACATCACAGAAGTCTTGGGATGTTGATGTTCCAGGATTCAATGTCCGTGCCCACGATTCAGACGAGATATTATATCGGATACATCAATTCCATACAGAGTTAGGAATTGCTCTGTTGGACGCTCCATTAAACGTGCGTACAAGCTTACAGCCGTTTCTATTTCGATCTTGGTGAATGAGCAGTGAGCTGCAAGCGGCCGCGCACGGTCCTCACCAAACATCACTGAGTCTGCGTAGCAGCCACCGCCGCAGAGGTAGCGAGCCCAACATAATGAACAATCGTTACGCAATGACACTCTAGGTGCAATTTCTGTTAGGAATGACGTTCTAGCAGTCTCATCCAGACTACCAGAAACGTTGCCCATTTTATAGCTCTCTAGACCCAGGAACCGAAAGCACGGGTAGATGCCTCCATTCACCGAAATACCGAGGTAAGTGCCACCCGCGCCACAGTAACGTTCCTGCCTCCTCTGCCTGGAAAGGCGTAAAACGGGCTTGGTGAGCGGCTGGAAATCCATTGGTCGGCGACCTTCGTCCAAAATGCAGAGCATGGCTTCGGCGATGGAACGGAAATCTCTCTGGTACTGCTCGATCTCTGCTTTGTGCGGGAGCATCCCACTGTCGGCTCGAGCACCAACCTTGATCGTGTTCTGGTGCAGAACTCCCTGGGAAACGGCCCATGACCAAACATCATGAATCCGAGTTCCGGTAGTAACGACAGAATTCACAATCAGTCGGTCGGGGAGTCGATCTAAGAGAAGCTCCAACCCACGCATCACATGTCGATACGAGGCTTGTCCATTCCGATAGGGGCGGTTTGCATTATGGATTGCCTCTGGACCATCACAACTGACTCGGACGATGAATGGTCTATTCGCTAGAAAATCAGCAATTTCTGGAGTGACCAAGGTGGCATTGGTTGTGATGTTGAAGGATAGCGTTCGTCCAGATTGATATGAATCGTCCAATACTTCGTCTACCATCTGGCGCAGAGCGATGAAGTTTAATAGCGGTTCCCCTGAACCGAAATGGAGATTTACATGACGGGCGAGACCTTCCACTTGTCGTAGCATCCGACGAAGTTCCGACAGTGTCTGTTCGGAGGGAAAACCGTACCGGGAATCGATGTCGTCCTCGAAGCAATACCGGCAAGAGAGGTTGCAACTTCCCGCAATATCCATCGAGATATCGCTGATCAACGGCAGAACATCAGCGTTGGAATCGGGACAAGTATCCGAAGGACCGTCTGGATCGTTCTCAACACCAACCAGCAGAGATGCCACGCTCAGGAGATCCTGCCCGGAATTGTCCCAGCGTGAGATTGCATGTAGTTCTTGCACAGGGGCTTTGAACGTCTTCATGGCTTATCCGAATTTAGACCGTATGCCCAACGTACAGTGGCCGGGGAGACCAGAGACAGCAGCTTCAGAGGATCGTTTTCAGCAAAATAATGGTATACCACGATTGCTGCTTCTGACTCTTTCATCAATACTCTGCAATCATCTGAACCAAACCGGTCGGTCATGGCGGAACAACCGCCACCGCAAAGATGGCGGTTCCAGCACCCTATACACTGGGTTTGGCCATAGATCCCAAAACGATGGCGAAAAGTTGAAACCGCATCGTTACTGATCGTATCCTTGACATGACCTAGCCGCATGGCCTCACGTCCAACATGCAGGGAACAAGGATAAACATCACCATCGACCGAAACGCCGAACATCCGCTCGCCCGCTGGACAAAAAAAATCCCTGCGCGATTTCGTCATCAGTTGCAGTATCTTCGATGATAATCTGTAGTCTATGGGTTTTTCGAATCTATCCAAGCACTGGATGTAGTCCTCGGCGAGAAATTCAATGTCCTTCATGTAGCCAAGAAAGGCGTCGCTTCCAAGAGCATGCCGGTCATCGG
>JADFXB010000197.1 GCA_015233935.1 Magnetococcales bacterium | reverse complement strand
TTGGGTCCAACAGGTAAACCCCTTGACTGCCCGTTCGGCTTTGTGTTTCTGTACCAGAGCAGCGAATTCGGTGCGGGGGAAATGGTCTAGAAGTTGACTGAAAAGGCTGGCGGTTCTTATCATGGATCGGCTCTCCTGGTGGATTTTGGTGGGACTGGAATCTCAGCAATCCCATTCTGCCATTTTCACCAGGAGGGTGCACCTCCATCAGGCTGTTTTGGACAAGTGTGTATTGTTCAGAAATTTCTGGACCGACTCGCCAGTGGCGGTTCTGTTTCATTTCGGACGTTTGACGACGACAAAACGCAGAATAAGCCGACTCTTATCAAATTTTTTCACGGCACTATCCAGGAGCACGCAGAGGCACTGATTAAATTGAACAATGCCGGAGCCAGCGTGAACGTTATGATAAATGCTGGCAATGGCAATGGCGCAGGGTAAATTTCCATATAATAACTCTATATGGGATTTTCCCCCTTTGCCAAACCCTCTGGTTACCTACACATACAAACTGATGGGGCAAACAGGGCAGCCATCGCAGTGCGCATCTGTCCTGCCCCAGGAGGACACCAAGACTAAACTTGAGCAACTCCACGGCAAGACCGTCAAATCGTTGAATCCGACAAATGATGCCGTTCTTGGGAACAAGGAGACAGAAAACCCGACGGGAGATGCAGTAGGAGAAACGACAGGGTCGGTCGCGGGAACTGTGGGGGCGATGGTAGATGGGGCAGCGACAGAAGGCGGGACGGCTGAGAGTGCGGCAATGAGTGTGGATGAAGTGCTGAACGAATGGCGCGAGGGATTCAACAAACTTCAGGCAATGGATAGGCCCGCCGATATATATCATAATGACTGGGATAGCATCATCGACACTGCCCAGTTCTTTCTCTTCCGTCGTCCTAAGACTGGCAAGTTCGGGATGAAGCAGCACATGAATCCCGACATGACGATCAATGTCGATGGATGGGCGTATACCGATACAGCGAAACAAGCTGCTGAACTGGGGTGGACCACCATGGAGGTGTTTGGTATCGACCCAAAGTCACCATATCCATACTATCATGGAGGGCTGATCGCAACTATAGCGATGATGGATCTTGTCCTTATCTCGTTGGAAACCGATCACGCTATACTTTCATCACAGGTTCTTCTGTTTCGGAATGTCATTGGAGCACTCGGTGGCAAATTACGCCTTTTATGGAAAATCTCATCTGGCAGTTAATTGCGCAACACTTGGAGTGTTGAATGACGTTGCGAAAAGGTTGGCGAACATCACCTCATGCAAAGGGAGATCTCCCGCTTCACCATCTTGTCCTGTGCTGTAACAAGAGCCTGATGATCAGTGGACCGGTTCACCACGCATTACCGACTATCCAAGCCGTTCCCACTCCTCTGCCTGCCGATTGATTTCAGCCCACGCACTACGAATTGCAAGCAGATCTGGCGTGCCTGCCCTATACCACCTTGGGTTTTCTTGAATGGCCTTCCACATGAGCTGTTCTTGGTGGGTCAGCAGATCGGGACGATTCTGGGCGAGTTTGACAAGTCGGTCTGACACAATCGGATCCCATAAAAGATCAGGGAGATACGACTCGTTCTCTTCCCTCCTTCCCGGCCAGTTATCAGCCATCTCGGCATTATCCCCTTCATCTAAGTTCAATCGAGATCCATCCCTCCGCAGTTCTCTTTCGATCGCCATGTGTACAATGGCAGACACGGTACGCCTTTGAATTCGTGAAAGAAGTTCTAGTGAGAACTTAGTTTTTGGAGAGACACGGACGGAGACAAGTTCACCTTTCTCTGGAGCTGCTGATTTAGGCATGACTGATTGATTTTCCCTCTTGACATGAAACGATGTTGTAATATAGAGTATACAAAAATATCAAGTAAACGGAAATCTGTTGCTCAGAAATGTAGGCATGCTACGGCTCGGCGGGTGTCTGTTCAAGGGAAGAAACGATATGACGATTTATTATATGGAAAAAGCAGTGAGCGGAGAGAAGAGATCCAATAGCTCAGCGAAAAAGTCGCCATCCGAACCTATTAGTAATGATGTTACACTTGCGCAACTGATGATCAAAGAGTTACCAGAGCCACGATTTTCAGTATCAGGCATGATTGCAGAGGGCGTGTCGATTCTGGGAGGCAAACCAAAAGCAGGGAAAACATGGCTCGCCCAGCACCTTGCTCTTGAGATTGCTCGCGGTGGTGTGGCGATGGGAAAATTCCCTGTTGCGAAAGGAGACGTGCTTTACCTCGCCCTCGAAGACACACATTCCCGTCTGCAATCGCGTTTTTCAAAAATCCTCCAGGAAGCACACCCTCCATCGAATCTCCACCTCAGCACTGAATGGCCAAAACTCAAAGAGGGGGGCGAGGACAGAGGAGTCTACCAGAAAGTTGATTTATAGGATGGTGACGGACGGGGCGTTGGTGAAGCAGTCTGGGTTCAGATATGGATTGTCTGAGTCGCCGGTCGGAACGGAGCAAGGATGATGTCCCACCTGTCCCACCTGTCCCACCTGTCCCATCTATCCCATCTATCCCACCTGTCCAGGCAAGGGAAGCAATTGATTGCAGCGAGGGTGAAATGAGTTTTACATGTCAAACCAATCATCACCTTTGTCAGTTGGTGGAAGCGGTATCCGGTAGCAGTGGTATCTCAACAGAGAGGCTGAGACAGTTGTTACCCTGTGGCAGTTGTCATGGGAGCGAGTCCCAGGTTCTTGCCTTGTCTGGAGTCCGCCTGGGGTCGCACGAGCGCAGAATTTTGCTGGCGGCTGCGATGGCAGACCACAACCACCGTGTTGTCCCGTCTCCTGCCTCTGGGAGATCTGCTGCGGAGGCGCATCGTCGGGCACAACGAAAACTTGCCGGTGCTGGGTTAGTGTCGCTGAAACAGGTGCTCACCGGCAATGGCCGCTTGCGTCGCAAAACAGGTGTCCGCTTGACCCCACTTGGTCAGGCTGTCGTGGAAAAAGTCGGAGAGGAGTTGGCGGCGGGCAAGCCCATCAGGTGGCAAAAATATCAACCGGCATTGGTCTCCGATGTCCGACGGCCATTGGATGAGTTGGTCGCTTCATTCAAGGAGGCCGTCGAAGATTACCGCAACATGATAAGGTTCTGAAGCCAGCTCTCAACTGACGGAAATACGTCAGAAAATCGCATGCCAGAGTGGGATTCATTTCCAAAGAGGTTTATAAAGGTAGGACGGAATACCATGAACGAATCGAAAAATCGAAAGGTGGTCATCGTGGGAACAGTTCCAGGGCGAGACAGTGATCCCAGTCGGCCCTTGGTTCCAATCCGGCGTGGCCAGGGTGCGGCGGCCTCTTTGCTGAGGCTGATGCAAATTGACCCGTGCAGCTTTGAGGTCATTTTCGAACGCCATTATATCATCCCGGTTTATGCGGGAAGAAGCCGTAATGGAGACCGATTCCCAAAAGCCATGGCCATCGCGGGGGTGGAAAAACTCATCCCCCTGCTGCATGGCCGCACCGTGGTGCTGATCGGCAAAAAGACTGCCTCTGCCTTTGGGATCGGTCACGTTGCACCATGTACGTGGGATGAACAAATTCTGGATGCGCCATCGGGAGACCACAGGCCGACCACCATCGCCTGGGTGCCCACGCCATGCGGGATCAATTTGTGGTGGAACGACCCGATGAACAAACAGGCTGGTGAGGCATTTCTGGTCGCTTTGGCTCAACATGCTTTCGACCTGAGTCTGCGGGGACTGGCAGCATGAACACCCGCCATAAGAGTCTGGCAAAAGCTGGGGCGCATCCTATGCTGTATGATGCCAAAACCGAAGCGATTGAAACCCGCCGGGTGAAAGTGCGCAAGCTGATGGCCAGAGGCATCACAGTCGCCCAGATGGCACCCATGCTGGGGGTGGATGCGGAAGTGGTGTACAAGGACATCGCTTCCATCCGGGCCTACATCGCCAAGGAACTCCAGGGCAGCGATCTCCTTGCGCTGGTGGCCGAGTCCCTGGGAGTCCTCAGTGAGGTCCGCGCCTCTGCCCTCAAGGATATGGACAAGGCAGACACTCCCCTGGAACGGTCAATAGCCCGGCGGGATATAGTTCGGGTAGAAACAGAGCGGATGAAATGCATCCTGCTGGCATGTGGTGGGGTTGGCTCTGGTGGCAGGGGCATGATCAATGTGACCCCGACCATGGAGGGAGACCCTGTACCCCTCCTGGAGGATCAACACCAGAAAGTAATCGATGTGGCGAAGCAACTGCTGGACGAGGTTTTTCAGGTGGGAGGCGGTTCTCCCCAGGCAACCCAGCAGATGGAACAGTGTGAGGAGGAAGGAGCGTGAACGCAGTCGTTGCAGTCGCAGGCATCAAACTTCAGAAGAAAAAAGTACAGGCCGTTGCGCAGAGCATTACAACCCCGGAGAAGCATGGGATCATCCCAGACCTGCTGGTGCTGAAAGTGCCGATTGCCTCTGTTCAAGAAGACCCAAAGAATGCCCGTAGGCACACTGCCGAAAGCACCCAGCAAGTGGCCGAGTCTCTCAGACGATTCAACCAACGCAAACCCATCGTGATCAATGCCAAGACAGGTTTCGTCGAAGCCGGTAATGGTACCCTGCGGGCAGCCAAAAATCTGGGCTGGACCCACATTGCGGCAGTGCGGGTTGAGGACGATCAGCAGACTGCCACCGGGTATGCCATTGCCGACAACCGCGTGGCCGAGCTTTCCGAATGGGACAATGATGCCTTGAAGGCACTGTTTGACAGTATCGACAACCCTCTCGAAATCCCCGGCGTGGACGAGGACTGGTTGAAAATGCTGGCGTGGACGGATGAGAACACCCCCTCCATCAACGATATGGATACCCTCCCTGAGCCGCCGAAGAATCCGGTCTCTCGTCCTGGAGATCTCTGGTGCCTTGGCGACCACCGGCTCTTGTGCGGCAGCAGTACCGTAGCAGAGGATGTGATCCGCCTGATGAAGGGGGAACGGGCCATCCTCTTCGCCACTGATCCCCCCTATCTGGTCGATTATGACGGCACCAATCACCCACCGAACAAAAAGGCTCAAGCCGCAATGGCCAAAAAGGCAGGACAGAATGACGGTGCCCCAGATGTCAAAAAAGGATGGGTGGGCGGAAACAAAGATTGGTCCGACACCTATGGCGTGACATGGGATGATTCCAGCCAAGGGCCAGAGCTGTACGAGGGCTTCATCCGGGCGGCCATTGACCATGCCATCAGCGACCATGCGGCTTGGTACTGCTGGCACGCCTCCCGCCGTCAGGCCATGCTGGAGGCAGTGTGGGAAAAGATGGGCGCGTTCGTCCACCAGCAAATCGTCTGGAACAAAAACGCCCCGGTCTTGACCCGGACCCATTACCTCTGGAAGCACGAACCCTGTTTCTATGGCTGGATCAAAGGCAACAGGCCGGAGAAGCTGGAAAACGCTGAACCCGCTTATACCGTCTGGGACATCCCAGGATTGGCTGGTGATGCACGTCCAGATCACCCGACCCCCAAACCTTTGGACTGCTTCGCCATCCCCATGCGCCAGCATGTGCCCAAGGGTGGGCTGTGTTATGAACCGTTCTCTGGAAGTGGCTCACAGATCATGGCGGGT
>JADFXB010000196.1 GCA_015233935.1 Magnetococcales bacterium | reverse complement strand
CCCAGGGCGGGTCCACAGGTTTTGGAGAATGGGGCCGGAGAGAGAATGATATCCGCCCGTTTCGACTCCCGCAAGTCCGAATTTTGACCAAGTGCGATTTCGAACCATCCCGCGCAACCATTGGAAACATTGGACTTTTTCGTCCCCACGCAGGCCACTCCAGAACCCGATCCAGGCAACGAGGCAAAACTATTGAAAAAAAATGGTGGGCCCACCAGGATTCGAACCTGGGACCGACCGGTTATGAGCCGGCGGCTCTGACCGCTGAGCTATAGGCCCTTGGGGGCTAGGATTCCAAAAAGCTGCGTAACTTGCGGGAGCGGGAAGGATGACGCAGCTTGCGTAACGCCTTGGCCTCGATCTGACGAATGCGCTCACGGGTGACGTTAAACTTGCGTCCCACCTCCTCAAGGGTGTGGTCCGTGGACATGCCGATGCCAAACCTCATCCTTAAAACACTCTCCTCACGAGGTGTCAAGGTTTTTAATACCCGCGTGGTGGTATCTCGTAAATTGGACATGATGGCCAAATCCGACGGCGACAACATGGATTTGTCCTCGATAAAATCACCAAGATGGCTGTCCTCCTCATCCCCCACCGGGGTTTCCAGGGAGATCGGCTCTTTGGCAATTTTCAATACCTTACGCACCTTGTCCAAGGACATGTCCATGCGATCGGCAATCTCTTCCGGCGTCGGCTCCCGGCCCATCTCCTGTACCATCTGCCGACTGGTGCGTACCAGCTTGTTGATGGTCTCGATCATGTGCACCGGAATACGAATGGTGCGGGCTTGATCCGCTATGGAACGGGTGATGGCCTGGCGAATCCACCAGGTGGCATAGGTGGAAAATTTATACCCACGCCGCCATTCAAACTTGTCCACCGCCTTCATCAAACCAATATTGCCCTCCTGGATCAAATCCAGAAATTGCAGGCCCCGGTTGGTGTATTTTTTGGCGATGGAGATCACCAGACGCAGGTTGGCCTCCACCATCTCCTTCTTGGCCAAATAGGCCTGCCGCTCACCGTTCACCACCCGCTTGTGGGTGTTTTTCAAGTCGGTGATGGATTGGCGGGAGTCCTCCTCGATCACATGCAACTGCTCCTGACGGGAGCGAATCACCTCTGCATGGATATAAAAGGCCTGCCAATATTTTTCGGTGCGATCCGCATATTGGTCCACCCAATCCAGCTTGCCTTCGTTGCCCAAATATTCGGTCAAGAATTTTTTCTTGGGAACGTTGGATTCGGTGGCCAGACGCAAAATATCTGCTTCAATATCCCTGGCCCGCACCACAAACTCTTTCAGGGTGTCCACCAGGGCGTTCATCTGTTTGATGGAAAACTTGATGGAGCCTACCATCTCCACCACTTTGTTTTTCCGATTGTTATAATTGCGCTGCACCCGCCGCAGATTTTTTTGATCCCCTGCCAGCCGGAACTCGTCCATCTCAATTTGCAGACGGCTCAACACCTGGCTCTCTTCCGCGATGGCGTCAAACTGGGCCTGGGTTTGCACCCGCAATTCGGTCATGCGGGCGGAATTGGCCTCGGAGAGGACCGGTTCGCTGACCTCTTCCTCCTTGTCCTCATCTTCCCGCTCTTCCCCGTCTTCCTCATCCTCATTGATTTCATCGTCCAGATCTAAACTTTCGTCCAGATCCTCTTCCACCCCATCTTCCGAATCGGGAGTGGCGATATCCAGGATATCCCGCAGGGCTACCTCATTGTTGCGTAACTTGTCGGCCAACAGGACAATCTGTTGGAAGGTGGCAGGGGCATCGCAGATGGCGGCGATTACCTCGTTGCGACCGGCCTCGATGCGCTTGGCAATGTCGATCTCCCCTTCACGGGTGAGAAGATCCACCGATCCCATTTCCCGCAAATACATGCGTACCGGGTCGTCGGTTTTGCCCAGGTCCAGATCGTCGATGGCGGCTTCTGTCAAGGTGGGGTCGAAGTCGCCGCTGTTGATGTCATCCATGGATTCGGTGACGGAAATTTTCTCCAGTTCACCCTCTTCCGGGGCATCCACCAGGTTGATCCCCATATCGTCCAGGATGGAGACCACATCCTCGATCTGATCGGCGGAGTTGACTTCACTGGGAATGATATCGTTGACTTCGTCAAAGGTCAGGAAGCCCCGTTCTTTGCCACGGTCCACCAGACGTTTCATGAAGATATCGTGGGAGTCTTCGCTCATCTTTTCTTCCTGACAACCTTAGTGCCTGTCCATTGGAACCACGTTGGGGGTGGCCATTTTTTTGATCTCTCGCAACAGGCGTTCTTCTTCCTGACGAAAACCGTGATAAACGGTCCAATCTTTTTCTTCGGCAAAACCGTTGGCACTCAAACGTGCCATCTCCTGGCGTATGCGTTCCAACTGGCAGTTGACCAGGCATCCCTGCAACTCACGTTCCGGGTCGTCCAAATCCTGCTCTTCCTGGGCCAGGATGGCCTTGGCCAGCCGTCGCAAAGAGCCGTCGGTCAGATAATCCAGGGGAGCAATCCGCACCGCATTTTCACTATGGCCAAAGTGGATCAAAGCATCCAACAATTTGGCCCGTGCATCATCCTGGATGGTAAGACCAGCAAAGGACTCCTCATGTTCCAGAACAAGTTGCGGATGGCGCAACAAAATGGCCAGCAGCAATCGTTCATGATCCCGCCCCTTGCCCACCGGTTGCAAAACCGCCGAACGGGGAGGCCGGAAAGCGGCACGCCGGGGCGCACTCACCGACGGTGGACGCTGCTGCCAGTTGCCCTGCAACCCCAACCGCTGCCCCACCGCCTGCCGGTAGAGTTGGGCCAGTAGCGGATCCGCCACTTTGGCCAGATAGGGTTCCAGCCGGTGCACCAGGGCAGCCTTGCCTTCCGGGCCTTCCATCTGCAAGCCATCAGACAGGTGATTCAACAAAAAGTCCAGCAAACTGGTGGACTCTTTCAACCTCTGACGAAAGCGTTCAACCCCTTCCCGCCGGATCATGTCATCCGGGTCGGCCCCTTCGGGCAAAAACAGAAAAGTAGGGTGGCGATCCGCCTGCAACCCTTCCACCACCTGTTCCAGGGCACGCCAGGCGGCCTTGATGCCTGCCTGATCACCGTCAAAACAAAAGACGATGCGATTGGTTTGTCCCCACAGCAGCCGCAAATGCTGCTCAGTCAAGGCGGTTCCCAGGGTGGCCACCACTTGACCGATTCCTGCATCGGCCAGGGAGATCAAGTCCATGTAGCCTTCCACCACCACCGCCTGTTCCGTCTCCCGAATCACCTTCCAGGCGGAATCCAGACCGTACAGCACCTCGCCCTTGCGATAGAGGGGGGTTTCCGGCGAATTGATATACTTGGGTCCGTCGGAACCCTTCAGCAAGCGACCACCAAAGGCGATACAGCGTCCCTGCCGGTCGTGAATGGGAAAGATGATCCGATCCCGAAACCGGTCATACCAGCCGCTGCGGCCCTCCTTGTGGACGGCCAGACCCACCGTTTCCAACACCTGGCAGACTGCCGAGCCACCACCGAAATGGTCCACCAACTGGCTCCAGCCGGGAGGGGCATAGCCCAGTTGAAAACGTTCCAGGGTAGCCGACCGCAACCCGCGCGCGGTGAGGTACTCCCGTGCGGCCTTGCCTTGCGGACCGCGCAACTGTTGGCCGAACCACTCCTTGGCCTGCTCCACAATATTCAACAGGGAGCGTCGTTCCTCCCGTTCCCGTTCCATCTCGCCGGGGGGGCGTTGTTCCTGGCGGGGTATGGGCAGATTGGCCTCCCGCGCCAGCTCCTCCAGGGCTTCCATGAAGGAGAGACCACGAATGCGCATGACAAATTCAAAAACATCGCCACCCGCACCACAGCCAAAACAATGGAAAACCCCTTTTTCCGACTGCACACTAAAGGAGGGGCTTTTGCGGTCATCGTGAAAGGGACACAATCCCATCCAGTTGGAACCGCTTTTGCGCAATTGCACATGGCGGGAGACCACATCCACCAGGTTGACCCGGTCGCGCACCGCCTCCTTGAAGGCTTCGGTAATGGATGCCATCGACCCTCCGTCGGTGGTCAGCCGTTGGTCAAGACCTGCTTGACAATCTCGGAAGCCTTGGACATATCCACCCGTCCACCGCTTTTTTCTTTCAATAATTTGACCACCCGGCCCATGTCTTTCAGAGTGGTTGCCCCGGTTTCGCCAACAATCTGACGAATCAAGTCCAGCAGGGCCTCCCCTTCCAGGGCGGGGGGTAAAAGTTCTTGCAGGATGACCGCTTCCTGCTCCTCTTTGGCCGCCGATTCTTCCCGACCAGCCTGGCGAAAGGCGGCGGCAGATTCATGACGTTGTTTAATCAGAGAGCGCACCACACCCACCAAATCTTCCTCACTGACCGCCCCTTTGCCCTCTTTGTCCTTCACCAGGAAGGCGGCGCGCAGCATGCGCAAGGCCGACAGACGCAATTCATCCCGCGCCTTCATCGCCTCCTTCATGCCTTCAGTGACCCGATCTCGCAACGATTGTGGCTCCATCTTGATCTCCTGCGGCAAAATTCCATGCAATTTTTGCACCGGAATTTATCTGGGACCCTTGAGAACAGAAAAGGCCCATCTGGGCCTCAATACAGCGTAACCCGACATTCTATGGTTAACCATTACGGCATGTCAAGAAAGGATTTTGCCAAAAATCAAGCAATTTTTTTCACCTTCAACCCATGGCCAGCATCGGACTCTCATGCACCTCCCGACTCTCGCGTACCAAACCAGGAGCGGCAGTGGCCGTGCTGGTCAAAAGAGAAAGGCTGTAGGAGGTTTCACCGCTGCCCTGGCGCACCGCCACAAAATAGGTTCCCGTGGAAAGATGTATATTGCTGATGGCCTCCCGATTAGACAACGATTCCCGCCTTGCCACCACCTGGGCATCCCAGTTGTCCATGAAGGTGGTGAAGGTATCGTCCGGTTGGGTGGGGGACCAATCCAAACCCCGCAATAAATAAAGCTCTGCATCGGCGGTCAATTCTTCCAGCACCAGGGAAACCGTGCGGGCGGAAGTAATGGTGAAGCCATAACAGTCCATCACATCCTCATCCCCTACGGAACCACGAACAACATGATTGCCCTGCAAGTTGCCCAAGGACAAGACCGACGTGGCATAATCTGGACTCTCCACAGTGACCGGCGAAGAGGTGGTGGTGGCTTGCAGGGCCAGGTGATAGTTGCTGTTTCCCTGGCGTGGCAACACAGAAACATAGTAGGTACCAGGGGCCAACACCTGATTGATGGACTCCTCCACCAAACCGGGGGTGCGGGAGGAGGCCAGCACATTCTCCCCTTGATGATCCAGCCAGTTGAGCAAAGAATCGGCAAAGGCGCGTTCCTGCCAGTGGGCATAGTCCAACAGTTGCAGGTCCAGATCCCCACTCTGTTCGTTCAAAATAATGGACATGTTGGAGGTGGCGGTGAGGGAGAAGGAGTAAAAATCTTCCCTGTCCCCATTGCCCACCCAATCCCATACCTGGCGACCACTATTGAGCAAGGCTCCCAGATTTTGTGGATTTTGCGGACTATTGAACAAGCGCAGATGGTAGCTGGTATCCTGCCCATCCCGCTTGACCCGCACATAATAGGTGCCCGCCCCCAAACGACGCTCCACCGAAT
>JADFXB010000195.1 GCA_015233935.1 Magnetococcales bacterium | reverse complement strand
TCAATGTTGGGAAAGAGAAGTTGGTGTAACAATTTGTAGCAAATTTATTTATTAAATTAATCGAAATATGGAAGAGTGGTTTGACAGCCATGGGTTGGCGGCGATATAATTTTTGCGGTCTACTACAGGAAGAACACACCTAGCAGGAACCATGGATGGAAATAATAATTTCCTTTTTTTCCGATAAGATAGCCGTGCCCTCACTTCTTAAGTACGTGGTGCTTCTGTTGCTGGTTTTTCTATTGGGAATTCCCCCAGTTCAGGCTGCAGAATCCCCTCTCCGCATCACCGTCAGTTTGGTGGGACCACGCAATCTCTCCTATCTTCCCATTGATCTCATTCCCCGCATCGGCATCGATCAAGAAGAGGGGGTGCAACTCATCCTCAACCATGTGGGGGGTGGCGGGGTGGCCATCAAACAAACCCTGGCGCGCAACAGTGATTTTGCCGTGGCAGGATTTCCCGCCGTTATGTCCCTGAAAGCCAATGGGGGGACCATGCTGGGGGTGGCTTCTGTCAGTGATGCCACCCTCTTTGTGCTGATCGTCCGTGCCGCCCTTCAAGATGAAGTCAAACGCATTGCCGATTTAAAAGGGCGGGTGATTGGTATCCACAACAGTTCGGTCAATGCCAAAACTGTGGCCCAGCAGTTGACCGAGCTGTTGCTGTTTTCCGACGGCGGCAGTGAACACGATATACGCATGGTTCCCGTGGGACAAAACTGGGAGGAGCGCGCCCTCTTATTGGAAAATGGTAAAGTGGACGCCATCATGGCGGAAGAACCCTTCGCCTCTGTCATGATCCAGGAAAAGAAAGTTTTTGCCCTGGCCAATCTGGCCGACCCCGCCGTCTCTGGTCGGATACCAGGCAGCCATTTTCTCCATGCCGCCGTCACCACCCGACCGGATGTCATTCAAAATGAACCGGTCAAGGTCCAACGCATGGTGACCATGGTGCGCCGCGCACTACAATGGATTGCCAGCCATACCCCGGAAGAATTGGTGGAAAAAATGGCAGTGGCTGACGAAAAGGAACGGCAAGGACTGCTCCTCGCTTTGAAAAAATATCCCCGCCTCTACAGCCCCAATGGTGCCTTTTCCCGCCAGCAAATGGCGGATACCAACCAATTTTTTAAATTTACCAATCCCAAACAGGATGGAATTACCATGGAATCCCTGATCCATGACCAATGGGCCGGGCAAAGGGAATAAACCATGAGGCAAACGGCGCGAACACGCTCTATCCTGCTGCGCCAAGCCGCCCTCAGGGTCTTTTGGGTGTTGACCGCTGTGGTTGTTCTGGTGACTGCCGCTGCCGTTTTCTTTCAACATGCCGCCCTCAATCGCTATGCCGCCTCTATTTCTTCCTCGTTGAGGCAACACTACAGCGAACGCATCTTGTTATTGGACCAGGATTGGCAGGAAAGTGCCATTCGTCTGCACGCCCGCATTGAATTTATGAATTTGTTCAAAAACAAAGATATCATGGAAAGCTGGAACCAATTACGAGCTGCCTTGACCCAGGAAAATCATGATTTATTTCCCCTCCTCCTGGTGGTCAACGATAAAGAACGGATTCTGTTCGACTTCCATACGGATGAAATCAACTTGCCGGAACGGTTCTCGGTTACCGGTAAATATGGCTGGTACGACGATGTACGTTATCAACGTCTCTACCGCTGGTATGCCCAACCCCTCTGGTTGGGACATGGACGAAAAGGCCATTTGGTGATGTTCATCGCCATGGATAATGGCCTGATGTTCCGCAATGCCATGCCCCTTACCACCCTGATGTTGGTTCGGGATAACCATCTGGTGGCCAGCTCTTCACCGGGTGGCGAAGCAAATACCTTCTGGAAAGAAGGCTCCTGGGAGGAGGAGGGGGTCCGCTACGATCAAATCACCCTGCCCTGGGGTGGGGACAAGGAACGTTCTCCCCTGCTGGTGGTGCGTCATCGTTCCAACCCCTTATTTACCCTATCGGAACTGGCCTTGGTGGGGGTGGCCACTCTGGTCAGCTTTCTTCTCCTGCTGTGGGTGGCATTGGGGTTGTGGATTATCCAGATCACCTGGCGCATGTCCACCTTGGGTGTACTCTCACGGGAATTTTCCCAGGGAACCTTCGATGCCTCCCAAATTAAATCCCGCCTGGAGGAGGTCAAAGAGTCCAACTACGATGAAATCACCCAGGTGGCCGACGCCCTCTTCGACCTGGCCTCCACCGTGGATCGTCATACCCGTAAATTGGAAAAAAATGCCAGTCGGCTAAAGGAAGGGGAGGAACGCTTTCGTGCCCTCACCAACTCTTTGCAGGATGTGATCGTCGCCTTTGACAGTGCAGGGGCGGTTCATTATGCCAATCTGGTGGGAGAAGAAATTTTTGGCAGTAAAGTGGCCAGCGGTGCCAATGTCAGTGGTCTCTTCGCTGCCCGTTGGCTGGGGGATAATTGGCAGAAAAAACTCTTAAGCAACTGGCAAAAAGATGATGGGGATGCCAACATTCTGGAAGGCATCGCCTGCAAACCTGACGGGGGCGAAATTCCGGTGGAAATTTCTCTCTCCCGCTGGTTGCGCAACAAGGAATTATTCTATACCGCTGTCATTCGCGATATTTCTGAACGACGCACCCTGGAATCCAGGGATTTGCGGGCTTATGTCAACCGGGTAGCCATCAGTGCCTTGCTGGAGATTGGCCTGGAACCCCTTTCCTTGCGTCGCAAGTTGGAAGTGGCCCTTGAAATTATCCTCACCGTCCCCTGGCTGGCCATCCAGAATAAGGGATCCATCTTTGTGGTCAAAGAGGACAACCGGTTGGAAATGTTGGTGCAAAAGGGCCTCCATCCCCACCTGCTGGTCCATTGTCGTCATGTTCCCTTTGGCCATTGCCTGTGTGGGCGGGCCGCTGCCAGTCAGGAAATTGTCTTTTCCCAGGAGTTGAATCATCTGCACGATGTCACCTTTGAAGGCATCAGTCAGCATGGTCACTATTGTGTCCCCATTCTACTGAAGGGCAACCTCATGGGGGTGTTGAATCTCTATGTGGACCATATGCATCAATATGACCCAGAAGAAGAAGCCTTCCTCTCCACCATTGCCAACACCCTGGCCGGGGTCATGGATCGTGCCCTGGTGGAAGAGCGCATCCACCACTTGGCCACCCACGATACCTTGACCAACCTGCCCAACCGTATGCTGTTCAAAGAGTTGCTGGAACAAGAGTTGCGCCGGGCCATTCGTCAGCAGAATAAACTGGCAGTGGGCTATTTTGACTTGGATCACTTCAAGGAGGTCAACGATACCCTGGGCCACAATGCCGGTGACCTGTTGCTGAAAACCGTGGCAGACCGGGTGAAAGGATGCTTGCGTGAGTCGGACATCCTGGCCCGTATGGGTGGGGATGAATTTACCTTGATCCTGCCCAACGTCACTGGCAGTGACAATGCCATGATGGTGGCAGAAAAGGTGGTGCAGGTGTTAAGGCAGCCCTTCGATCTTAATGGGGATATTTGCCACATCGGGGCCAGTATCGGTATCAGTCTCTTTCCGGACCATGGCCAAACGGCGGAAGTCCTGCTGCAACGGGCCGATCAGGTTATGTATGATGTCAAACGGTTGGGACGCAATGCTGCCGCTTTGTATGATTCAGCGGCAGCAAGCAGTGAGGAAGATTAATAAAGACGCGCAAGTAGACCTCTGGTTTGCTCCGCCTGCAAGCGTGCCCCCGGTTGGGTCACCAGAGTGGCAGAAGCCAGACAGGCCAACTTGCCAGCCGTTGCCAGCTCCATGCCATGGGTGATGCCATAGAGAAAGGCTCCCGCAAAAAGGTCCCCCGCGCCATTGGTATTGATGGCCTTGACCTGAGGGGCAGCCACTTCCACCCGTTCCATATTGGTCAGGATAATGGCACCTTGTGCCCCACGGGTGATGCATACCATGCGGGCGGTCTGCTGTAATATTTTTTCTGCCGCTGATAAATCCTGTTGTCCGGTAAAAGCCAACGCCTCACTCTCATTGCAGAAGACCAGGTCCATATCCAGGGCGAGAATTTTTTCCATGGGATCCCGGAAATAATGGATCATGTTCACATCGGAAAAGGTCAGGGCACGCAACACCCCCGCCTGCCGCGCCCAGCCTGCGGCTGTCAAGGCGGCCTCATGGGCGGAAGGGGAGGTGACCAGATAACCCTCAATATACAGCCATTGGGAATCCTGGATGCGCTGGGATTGCACATCTTCCGGCGAGAAAAATTCCGATACCCCCAGATAGGTGCACATGGTCCGTTCCCCATCCGGGGTAATGAAAACCAGGCAGCGACCGGTGGCTCCCTCTTTGGCAGGGGTTGATGCGGTTTCCACCCCGTTGGCCAGCATATCGGCCCGATAGAACTCCCCCATTTCATCCGCCGCTACCCGAAAAGCCTGGCAGGCGAGTCCACCCAACTGGGCCACACCAATGATGGTATTGGCCGCCGAGCCACCACAGGAACGTTTGGCGGCAGGGGATCGGGTCATGGCTATGAGCCGTGCCTGCTGCTCCTCATTAACCAGGGTCATGGAGCCTTTGGTCAATTCCGCCTGGGTGAGAAAATCATCTTCCACCAAATATTCCACATCCAACAGGGCATGGCCCAGGCCATAGACATGATAGCGCGACATGAACTCTATCCTTCCAGTTTGAAATAGGAAATGGAGGTTAATAAATCCTGGGCTTCGGAGGTGAGAGACTGGGCAGAGGAGGCCATCTCTTCAGCGATGGCCGCATTTTGCTGAATCACCTGATCCAATTGCTGGATGGCCAGATTGATCTGGGAAGCCCCCTGGGATTGCTCACGAGAGGAGGAGACGATTTCCTTTACCAGGTCAGAGGTTTTGTGAATTTCCGGTGTGAGCTTGTTCAGTAATTCCCCTGCGGTAACCGCAATGTGCACGCTGTTTTTGGAGATGGTGTTGATCTCTCCTGCCGCAAACTGGCTGCGTTCTGCCAGTTTGCGCACTTCCGCTGCCACCACGGCAAAACCCTTGCCATGCTCCCCGGCACGGGCGGCTTCAATAGCAGCATTGAGGGCAAGCAGATTGGTCTGCCGGGCAATCTCTTCGATAATACCAATCTTGCTGGCAATCTGTTTCATGGCATCCACGGCCTGGATGACGGCGGTGCTGCTCTGCTGGGCACTTTCAGCCACGGAAATGGCCATTTTTTCGGTGGCAGAGGCATTGTCCAGGTTGTGTTCGATACTGCTGGTCATCTCCTCCATGGCACTGGATGTCTCCTCTACTGAGGCGGCTTGTTCGGTCGCCCCTTCCGATACCGCCATGGCACTGCTGCTCACCTGATCGCTTTCCGACACCAGAGTTTCCGCCACCTGGCGCACATTGCCCACGGTTTCCCGCAGCTTGTTCACCATGTCGTGGATGGATTCGTAGATACCGGTTGCGTGCTCCATATTGCCAAAACGCACCCCCAGATTGCCATTGGCCACCTCTTGGGTAATGCGCATCACCTCAACCGGCTCACCACCCACCTGGTGCAGAATCTGGCGGGCAATCAGGATGCCAAAGACAATGGAAACCATGGTCAACAAGGAGGTCAGAATCAGCCCCAACCAATAGCCGGTATGGGCATCATCCCGCAAAGTGGTGGAGAGTTTTTTCAAATCATC
>JADFXB010000194.1 GCA_015233935.1 Magnetococcales bacterium | reverse complement strand
TCCCCTCCTCAATGGTTCAAGATGCCTACAGTATAGCACATGATTTATGTTTTATAAACGGGCTGTTATGGCATCGGCAAGTTGGAAGGTATTCAGATCGGTGAGCAGAAAGGCATGGTCGGAATGCTGCTTGATCTTCTTGAAGAGCATTTTGGTTCAGTGCCCGACTGGGTCCATCCCAAATTGGCCGATGCCGACCTGGAAACCCTGAAGAGGTGGAGCAAGAAAATTTTCGGTGCGGAAAAGATCGAACAGATCTTCCAGTAGCCAGCCCAACTGATGTCCGCAGTGACCCTTTCTATTGCGCAATATCTCGGCAATGTCATCAACAGTCGGCCACCATGTGGGTGGACCTTCAAGAACCTGGGAAATTGTCTTGCAGTGATCTACCGTGTTTGTTATAAACTACAGTTGAATGGATTCAATGCTGTTTTAATCTTCTGCAACCTGGGTGAGGACGTTTCCCATGCAGTGGTCAAAGCTGAAAAAACGCATTGAAAACAATTTTGCCGTCAACATTCAGTCCAAGGTTGCCATACACAGCACCGCCTACGGCAATTGCTCCTGTGGACACGCCTGGCTGACCCTGGACGGCAAGGTGATCGCCAACTTTTGCACACGGGCCTTCTTCAACCGTTATCAATACGGAAACAAAGAAAACGATCAGGGGATAACCCGCGAACAAGAAAAAAGATATGAAAATCAATTTGTCGAATATGGCGAAATCAGCCGTCAGGACGTGTATCTCGCCTGTTGGGCCTTCCTGCATGAACTGTCCTTGGAGCAATCCCTCCATGCCGAGGATCCCCTGATCCAAACCCTGGTGGTCCTGGACAAACGTTTGGGTAAAAAACGCATTGACACCTTGGATGAGAGCTTATTGCACCCCATGGCAAGAAAACTCCTGGCCATAAGAAGAACCCTGACCGACCCGCCGTCCACCCCATAACGAATCCAGCACCCCGCCCGCAAACGACACGGAATCCTGCGGGTTGCCGTCCTCTATTTCCCTTTGTCGCCAGCAGGGGTGTTGCCCTTGGAAGCCAAGGCGGAAACATATTTCACATCGGTGCCGGAAACATGGGTTAGCAACCAGTCCAGCAGGAAAAAATGCAGGTCAACCAGATACTGAATCTGGCGTTCCCGTTGAAGTTGCTGGCGCATGCGCATCATTTGGCTTGAAAAATTGGCATGTTCCTGGCAATGGGATTCCAGGTCGCTATACTTTGCCTGTCGCAACAA
The DNA here is from genome assembly GCA_015233935.1 of Magnetococcales bacterium. Lineage (GTDB taxonomy): Bacteria > Pseudomonadota > Magnetococcia > Magnetococcales > JADFXB01 > JADFXB01. The sequence goes on along the minus strand of JADFXB010000194.1, from coordinate 4,498 downwards.
GGTTTCTTCATCCAAAAAGTGTTTGGCAGCATAGTTGGACAGGAAGGCCAACAGGCCATCCACCTGGCCCCATTCCCCTTTTCCGGGTTTGCGGGTAACCAACCGGTCTACAAGTGACTGTAACCCCACCAATTGTTCCGCCAACTGATGGTGCTGTTTGTTCAGGATGGCCACACCAACGTCTGGAAGACGCTCCAGCAGGCTGTTCCGATACCCTTGCCAATGATGATCTGCCACAGCCATCTTGGCCGGGGCTGTTTTTATCTTTGGAGTGCTGGTTGACCGGGTAGGCTCCGGCGGTGGTCGGTAGGGTTCTCCCTGGGCAAACTTGGAATACTGCATGTCCATCTGGTTGATGTGGTCAAACAGCCAACTCACCACCATGTGCAGTAAATCCACCACAAATACAGACGACTCATTCCGCACCTTGGCCTCAATTTTCAGCAGTTTGGCCACGAATCGCCGATGGCTTTCCTGGTGTATCTGCAGGCCGGGGAAGCGGTTTTCCTGCATATAGGCCTCTTCGTCGCCAAAATGAAACACTGCATAGGTTTTCAACTCATCCAACACATTGAACAGGCGTTGGTATTCCTCCTGGCTGGGACGACGCCTTTGGAATATCCGCATAACGCCATACAGGCGGGTGATGATGGACAGTAACTGGAGATGCTGATCATGGAAGGAGGGAACCGCCACTTGGCGCATGCGCGGTTGCAACTGCAAACGAAACTCTTCCTCACTGGTTATGGGGTCAACGCACAGTGGAAGCTGTGTAGCCGCCGTGGGGGAAGACTCCTTGTGCTGGGCCATGTTGGACCTCCAATCATTTTGCGAGAGGATTTCCTGACTTGGATAAAAGTTTGCCTGCAACATTTTGTAGCTTAACAATAAATCCTTCTGCCGTCCATGCTTTACCTGGGGCACTCACGCATTGGCTGACTGGAAATATAAGGCAGATGAAATGCATTCATCTTGTTTTTTTGCATGGAAATAGGAAAAAACAGGTAGTACAGTATGTCCCATTCAGCTTGAGAATGTGGCATATTATACAAGCAATGAAAATATTCCCATATTCCAGGTTGATCACAAAAAACCTGATTAAGTGATATTTTTGTTCGACGAGTTGGAGAAAAAACTATGAAATTGCGCATTGAAACCATGGACTGGGTCATCTGGCTGCTGATCATCGTTCCTGTGATTGCCTTGATGGCCTATGGCTTAAGTTTGGAAGCGGTCTTTTTTCTCTTTCTTGGCATTCCCGTCATGATCGCCCTCAAAAATGAATATCTCTTAAAACAGTATGGTTGGAAGGCTGAATACGGTGTTGGTATTGCTTCTCTGGATGAAGATCATCAAAAGCTGGTAAAAATGATCACCACCCTATTCAAATCTATGCAGCGCAGCAATAACAAGGATGAAGCTAAAGAAATACTTGATGAACTGTCAAAATATATAGTAGACCATTTTGATCGTGAAGAATCTTTAATGAAAAAACATCAATATCCCGAATTGGAAAGACATTGTAAAGAGCATGAGGATATGAAGGCAAAGGTGATGGAATTAAAGGAAAAATTTATCGTAGACTCCATGGAAGTTTCCCAGGAAATATTGCGTTATCTCCAGGAGTGGTTGATCAATCATATTACCAAAACCGACAAGGCCTATTCCATATTTCTGCTGGAGCGAGGTGAAAAATAGGCTGAATTTGGCTTGGAATGGCCGGGTATATTGGGAAGTTTTGCAAATAAGGAAAGCTTCTTTGCATGGGTGGCCAATCGGGTATCCATTGGCCACCGACAAACAAAAGGGGCGGTTTTCTGTGGTGCCATGGGGATAATTTTTAATGTGGTTTGACAGGGAGTCTTCATGCCCGCATTCTGTCGTCGTTGAAAGGTGGGATAAGTTGAGCGTGTTTCTCACCAAACCAGATCTTTTCTCATTCCTGATCAAGACCGCCACACCATGGAAAACTTTATACTGATTGGCCTGCTATTTATGGCAGGCATGGGGTTACGGCGACTTCCGGCCTTTCCAGACAATTCGGCAATGAGTTTCAACATGTATGTAATCTACATCGCCTTGCCAGCGATGGTGCTATTACATGTACCCAAATTGCCGCTCTCCACCAACCTGCTTACGCCGATGATAACGCCATGGATTGTGCTGCCGGTCAGTGCGATTGTCGTTGTCTTTCTGAGTCGATGGTTGGGTTGGTCAAGAGATGTGGTGGGGGCCTTGCTACTGTTGACCACCATGGGCAATACCTCATTTTTGGGGGTGCCTATGGTGCAGGCCTTTTTTCCATCGGAAGCCGTCGCCTATGCTCTGCTCTACGATCAATTGGGAACTTTCCTGATTGTAGCCACCTATGGTTCTGTGGTGGTTACCCTCTACGGACACGATGGTAATCGTCCAACGGGAACGGCTATCCTAAAGAAGGTACTGCAATTTCCCCCTTTTATTGCCATGGTGCTGGCGTTTAGTTTGCGCGGGGTAGTGCTCCCGGAATGGGGGATATCCATATTGCAGCGGTTGGCTGATACGCTGGTGCCTGTTGTGATTTTTGCTGTGGGGTTTCAGTTCCGTTTCCAGGTGGACGCCCATCATCGAACCGCTCTTGCTGCAGGATTATTGATCAAAATGGTGGCGGCCCCTCTGGCGGTACTTGCTGTTACCCGAATGTTGGGACTTTCAGGATTGGCTGTGGATGTCACAATTTTTGAGTCTGGCATGCCAGCCATGATTACCGCCGGAGCCATGGCCATGGCTGCGGGCTTGGCCCCCGAGTTGGCAGCCTCCCTGGTAGGAATGGGCATTCCTCTGTCTTTTCTCACCTTGTGGTTATTGCATGGATGGATTGGCTGAAAGCATAGCCAAAAAGGCGTGCACCTATGATTCGAGAACCCAATAAAAAGCAGCGTCCCTTGCCTAGTTTTGAGAATCCATTTGAGCAAAATCTTGACCAGAACAACCGTTGGGTCAGACTTGCAGAGGTGGTTCCCTGGGTCGAGTTTTCCAAGGCCTACTACAGCAGCATGAGTTCAGAACAAGCTGCTCCTGCCAAACCTGCTCCTCCCCTTTGTGCCAGTATGGAATGCAAGCAATCACAGCACCTTCGCCGAAATTTAGGCTATATTGGCCTCTTGCTGGATAGGTATTCTCCGCCTGAACCTGCCCCTCTGGGCGGTTTGAAACCAAATTTGGGTCAGAAATGGCCAGACAACTTTACATACCGCCATATTCGACAGCTTTGGATCATCCGAGTGGTATATGAGCAGCAAAAACAAATGTATGCTTCACGCTTACGGAGCCATCAGAATCGGATCGTTAGTATCAGTCAACGTCATGTACGCCCCATTATCCGTGGCAAGGCGGGAGTTGCAGCAGAATTTGGTGCCAAATTGAGTGCCAGCATGGATGATAACGGATTGTCTCACGTTGATGCTCTTAGGTGGGAAGCTTTTAACGAAAGTGCTAATTTACCAGGTCAAGTGGAGGCTTATAAGAATCGATATGGCCATTATCCAGCTGTGGTCCTGGCAGATGGCATCTACGGGATGCGGGAGAACCGGAACTATTGCAAAGAATGAGGAATTCGCTTTGGTGGCAAACCGTTAGGACGACCCAGGAAAGAAACTGAAGCCAACCGAGAGGAATTGTGTGAAGAAAAACGACAACGCCGCCGTGATTACCCGGAACGGATTCTCATCGAAGGAAAATTTGGCCAAGGCAAAAACAGACACGGTCTAGCTAAAATCCGGGCCAAGCTGGCGGGCACCTCTGAAGCCTGGATCCGTGCCATTCTCCTGGTGATGAACTTGGACCTCTTGTTGAGGTTCTTTTTTGCCCCAAATTTGGATTGGCTTAATAGAGCATTTGCCAGCATACAGGCAAGAATGATAAATGGGCGGGTTTTGGTGCAGGAAATTGCTAGTTGAACGCCTACGCTTCAGTGTCGGACAGTAATTCCCGTAAGGGCTTTTTGAGTAGACTTTAATTATACTTTAGGGCTTCAAAAAATAAAGATAAACAAGAATTGTTCATGGTCTAGATCTGCGCTGACGAACCGACCGAACTTCCCCAGCGATTCCATGCTATCAAAGAACGCGTTAGTTTTGCCTTTTCTGATTTTCGGTGCACTATCGCCGAAGCCATTCTGTCGGAAGATTTGACACTGGTTTTCCCTTCACCGAAGAATTCCGTGCAAAAATGGCTGATAGCAGCATTGCTCAATTTGGTTGCCTGATTAAAAACAATCAGTCAATGGTGAAAAGTCAGTTTGTAGATAATTTTCAAACTCATGGGCAGGCATGGGTTTGCCATAGAGGTAGCCTTGGGCCATGTGACAGTCGCGTTTATTAAGATAATTTTGTTGTTCCAGGGTTTCCACCCCTTCGCCGACAACTTGCAGATTGAGGTTGCGGGCGAGTCCGATGATGATATCCACCAGGATGGCGGATTCGGAATTGTGATCGATATCCTGGATGAACATGCGGTC
>JADFXB010000193.1 GCA_015233935.1 Magnetococcales bacterium | reverse complement strand
CCAACTCTTCCCGATTGGCCTGCCAATCCTCTTCTTCACTGCGGGTGGGGGCGTCACCACCACGGAGGTTGTCCACCTCTTCTTTGGAAAAAAACTGCAAGGTCGCCTGAGTACCGGTTGGGTTACCGTCGGTGGTCATGGCATCTCCCATGGGATGAAAAAGTTGCTGACATCAGAGTCAAGGGGGCATACCATGGCAGATGCCCTTGCCCGCTGCTCTGGAGAAAGGTAACGTTAAGTTGTCGCACAAACAAGCCTCTCCCGCAACGGGAGACCTGCAACCTACTGGAAATGGACCATCATGGAAGCCCAAGATCAACCTTCTTCTCCCCCAACCGGCTCACCCCTGATTCGGTGGGTGGATCGTCTGCCCTGGGGTCATCTGCTGGCCATGGCCATCCTGTTGGGACTGGCTCCTTTTGTGCCAGAACCTCATCTGGTGGAAAAGTTACGAATGCTCTTTCAAGGCATTCTGGAAAAGCCCATTGATATTTTTGACCTGTTCATGCACGCAACCCCAACCCTCCTGGTTTTCATCAAGGCTTATCGGCACTACGGTTCGAGGGTGGCATGAACATTGTTTTGACTGGTATTCGAGGCATCGGCAAGAGCACCATTGCCCGTCGTTTGGCCCTCCTGACCCATCGCCAAGTGGTTTCCACCGATCTGCTCATCTCCTATGATAATGGTGGACGCTCCATTCCCCAAATTTTGGCCGATCACCAGGGGGATTGGCGTCTTTTTCGTCAGTTGGAGTTCCAAGTTATTCAAAAAGTTTCTCGCCTGGATAACTTGATCATCGACACGGGTGGCGGGGTGGTGGTGGACCTGGATGAGCAGGGTCAGGAAATTTACAGTCATCGCAAAGTGGCAGCCCTGAAGCACAACGGCTTTATCTTGTGGTTGAAGGGAGATCCGGTCACGGCGGCCAAAAGGGTCCAGCGAGATTCCAACCGCCCCGATCTGGATGTGAAGCGGTCGGAAGTGGAAATTATGCAACGGCGACAACCGTTTTATCAACAGGCTGCTGATTTGGTGGTGGTTATGGAAGATTGTCCCCCACGGGACCAAGCCAACAAGATTTATCAATCTCTTCTCTTCCATCAGCTCTTGCAACAGGAAACCCGGTCATGAACATTCGCCAGATTCTTTTTTCCAAAATGGCCAATATTTATCTGGGCACCTATCGCGGATACCTGTTGGAAATTCGCCGCCTGGTCTCCCCCCACATTCCAGACATTGTGGATGCCTTTTACTGGCAGTTGCAGGAGGTGGAAGAGTTAGGCCCCATCCTCAATAATCCGCAAGTGGAAAAAAAATTACGGCAGGGGTTGACCTTATGGCTGGAAGAGTTGTTTCAGGACAAGAGCGATTTGGATGCTGCCATCCATGAAATCATCGCCCTTGGCAGTCGCCACGCGGAAATCAACATCAACCTCCACTATATCCACCATGGTCTGCGCATTCTCAAGCGGGAGATCACCTCCCATCTGGAAGAGAGCGACCACTCCCAGGAATGGATCCTGGAGGCCCATGAAGTGGTGGATGAATTGATGGAGATCATTTTTTCTCTCATGTCGGACAGTTATTTTGAAAATTTAGTCAAACATCAAAGCAACCTGCTTTCCATGCGCATGCAGGCCATTGGTCATAATATGGCCTTGGAGTGTGAGCGCATGCGTAGCAAGTTGTCTGAATGGGCACGGGATACCCTCAATTTTCTCCATGCTGAGGAGGCCCACGCCCCTGAGGTAATTCCCTACCTGCAATATTCGGAATTTGGATTGTGGTTGGAGCACAAAGGAGAGATGTATCTGCCGGAGCACAGCTATCAGGAACGTCTGACGACCTATGTGCAGGAAATTGATATGGAGTTGAGCCAGGCGGCCACCTATCGTTATGAAAGCAAGCACCGACGTTTTCGCCTCCATTTGCGGGCATTCAACGAGCGGGTGAGCCAGGCTTCCTGGTATCTGGCAGGCATGGTGGATCAAGCGGAGCGGGTGGATTCGGGACGGGATGCCTTGACCAACGTGCTCAACCGTCGTTATCTGGAGACTGTTTTGCGCCGGGAGACGGAAATTTCCAATCGTCAGGGATTTCCGTTTGCCGTGGCTTTGTTGGATCTGGATTTTTTCAAGCAGGTGAACGACACCTATGGCCATGAGGCGGGGGATGTGGTCTTGCGTCAGTTTGCCGAATTGTTGGCCGCTGGGGTGCGTTCCAGTGATTTTATCTTTCGCTATGGGGGCGAGGAATTTTTGCTTATTTTAGTCAATGTGAGACAGGATTCAGCGCACAGTATTTGTGAAAAATTGCGCAACCGTTGTGAAAATCACCCTTTTATTCTGTCCAACGACAAAAAGTTAAAGGTCACTTGCAGTATTGGCATCGCCGTTTTTGATGGTCACCCGGACCCTGGTCGCCTGATCAAACTGGCGGATGCTGCCTTGTATCAAGCCAAAGGCAATGGACGCAACCGGCTGGAGATGGCCAAGCCCTGACAGGAGAGTGAGACGATGGCTACGGAGATGAATGGTTGGCTGGTATTTGAATGGGGACAGGCCTTGCGGGCGGCCATCACCACCAGTCCCTGGGAGACCGAATTGATGGTGGTTCTCTTTTCTCCGGCGGCCAACGACAAGGAGGATCTTTATCACAGTGCCCTGATTCCAGCCGAACCGCCGGTGACAGTGGAGCGTTTGCAGCAGCTTTTCAACCTCACCCAGCGACGGGCTGAATATCTTCAGCGGGCGATTCAGGAGGCGGTGACCACCTTCTACACGGAAGAGGTGGAGCCACCTCCCCATGATCACAAGGTGATTCCCATCTTTTCGATGCGTTGAGTTCCTCCGGCGTTTTTCAAGCATTCCCTTTGGGCTATTTGGCCCAAAGGGAATGCTTTTCTGTCTTATTTTTTCACCATGGAAACTTCACAGGAGCGATATCCGTCCTTGTCTGCAACCGGCGGTATGGGGAGTTGCGTAAGGTTCAGGTGCTTTTCGATGGTCTCCCCACAGCGCAGGAGCGACCAGGTAGTAAAATTGCCAAGCAGGTTCACCTGTTCGGGGCTTAGATCAATGATGCTCGCATTTTCCAGGAAAGTTTTATAGTTGGGGAAATCCTTAAATTCCCCTTCCTTGCCTTCCAAATTATCCCGGAACTTTTGACTCAACATTGTATTCTTTTTAACTTGATCGATATAGTTTTCATTGCGATCCAGATATACCCAGCAGATATTTGTGTCGTAGTCTTCTATGAGATACTTATCAACGCTATCGGCTGTGTCCCCTTTTTTAGTGATTTTATAGTTACCGCAGTACACTAGAGGAAGGTTCCTTCTTTTTTGTTCGGTGAAAGCACTGATAATATTATTAAGCTCCTTTTCTGCTAAGATTTTATTATCGTGGTTTCCACCTTCTTTAAATTGCATATTAAACAGAATGACCAAGTCATCCAATAGTTTTTCACTATTTGCTTTGATATCGTATTTTCCATTTGAAACGATGGGCACTTTTGCACAAGATTCGGCATCTTTATCCTTACAGAACGGTGTTTGGGTGTTGATAAATACGAGAATATTTTGGACCTTTCTTGCCAATAACTGCATCAGGCCAAAATTATCCATATGACCACCATCCCCATGCAGTGTCTCACGTGCTTTTCTTTCCACTTCCGTTTCTTGGCTGGCAACAGCCGTACTATTTTTCCACCAACCATGGACGGCGGTTGAATCTATAGGATAGTGCAAAAACTCTGGAAATCCCGCATTATCCCATCCCATTTGCTGTAAAGTAGCAACAGGAGCCGCTCCAGAAGTACCAAGATAATCACCAAGGGTAAGAATATGCCGCTTGCTTGAAGTGACTACCGTCAATGTATTGGAAGGTTCGGATACCAACCGAGGGGTGGAATCATAACCAATGTTCTCTACGTAACCGCCGCCATAGTATCTTAATGTGGATTTATCATCCTCCGCCTTGAACAATTTGCGCGCCCCTACATAATCCCCTGTTAATTCAAAAGGATAAAATTGGTCATGTTCGCTCTTTTCGTGGGGAATAATTGTTCCCCCCAAAACCAAATAGGGCCTGCCATATCGGGCAACGTAATATTGATTCTGGTCATTGTTGCCTTGTTTAGACTTTTCGCTGAAAGTAGGATATTTTGAACGATCCCCTAAGCCAACAGGCTTTAGAAAGATATCACTGATGGCCCTGGAGTACGTCTCATCACCCGAAAAAAATAATCCATGCCTTATAAATTTTCCCATCACTCTGGAATGGGCGATTGAATGGGCAAGCGACCCTTCTTGGTCGAATTTCAAATAACTATCCGCAAGATCACCGGGTGCAAGATAGGTCGGTGCTAAGTATTGGCAATCGGCCTGCTCTTCGGAATTGGACAGGAGTAAACATCCTGGATAAGTCGCCTTATTGCTTTCAGGCAGGAACACAAAGGGTGTGCTTGCCCAGGAGCCACCGGACACGGCAGAAATATAGGCTGCCTGGTCCAACCATCCCAACATTCTTAATGCCCGCAATTGCCCCAGGGTGGCAGAGGCTGAACGGGTTCCTCCTCCCGAAAAGGCCACACCAAAGTGGGGTTGACATTCTGTAGCACCGTTGGCCCATTCCGATTCACTACACTCCCCTTTTTTTCCTTTTAACCGGGTGCGCAAATAATCCGGGCGAATTTCCTTATCATGAAGTTCAGGGAAGAATCTTGGATTTTTTTCTGTATCCCAAACTCTCACATTCTGCGTAGTCGCAGCAAGCGCATTGTTCATGGCCATGGAGAGGGAAAACATCAATACCAACTTTAATGTGGTCATTTTTTTGATGGACATTATTTTTCCTTTCAGTTGATTGATTTCTGTATCTTGCAATAACTACTAGCATTTATCAAACGGAGGGAATCATAGCCATCTGGTAGGTTTGTGTCAAGCGTTGAGTTATATTCAAATTATTAAATAATTTTTTTATGATACTTTTAAATATAAAATAAGTCTATTTAATTATCACATTCATACTTAAACAGGAAACGTGGCCAAGAAATTCAAATCCCTTTGCCCGTTTTGGGTAGGGTAAGGGGATGGTAATCTCCACTTGGAAAAGGTATGGAAAGGGTCCGGTTGAAAAGCCTATTAAACACCCACCACCATTTGGGGGGCGGAGGTAGGAATGGGGAGAACTGGCCTGGATGCACCAAGGGTACACTTTAAGATTGATTTATTTTGCATCATTCAGTAAACGTTGGTTCCCGCCTGGATGCCCCAACCAGTGATTTCCCCAACAGGTGATCATGGCCAAGGTCCAAATACGACCCTCCCGATAAGGCACCCCTGGCAACAACAAATTTTGCCATTGGGGATGCCAGTATTGGTTGCGAACCCATACTCCGTCGGCGATAAAGTCCAATAGCTTCTGCCAATCGGGGGGATGCCCCCGATGGCTGAAACCTTGTTTGGGGCGCTGTAAAATTTCCGAGGCCACCTCATTGGTTAAATACCGACGCAAGATGGGCTTGGAAAATTTTTCCTCTTCTGGATGCCAAGGGCGGGTTAAGTGATAGTCCACCAAACGACGATCCAAAAAAGGTAAACGCACCTCCAAACCATGGGACATACTCACCCGGTCCACCCTGGTATTATTGTAATCGCTGCAATAGGTCATGAGATCCACCCGCTGCAAGGCACGGACAAGGGGTAATCGTGGCTCAAAATGGCGGCGCAACGGGGAAAGCATGGCCTCATCATCCAGAGCACCCCCCATGGGA
>JADFXB010000192.1 GCA_015233935.1 Magnetococcales bacterium | reverse complement strand
AGTGGTTGGGAGATTGGGGAGAGAAATGAGGCCGCAGCGGGTAGCTGCGGATAACTAAATGGCAGTCGATTACAGTCTTCTTGGTGATCCGATGCTTCAATGAGGCCGCAGCGGTTAGCTGCGGATAACGGTTGGTGTTCGACTCCGACCCTCGCTACCGGAGCAAGCTTCAATGAGGCCGCAGCGGTTAGCTGCGGATAACCTACCACCGCCCAGCAGGCTACCACCGCCGAAGTAATGCTTCAATGAGGCCGCAGCGGTTAGCTGCGGATAACATCTGGATTTCAGTATGATCAATTTCACTACAGACCACGCTTCAATGAGGCCGCAGCGGTTAGCTGCGGATAACAAATTTAAAGCTATGGGTTTGGGTAATTATCCAGTAAGCTTCAATGAGGCCGCAGCGGTTAGCTGCGGATAACTTATCCGGCAAATGACCCTGGACAGCCGTATTGGATGCTTCAATGAGGCCGCAGCGGTTAGCTGCGGATAACGTGGTGGGAGGCATCCTGAAAAGCGGCCATCGAAGGTGCTTCAATGAGGCCGCAGCGGTTAGCTGCGGATAACGATTACGTATGCACCTATGTCACCATTCTGGCTGCGAGCTTCAATGAGGCCGCAGCGGTTAGCTGCGGATAACAGTTATGGATATCCTGATAAATTTTGCCGGTAAGGGTGCTTCAATGAGGCCGCAGCGGTTAGCTGCGGATAACGAAGGCTCTGATTTGCCACTGAACGAGCAGGAAGAGCTTCAATGAGGCCGCAGCGGTTAGCTGCGGATAACCAATCTACCAGGGAAAATACCCCGGTCGTCCAGACGAGCTTCAATGAGGCCGCAGCGGTTAGCTGCGGATAACCCTATTACAGGTAATATAATCATTGATCCTATAACCGCTTCAATGAGGCCGCAGCGGTTAGCTGCGGATAACCTTGACAATTTCAGGGGTTTCGGATTGCTCATCACTGGCAGCTTCAATGAGGCCGCAGCGGTTAGCTGCGGATAACGGATTTGGCCATGGATTAAATATCAGCCAATGGAAATGAGCTTCAATGAGGCCGCAGCGGTTAGCTGCGGATAACCAACAGAACCAGATTTTTCTGATGCCAATTATATTATGCTTCAATGAGGCCGCAGCGGTTAGCTGCGGATAACTGGTCGATACCGGGATCGTAACGGAAGACTACAAAGGGGATTCAATGAGGCCGCAGCGGTTAGCTGCGGATAACATCTCTTCCCCGTTTGCGGTGACACCATTTTCCCAGAGCTTCAATGAGGCCGCAGCGGTTAGCTGCGGATAACACGGGGTTGTCGTACCGATGCCAACCCGATCACTAAGCTTCAATGAGGCCGCAGCGGTTAGCTGCGGATAACGAGAAGTCGCTCTGGGTCTTTCAGGACGGTAACCTCATCGCTTCAATGAGGCCGCAGCGGTTAGCTGCGGATAACCTCAGCAATGGTTGGCGGAGAATGGATTTGTGGAAGTTGCTTCAATGAGGCCGCAGCGGTTAGCTGCGGATAACGCCATCTTTGCCTTCCCGTTTCCGGCCAAAATGCCCGCTTCAATGAGGCCGCAGCGGTTAGCTGCGGATAACAATTTTCAATGCCTGGTGAAATTGATGAACAGACAGGAGCTTCAATGAGGCCGCAGCGGTTAGCTGCGGATAACGGGAGCATCGAATACGACGCCGCAAACGTTGATCTAGCTTCAATGAGGCCGCAGCGGTTAGCTGCGGATAACCCGCATAATTCTTTGCCTCTTTTGCGTCCTCCTTAAAGCTTCAATGAGGCCGCAGCGGTTAGCTGCGGATAACGGCGGCAGGGGCGGGAAATCTGATTCTCGGCACAAAGCTTCAATGAGGCCGCAGCGGTTAGCTGCGGATAACTAGCCCAGTCGCACAGGGGAGGGGAATCCATATCCAGGCTTCAATGAGGCCGCAGCGGTTAGCTGCGGATAACACATGCGATGAAGATTTTAAGAAAGCCGTAAACCGAGCTTCAATGAGGCCGCAGCGGTTAGCTGCGGATAACTTGCCTTGACCATTACATCGGAGATAGCCCTTATGAGCTTCAATGAGGCCGCAGCGGTTAGCTGCGGATAACCCGGCTCGTTTTGGGTACTTCCCCCAAGCCTCCTCAGCTTCAATGAGGCCGCAGCGGTTAGCTGCGGATAACTACCCCCCACCCGCTATCCTACTATCAATTTTCCGCGCTTCAATGAGGCCGCAGCGGTTAGCTGCGGATAACCGGGTCTTTGGAGTCGTCCAAGCGCATGGCAGCCTACAAGCTTCAATGAGGCCGCAGCGGTTAGCTGCGGATAACAGGTTTCATTGTTGAATTGTTATACAGGTTAAACTCAGCTTCAATGAGGCCGCAGCGGTTAGCTGCGGATAACTTGCAAGTACTACAATAAACGTCACTCCTAGTGCGTGCTTCAATGAGGCCGCAGCGGTTAGCTGCGGATAATCCAAGGTGGAATCTATCACCATGAAGGGGGCAATCAAGGCTTCAATGAGGCCGCAGCGGTTAGCTGCGGATAACGTGGACAACAACCTCATTTGATGCATCGATTGCATAGCTTCAATGAGGCCGCAGCGGTTAGCTGCGGATAACATTTCGTTGGCCGCTTGGCTGCGGTGTCATAGTGGCCAGCTTCAATGAGGCCGCAGCGGTTAGCTGCGGATAACGTTCTACCGGGTGAAGGGACCACCCTACACCAACAAGCTTCAATGAGGCCGCAGCGGTTAGCTGCGGATAACCAAGATTAGCGCAAGCATCACCCAAAAATTCTTGGGTGCTTCAATGAGGCCGCAGCGGTTAGCTGCGGATAACCGGAATACAGCAAGAAATCACGCTTATATTCTGGGGGCTTCAATGAGGCCGCAGCGGTTAGCTGCGGATAACAAAAAGCAACTGATAGATATTTTCCCCTTGCAAACGGGCTTCAATGAGGCCGCAGCGGTTAGCTGCGGATAACCGCACAAGGAGCTGAATGGTTTTGCTGCAACATCAAATGCTTCAATGAGGCCGCAGCGGTTAGCTGCGGATAACGTTATAAATGTACCGCGAAGATAACACCATGGATGTGCTTCAATGAGGCCGCAGCGGTTAGCTGCGGATAACGCCAAGATTAGCGCAAGCATCAGCAAGGAAGGTTTGGGTGCTTCAATGAGGCCGCAGCGGTTAGCTGCGGATAACATAGCGTGTGCGAGGGAGATCCTCATCATCCGTCCACGGCTTCAATGAGGCCGCAGCGGTTAGCTGCGGATAACCTCTTATTTCTCCCCAGCGCAAGACAGGGATGTGACAGATCGCTTCAATGAGGCCGCAGCGGTTAGCTGCGGATAACCGCTTATCGTGCCGCCGTGGCCAGGCCGGAGAAGGTTGCTTCAATGAGGCCGCAGCGGTTAGCTGCGGATAACCATCGATTAATGTTTTAAAAGCAGCACAAAAAGAAGGCTTCAATGAGGCCGCAGCGGTTAGCTGCGGATAACATCTTCTTAAATTAAAGGTTATTGATTAGTTGAACCGCTTCAATGAGGCCGCAGCGGTTAGCTGCGGATAACCCTCATTGCGGCGAAAAGGTAGGTCCCGCAACTGGCGCTTCAATGAGGCCGCAGCGGTTAGCTGCGGATAACAGCATAAATATCAGCACCAGTTGAATGGCTTGTTGCAGCTTCAATGAGGCCGCAGCGGTTAGCTGCGGATAACTCTTGCCCACGATACGTCCTCCTCACCGACGTGATATGCTTCAATGAGGCCGCAGCGGTTAGCTGCGGATAACAAGTTCATGTGCTACAGTACCCTCGTCCGCATAGGACGCTTCAATGAGGCCGCAGCGGTTAGCTGCGGATAACTTCAGTCGGGTGGAAGGTTCTTTTGGCCATCGAAACCGCTTCAATGAGGCCGCAGCGGTTAGCTGCGGATAACTCTCGAATTTGGTATGGTGGTTGCGTATATACTAGGCTTCAATGAGGCCGCAGCGGTTAGCTGCGGATAACCCCTCACCATGCTTGCCATGGTCTCCAGTATCTTACCGCTTCAATGAGGCCGCAGCGGTTAGCTGCGGATAACAGCCAGGTAGCAGGGTATCATGTGGCCAGCTAAGTTAAGCTTCAATGAGGCCGCAGCGGTTAGCTGCGGATAACGAGTGACAGAGATCATCTTGGCCATCTCGATATTGTTGCTTCAATGAGGCCGCAGCGGTTAGCTGCGGATAACACGGCTAATTGCCCGTGCAGCCCTTCGCGGCTAAGAAGCTTCAATGAGGCCGCAGCGGTTAGCTGCGGATAACGGTCCATGGAGGAGACTTGCACACCCAAACCTGATCACGCTTCAATGAGGCCGCAGCGGTTAGCTGCGGATAACCTCCTTCGATGAAGAATTAAATTATTCATCAATAAAGCTTCAATGAGGCCGCAGCGGTTAGCTGCGGATAACTGCTTATAAACTCATCATGGAAGAAATTAGAGTTAATGCTTCAATGAGGCCGCAGCGGTTAGCTGCGGATAACAACTTTGTTGAATTCTACTTGTAGTTTTATTATCTAGCTTCAATGAGGCCGCAGCGGTTAGCTGCGGATAACATCCCGCAAGGCGTTTTTTCCGTCTTCCGTTAACAGGCTTCAATGAGGCCGCAGCGGTTAGCTGCGGATAACGGGGTGGAGAGGTACGCAAGGTTTATCATCGGAACTGGAAGCTTCAATGAGGCCGCAGCGGTTAGCTGCGGATAACACTTCGTACCAAAGGGAATATTTACACTATCAACTATGGCTTCAATGAGGCCGCAGCGGTTAGCTGCGGATAACCGAGAATGTATCCCATATCATAGGCCAAAAAGACAACACGCTTCAATGAGGCCGCAGCGGTTAGCTGCGGATAACCATTTTAAATTTTTTTATTTCATTTAAATAAATTCAGCTTCAATGAGGCCGCAGCGGTTAGCTGCGGATAACAATACATGCCAAAGAATTTGACCTGTTGCACCAATAGCTTCAATGAGGCCGCAGCGGTTAGCTGCGGATAACTTTGAACTTGCGCCTGCCATTTTAGGCCCAACGTGAAGCTTCAATGAGGCCGCAGCGGTTAGCTGCGGATAACGATGCAGGCCCACTCTTCCCGCGAGAGTTTAGGCATTGGCGCTTCAATGAGGCCGCAGCGGTTAGCTGCGGATAACCGTTTCTCCACGGAGGGAATCTGGTTTATCGGCAGACCGGCTTCAATGAGGCCGCAGCGGTTAGCTGCGGATAACAGCATAATTCCTCATACCAACCGTCACCACCAACTGCTTCAATGAGGCCGCAGCGGTTAGCTGCGGATAACTGGTCCAAAACGCCAATGGTGTTTGGGAAATGGTCCAGGCTTCAATGAGGCCGCAGCGGTTAGCTGCGGATAACTGTGTTGCGGGTGGTTTACTACCGCACATAGCATATATGCTTCAATGAGGCCGCAGCGGTTAGCTGCGGATAACCTACTGACACAAACAACACACCCTCCCTTCGGGGAGGGGGCTTCAATGAGGCCGCAGCGGTTAGCTGCGGATAACAAGATGATATGCCTTGGTTCCATGTTTCAATTCGGTAGCTTCAATGAGGCCGCAGCGGTTAGCTGCGGATAACCATATCAGGAGAATAATTTATGGTCATCGGTAGCTATCTTCAAGCTTCAATGAGGCCGCAGCGGTTAGCTGCGGATAACAACCCTGAAAATAGCACGGGTATTCCCAACCATGGTTAAGCTTCAATGAGGCCGCAGCGGTTAGCTGCGGATAACGGCTCCTCCCAGGGGCCT
>JADFXB010000191.1 GCA_015233935.1 Magnetococcales bacterium | reverse complement strand
CAATTTCAGGTTTTTCCGCAAACATGGCCACTCCTTAAAAAAGGTGATCACACCTTATGGATTACTGATTTTTCACGGGTTCCTTGGTGGTTTTGCCCGTTTTATCCTTTTCGCCAGTTTTATTTTCCACCGGCTCCTTGTTGGTCGTCTGCTTGCGATTGGCAGGCTCCTTGTCGGTGGTCTGCTTGCGATTGGCAGGTTCCTTGTCGGTGGTCTGCTTACGGTTGGCAGGTTCCTTGTCGGTGGTCTGCTTGCGGTTGGCGGGTTCCTTGTCGGTGGTTTGGGTGCTGGCGGCAGTTCCGGTATTTTTCCCGGCATTGGCCTTGGTAGCGGTTGCCTCCGTAGCCTTCGCCCCCTTGCCCGTGGTAGTGGCGGCTTTGGTAGCTGCTGCCCCTGTTGCCTGGTTGACCGGCGGTTTGCCTGCCGCTTCCACCGGTTTGGCACCACTGCACTTGTTCAAAGCATTGACCGCACCAGCAGCATTGGCCAGGGGAATTTCAAAGCGATAAGGGCTTTTGCCATTGGAAAATTCCACATGCATACTTTTTTTCTTGCCCAATCCTTCCAGCAAGCCCTTGGTATTTTCCAAATATTGCCAACGCCAGTGTTCATCGCTACCCGGCTGGGCTGCAAAGGGATAATCCACTGCTTTATCCCCATCAAAACCGATCTTGACCGATTTTTGCGCCTGTCCCACCTTTTTGCGATTGGTAAAAAACTCGCTGTAAAATTTGTCACTGGAGAAAAGGGCAAGGATGCCCATCATCTCCTCTCCCCCCTCTTTGGGTGCCGGTTTCTGATTTTTGGCAAACAGATTGGTCTCCAGCTTGCAGCCGCCATCCACCTTGCGTACCACAAACGGGCCTTCCTTGAAGACTTCCGAGCCGGCATGAGCAGTCATTACCAGACCCGCCAGCGATAAGTACAAAGACCATGCCAAGACTTTTTTAACCACTGTTGCCTCCAACCTGAAAACTTAACCTGGGAGCCAGTCTATTCTTCCCACCGTGACCAATGGGATCCCTTTTTGCTAAATTGAATATAATGAGCAATTGTGTGACAATGGGCAACCCGTCATGACACTTTGCTCTGGCATTCTCTACCATTTCAAGAGGTCCCATGAATTCTTCACGTCTGTCCTGGTTGCAGGAAACCGCCGATCAACGCCTACTCATCCTGGATGGGGCCATGGGCACCATGGTGCAAACCCATCAATTGACGGAAAAGGACTTTCGCGGTAGTCGTTTTCTCCAGCATTCCCATGATTTGCGAGGAAACAACGACCTTTTGGTGTTGACCAAATCGGAAGTCATCGCCCAAATCCATGCGGCCTATCTGGAAGCGGGGGCCGATATTCTGGAGACCAACACCTTCAACGCCAACTCGGTCTCCCTGGCCGACTACGGCCTGGAAGAGTTGGTCTTTGAACTCAACCAGGCCGCCGCCAAACTGGCACGGGAGACCGCCGACCGCTTCGAGACCCCGGAACATCGTCGCATCGTGGCGGGCGTACTGGGGCCGACCAATCGCACCGCCTCCCTTTCCCCGGATGTGACCAATCCCGGTCTGCGCAATGTTTCCTATGATGAACTGGTAGCCACCTATCGGGTGGCCGCCCAGGGCTTGCTGGCAGGTGGGGCCGATGTTCTCATGGTGGAGACGGTTTTTGATACCTTGAACTGCAAGGCCGCCATCGATGCCGTCCTGGAGGTCTTGAAAGAGCAGGGAACTCCTGAAATTCCTTTGATGATTTCGGTCACCATCACCGACAACAGCGGGCGCACCCTGTCGGGACAAACGGTGGAGGCCTTCTGGAATTCGGTGGCCCATGCCAACCCCTGGTCGGTGGGGATCAACTGCGCCCTGGGGGCGGACCAAATGCGTCCCCATGTGGTGGAACTATCCCGTTTGGCTGGCTGCCGCATCTCTTGTCATCCCAACGCTGGTCTGCCCAATCAATTTGGCGGCTATGATGAAACACCGGCAGACATGGCGGCCAAAATAGCCGAATTTGCCCAGGCCGGTCTGGTCAACGTGGTGGGCGGATGCTGTGGAACCAACCCTGAAACCATTCGTGCCATGGCAGAAGCGGTGCAGGGTGTCCCGCCCCGTCCGTTGCCATTGATTGCCCCGGCTTGCCGATTGAGCGGACTGGAACCACTGAATATTACGGAAGATTCCCTGTTCGTCAATGTGGGTGAGCGTACCAACGTGGCCGGTTCCCGCCGCTTTGCCCGCCTGATTCGTGAGGAAAAATATGATGAAGCCCTGGCCATCGCCAGGGAACAGGTGGAAAACGGTGCCCAAATCATCGACATCAACATGGATGAACCCTTGCTGGATGCCAGCAAGGCCATGGTGCAATTTCTCAACCTGGTGGCCTCCGAGCCGGAAATCAGCCGCGTTCCCATTATGTTGGACTCTTCCAACTGGCAGGTGATCGAGGCCGGGTTGAAATGTTTGCAGGGCAAAGGGGTAATCAACTCCATCAGCCTCAAGGAGGGGGAAGAAACTTTTCTCCATCATGCCCGAATCGCCATGCGACATGGCGCGGCGGTGGTGGTGATGGCCTTTGACGAACAGGGACAGGCGGACACCCTGGAGCGTCGCAAAGTGGTTTGCCAGCGGGCCTATGATTTATTGACCGGCAAGGTGGGCTTTCCCGCCTGGGATATTATTTTCGATCCCAACATTTTTGCCGTGGGCACCGGTTTGGAAGGCCATAATCGGTATGCCCAGGATTTTATCGAGACGGTACGCTGGATCAAGGCCAACCTGCCCCACGCCCTGGTCAGTGGCGGGGTGAGCAACGTTTCTTTCTCCTTCCGGGGCAACGATCCGCTACGGGAGGCCATGCACACGGTATTTCTCTACCACGCCATCAAGGCGGGGATGGATATGGGGATTGTCAATCCCGGTCAGTTGGGGGTCTATGAGGAGATTCCCGCCCCCTTGCTGGAGCGGGTGGAAGATTTAATCCTGGATCGACGCGGAGATGCCACGGAACGGTTGATGGAGGTGGCAGGCCAGTTCAGCGGCACAGCGTCGGCAAGTCCAGAAGAGGCGGAATGGCGCAAACTGCCGGTAGCCCAACGTCTCGCCCATGCCATGGTGCACGGGGTGGACGCCTTCGTGGAAGAGGACACCCGCCAGGCCATGGAAGAGTTGGGTTCCCCCTTGCAGGTGATCGAAGGCCCCCTGATGGCGGGTATGAATGTGGTGGGAGATTTATTTGGGGCCGGTAAAATGTTTTTGCCCCAGGTGGTGAAGAGTGCCAGGGTGATGAAAAAAGCGGTTTCCTGGCTCACACCTTTTTTGGACTCCCAATCCAGCGAAACCACCAACAGAAAAAACCATATCCTGCTGGCCACGGTGCAGGGGGATGTGCACGATATTGGCAAAAATATTGTGAAGGTGGTCCTGCAATGCAACAACTATGAGGTGGTGGACTTGGGGGTGATGGTCCCGGTAGAACACATTCTGCGGGAGGCCGCCAACCACAAGGTGGACATGATCGGCGTATCGGGTTTGATCACCCCCTCCCTGGAGCGCATGAGTGAATTGGCAGGAGAAATGGAGCGACAGGGTTTTACCGTTCCCCTGTTGGTGGGTGGGGCCACCACTTCCCCCGCCCACACCGCCGTCAAGATTGCCCCCCGTTATCACGCCCCGGTGGTGCAGGTGAAGGATGCCTCCCTGGTGGCCATGGTGGCCTCCCAATTGTTCAACCCGGAGCAACGGGAGGGCTATGTACGCCAGGTGCGGGATCAACAGGAAAAGCTGCGCCAGGTGCATAGTGATAAGAAAACCCGTCTGTTGCCCCTGCAAGAGGCGCGGCAACGCCCCTCCATGCAACCCCGTGAGGTGGTGAGACCACGGGTGACCGGGGTGATTCCCTTGCGCAACTATCCTTTGCAGGAATTGGTCCCCTATATCGACTGGACCCCCTTCTTCCACTCCTGGCAGATGCATGGCACCTACCCCGACTTGCTCTCCCATCCTGAATCGGGCAACCAGGCGAAACAATTGTTGGACGATGCCAAAAAATGGCTGCGTTATCTCTTGAAAGAGAGCCAACTGACCGCCCACGGGGTGGTAGGCATCTACCCTGCCAACCGTCTGGGAGAGGATGATATCCAAGTCTGGGCCGATGAAGGACGGCGACAGCCCATGATGGTGGTTCACACCTTGCGTCAGCAGCAAGACCGGGGAGAGGGCAAGCCGTGTTACGCCCTGGCCGATCTGGTCGCCCCTCGTGAGAGTGGACTGGCCGACTATATGGGCTTTTTTGCGGTGACCGCCGGGGTAAATCTGGAAAACATTATCGACCAGCGGGAGGATGATCATGATGACTATGGGGCCATCATGGTCAAAGCCCTGGCCGACCGCCTGGCGGAGGCCTTTGCGGAACGGTTGCATGAGCGGGTGAGGACGGAAATTTGGGGTTATGCCGCTGGGGAGTCGTTGGATCAAGCCTCTTTGATTGGTGAAAAATATCAGGGCATTCGTCCCGCCCCTGGCTATCCCGCCTGCCCGGATCACAGTGAAAAAGAGGCCCTGTTTGACTTGTTGTCGGTGAGCAAACACACCACCATTCGTTTGACGGAAAGTTTAGCCATGTATCCGCAGGCTTCGGTATGCGGTTATTATTTTGCCCACCCGGATGCTCGATATTTTGCGGTGGGCAAGTTGGGAAGGGATCAAGTGGAAGATTATGCCCGCCGCAAGGGGGAGGATCTTGCCCTGGTGGAACGGTGGCTGGCCCCCAACCTTGGTTATGACCCGGCTTCGTGACTGGAGAGGAGAGAATCATGTCGGACAACTGTATCTTTTGCAAAATTGCTGCCGGGACCATCCCTTGTGGCAAGGTGTATGAGGATGATCAGGTTTTGGCCTTCCGGGATATTCACCCCCAGGCCCCGGTGCATGTGCTGGTGATTCCCAAGCGTCACATCGCCACCTTGGATGATGTGCAGGAGGTGGACCGGGCGGACATGGGACATTTACTGGAGCGAACCACCCATGTGGCGCGTTTGCTGGGTGTAGCGGAGGATGGCTACCGGGTGATTGTTAACACCCGCAAGCATGGCGGTCAGGAAGTTTATCACATCCATGTGCACCTGATGGCGGGCAAGCCTTTGGGGCCGATGTTGAGTCGTTGATTAAAATCCGAAGGCATTTTGCACCACCTCCACCTGCCAGGAGCTTCCCTGGCGGGTGATGAGGATGGCATCGAAGCGACAGGCGTGGTTACGCCATTGGGGATGGATCTGCTGATAACATTCCGCCAGCATGGAGAGCTTGTGTTGTTTCCGATAATCGATGGCATCGGCAGGCGAACCAAAAAGATCGGAGCGGCGGGCCTTCACCTCACAAAACACCAACTCCCCCTGGTGCAAGGCAACGATATCCAACTCCCCCATGCGCAACCGCACGTTCCGCCCCAGAATGGTATACCCCCTCTTCACCAAATAATCCGCCGCCAACCCCTCGGCAAACTGGCCAAACGCCTTGCGGTCATCTTTGCCCGTCCCTATCTCAGCCATGGACCGGCTCCCCTGGGGGTTGATAGTTTTTACAAAACAGGTGTAACTCCCTGGGATCCCCCGCCCCATTGGTTTTGCCTTCGGCGAAGGGGCGAAATTTGTCAAAATAACTGGCAGGGGTAAGACGATCCTTCCAACGGGAGGTCATTTCTGAGGGGAGATCGATTAATTTTTTTAGCACTTTACGCGCTTCTTCCCGAAACTCCGGTCGCGCCCCTGATAAAAAATGCCAAAAGAATAAGCAAAATATTCTTTGTTCAT
>JADFXB010000190.1 GCA_015233935.1 Magnetococcales bacterium | reverse complement strand
AGTGAACTCCCCCAGGCCCCCTCCTTTTTTTAATGGTTTTGGGCCTTAGTCGTCCAGGATATCTACCCCTGGCAGGGAACGGCCTTCTAACAACTCCAGGAAGGCTCCACCACCGGTGGAAATGTAGGAAACCTTGTCCGCTACCCCACACTGATGAGCAGCGGCATCGGTGTCGCCTCCTCCCAATACCGACAATGCGGGTGACTGGGCCACCGCCTGAGCCATAGCCAAGGTTCCCTGGGCAAAGGCAGGCTTTTCAAACACCCCCATGGGACCATTCCAAACGATGGTCTTCACCCCCTGCAACGCCTGGATAAAACGCCCAATGGTGGCAGGACCAATATCCAACCCCATCCACCCCTCCTCAATGGCACCAGCACCCATCACCCGAGTCTCCCCACCCTCCTCAAGCGAACGGGCCACCACTGCATCCTCCGGCAACAAAAGACTCACTCCCCGCTCTTTGGCCTTGGCCAACGCCTGCCTGGCCTCCTCCAACATTTCCGGCTCCACCAGGGAATTTCCCACCTGCCCCCCCTGCGCCTGCAACAAGGTAAAAGCCATCCCCCCACCAATCAAAATGGCATCCACCCGCTCCAACAAAGAACGAATCACCTGAATCTTGGTGGAAACCTTGGATCCCCCCAAAATCGCCACCATGGGACGCTCAGGATTGGCCATCACCCGATCCAGATAGGAGATCTCCTCCGCCATCAACAATCCAGCCACCGCAGGCTTCACCAAACGCGCTACCCCGACATTGGAAGAATGGGCACGATGCGCCGTACCAAAAGCATCATTCACCACCACATCCGCCAACCGGGCAAACGCCGCCGCCAACTGGGGATCATCCTTGGTCTCCCCACCATGAAAACGCACATTCTCCAACAAAATCACCTGACCATTACTCATGCCAGCAACCATCTCCTCCACCTGCGAACCCACACAATCCGGTGCCATGGCCACAGGAATTCCCAACAACCGCTCCAACGCCCCCGCCACCGGCTTTAAACTAAACTCCGGCGACGGCCCACCCTTGGGACGCCCCAAATGAGAGGCCAAAATCACCTTGCCCCCCCGCTCCATGGCATAACGTATGGTGGGCAAAGCCGCCTTGATACGACTCTCCTCCCGAATACCACCCTGGCCATCCAGCGGAACATTAAAATCCACCCGCATGAAAACCCGTTTACCCGTCAACTCCACATCCCGAATGGTGCGCTTTGCCATTGTTCTTCAGCCCTGCGAAAAAGGAGGTTGATCCCGTCATCATATATGGATACAAATATATACGGATATCCGCATTTAGTCAAGAGCGATTTGTTGTTTCACCCCAAGGAGGAATTCTTCCAAAAGATCCATGCGCGGATCCTCCCTGGCCGCACCATTAAGCACATTACGGGCAATGGCAGCTCGCAAACCCTGACCATCCCCATCCTGCCAGGCGGTCAGATAGGCATTGCGGCGACCGGTGGCATCCTGAAACAGACGACGCATGCGGGCGGCAATACGTATATCGTTGACGCCTCTCTCCCGCAAACTGTATTCCAGCCCCTCAAAGGTGATCTCCCACAAAGCGGCCAGTTTCTCCTGGCTCTCTTCCTCGCCCTGTTTATGAAGTCGAAACAGGCAAGAGGTGACCGCCAGAACCATCAATTCAAAACGCAACTCGAAACCATCTTTCAGCTCCAGAGAGCCACTGGCGGCCAATTTCAACACCTGGGAGGCCAAGTGATCATGCACCGTCAAGGCCCATTGGTGCAGACGTTGTTTCTTCTGGCGTTCCTGAAGCATATCTCCCAACCAACCCATGGCTCACCTCATTTTGCACAATGCGGCAATCCTTACAGGACGCTGCTTGAAATCATTGACATATACGCGCCAGTGGTCCCACAATCCCCACAGGCATGCAGGGGCATGGTAAGTGCCAGGTGTCTTTCTGGCAATACCCCTTGGCTGCCATGATTCAGACCATTCTTATCTTTGGAATGAAAAACATGACGTTACGTCATTTTCGCTGGTTGATCATCCTGGCTCTTTTGAGTGGCTGCGAGACTCCGATTCAGGAACGGGGCAATATTCTCGATCCCAAGGAGGTGGACCGCATTCGTGTTGGTCGTTCCACCCAGAAAGAGGTCAAGGAGTTGTTGGGTTCTCCCACCCTGGTCAACATGTACAACAAAAACCGCTGGCTCTATGTTCATGATCGGCGACATAAAGGCACCCGTGCGGTCAACCGTTTGGAAATCACTTTCGATTACAACGGTGTGGTGCAAAATGTGCAAAGAAATTTCCAGGACGGGGTGATGGATCCCACCGCCCTGCCCGACGACAAAAAACCCTCCTGGTGGCAAGCGGCCCTGCGCATGGGACCGGAAATTGGTGTCCCAGAGCGTGGCAAAGATATTCCAAAACGCCTTGCCGGACACGCGGGTGAAAAGCAGAAATCCTTATGGGAACGACTCTTTGATTTTTCCAAGCCCCAAACAGAGCCTCCGCCCAGCCTGGTCTACAAGAAAGACGAAGCTGGCTGGTGGCGCACCATGTTCACTCAGGATCCAGGGCATGCCAGTTATTCCCATATGGATGACGAAGAGGTGAGCAAACTGGTGGGGGATTCCTTCCATACCTCCGACAAACCGGCTCCCCCTCCTGCCACCAAGGGATCGGACAAACCCTGGTGGCGTTTCTGGTCGTGGGAGTAATCCATGTCGCTGCCCCCCCTGGCCCTCATCGGGGGCACCAGTCTCTTGGAAACCTCTGGTCTGCAACAGGCAGAACCCATACGGGTGGAGACCGATTACGGCCCGGTTGAATTATTGCGGGGTCAACATTGGCTTTTTCTCCAACGCCATGGTCTCCAAGAGTACACCCCACCCCATGCCATCAACCATCATGCCCATTTTCAGGCCTTGCAAAAGGTGGGGGTGAAAAAAATTCTGGCACTGGGATCAGTGGGCAGTCTGCGTCATTCCCTGCCCCCTGGAACCCTGGTGATCCCCGATGATTTTTACGCCCCCATGGTCAATCCAAGCTATTTCAAAGATGCCCGTGGCCATCGCCCACCCGGATTTCATCCTGCCTGGCGTAGTCACCTGGTGCAAACCTGCCAACGCCTGCAGATGCCTCAACCGGTGGCTGGGGGAGTTTACTGGCAAACCCCCGGTCCCCGCTTTGAAACCCCGGTGGAAATTCGTTTTCACCAACCCCATTGCCATGTGGTAGGCATGACCATTGCCTCCGAATGCATCCTGGCAGGCGAGCTGGAGTTGCCTTATGCCGCCTTGTGCATGGTGGATAATTTGGCCAATGGCCTGTCCGAACACCCCCTCTCCTATGAATCATTTCGACAGCAGGTGCGGGAGAATCACGCCTTGTTGCATGCCATCCTGCCACCTCTGCTGCAAGCCTTGCAGGAGGACGCCCCATGAGCTTGCCCCTCTTTGTGCAAAACGCCTGGTCACCCAGCAGTGGAGAATCGGTCAACCTGCTGGTGCAAGATGGTATCGTCCAGGCGGTAGGCCCTAACGTCAATCCGCCAGCCGGTCCCAGCAATATTCTGCAAGCCAAAGGCATGGCATTGGTTCCACCTTTCGTAAATGGTCACACCCACGCCGCCATGACCCTGTTTCGCGGCTATGGGGATGACATGCCCCTCATGGAATGGCTGCAAACCCGCATATGGCCTGCCGAGGCACGTTTGTCAGAAGAAGATGTCTATTGGGGAACCCGGCTTGCCTGTCTGGAAATGATCCGCTCTGGTACCGCCTGCTTTGCCGACATGTACTGGCACTATCATGCGGTGGCCCGTGCGGTGGAGGATGCAGGTATTCGTGCTTTCGTGGGTTCCATCCTGATCGATGTGGCAGGTGAAGAGCAGGCCCGGCAATTTCAATATTTGGCGGAAAAAAATCTGGAGGAGAACAGCCGTTATTCCACCCGCGTGCAATTTTCCCTCTCTCCCCATGCCATTTATACAGTGAGTGGCCCAAGCCTCTCCTGGCTGGCCGATTTTTCCCAAAAGCACCAGGTTCTCACCCACATCCACCTATCGGAAACCCGGCACGAGGTGGAGGAGTGCTTGCGTCAACATGGCATGCGCCCCGCCTTTTATCTGGACCAGAAGGGATTGCTCTCTCCCCTTACCCTGCTGGCCCACGGAGTTCATTTGAATGAGGATGAGTTGGACCTGATTGCCAGCCGGGGAGCCACCCTGGTTACCAATCCGGTTTCCAATATGAAATTGGCGGTGGGAGGGGTGTTTCCTTATGCCCGTGCCCATCATCGCCGGATTCCCATGGCCATGGGTACCGATGGTGCCGCCTCCAACAATGGTCTGGATCTCTTGCAGGATGTGAAAATATTGGCCCTTCTGCAAAAACATGCGGACGGAGATCCCACCGTGCTGCCTGCTTCCCAGGCATTTGAGATACTGACAGGCAGTCGCGCCCCTCTGTTGGGACTCTCTGGTCAAATTGCTGCCGGAGAAAAGGCGGATTTTCTCCTCATGCGTCGTCACGATGTGGAGATCACCCCAGAACACTGTTTCACCTCCAATTTAATCTATGCCATGACCGGTCATCAGGTGGACACCATGGTGGTGGATGGACACATTCTGATGACCGACCGGCAGATTCCTGATCAAGACGAAATTCGCCACGAAGTCAGTCATCGGGCTGAGAGGGTGTGCAAAGAGTGAGGGAGTCCTTGACCATTCAGTTGGAACGGAGGGAGGGCGCGCTTTATGTCTCCCTCTTCCATAATGGTCGCACCGTTGACTTAGCCCGTCCGGTAAGCCAGGCCGATTTGCAAAAATTAATGTTTGTGTGTGATCTTTATCGTCAGCACACCCGCACCCCCGCTCCGGCCATGTTGACGGAGGCTGCCCTGGTTGCTCTGGGGGTGGAAATGTTCAACCTGGTGCTGGCCCCCCAATGGTTGAATCTTTCTCCCATGGGGGAACAGCGTTCCTTGATCATCGCCTGTGGGGAGTTGGACTTGTTGTTGTTGCCCTGGGAGGTGATGCTTCCTCCAGGAGAGGGATTTTTGGGAAGCAACCCCCACTGGCTGGTTGAACGCCATTTGCCAGGTGATGAGGATAAAAAATCCCGCCTGCCTACCCAAGCCAGTCGCCTACTATTTTTCCAAAGCCTGCCCCATGATCTACCGCCCTTGGCCTCCCCCATGCCCCATCTTTCCCCTGTGGGCACTCTGGGAGGCTTGCGGACTGTCTTGGAAGAGCTTACCCAACCCACCCTATTGTTTTTGCACGGACATGCCTTGGTGCGCGGTTCCAGCGGTTATTTTGCCTTTTGTGAAGACGACGGAACCTCTTTCGTCATGACGGCCATGGAGCTGGCCCTTTTCTTGAAGCCTTATGATCATGTGCAGGGAGTGGTTCTTTCTGGTCGTGAGGAGGGCCATCCGCCACCGGTGGGAGCCATGCATGCCGTATGCCGCCAACTCATCCAGGCGGTACCCTCTGTCCTGGCCTGGCCGGACGCCCCCGGTTCTTCCGTCTGCACCACCCTTTTTTCCACCTTGACCCAATCCCTGACAGAAGGTCACCCCCTCCCCACCGCCGCCGCCCTGGCCCGCCACGCGAGCAGCCAACAAGATAAACCAACCGGCTATCCTGGCTGGACTCTTTTGGGGTGTTATGGTTCGTAAACTTTCAACCCAACAACAAATTATTAAAACTCTCCCTCACCCAATGAATGGTGATATGATATTTTCAGACTGGGTTGCCTTCCCAATGAAACCGGCACCCACGACTGTAGGGGGTAATAACCATGTCATCACCTGATTCTCAATTATTGCAAGATGTGGTTGACCGC
>JADFXB010000018.1 GCA_015233935.1 Magnetococcales bacterium | reverse complement strand
CGTTTGCGGTCTATGAGCCACCCCAGTCACCAATGATAAAAGGAATAATGGTACTGATTGCCGTGGTGATGGCCGTGGCCGGCTTCTGGTTTGTCCATCGCAGCATACAAGGGGGTGGTGATCCCCACTTGGGCACTGCCCTGCACAATCTCTCCCAGGGAAATTTATATACCCGTGTTGATGCAGAGATGAGCAGTCATCCCATGGGTAGCGATCTCAACTATCTGGCAGAGAATCTGGAAAATACCCTGCGGGCGGTCGGCCTGCAATCCAGCAGCATCACCGCCTGCACCCAGGAACTCACCCGCCTGCGCGAAAAAGTCGGGGCGGACGCCAAATCCTCTGCCAACCTGGTGTCACAAACGGAGTTGGATAACTCCCAGTTGGCCAATGAAATCAGCGAGGTCAAACAGTCCCTGGATGTCATGCACCTGAATATTGAATCGGTAGCGGCCTCCTCTCTCGAACTGTCGGCCACCGTGCGCAATATTGCGGAAAACACCCGCCAATCCAGTGAAAATATCAATACCATGGCCGCCGCCGCCGAGGAAATGTCCTCCAATATCACGGCGGTGAAAAAAGGCATTGAAAACGTCTATCGCTCTGCTGAACATGTGGCCGGTTCCACCCAAGAGATCAACACTTCCGTGCAAGCGGTACGCAACCTATGCCAATCGGCCAGCGACCGTTCCACTCATGCCCATCAACAAGCCTTGGGCACCCATGAGGTGGTCAACCGCCTGGAACAATCCGCATCGGAAATCAACCAGGTGATTGAGTTGATCAACAATATTGCGGAGCAAACCAACATGCTGGCCCTGAATGCTGCCATTGAGGCGGCGGGTGCGGGAGAAGCGGGTAAAGGATTTGCGGTGGTTGCCAATGAGGTGAAGGAATTGGCCCGCCAGACCGCCAAAGCCACTGACCTCATCCATACCAAGGTGGAAGGCATCCAGGATAGTGCCCGTGAAGTCAAAGATTCCACCAACAAAATTGTGGCCAGCATTGGCCAAATCAAACAGGCCAACGATGAAATTGCCCATGCGGTGGATGAACAATCCCTGGTGATTCAGGGCATTTCCAAAGCCATGGATCAATTGGCCCATTCAGCGGAAGATGTCAACCGTAACAGCCATGAACTGGGTTTTGCTGCCATGGAGGTAGCCCACACGGCCCAGGATATGGCCGTTGCCGTTGCCGATGTGGCCAATGCCGCCGCCGAGGCCGCCCAAGCCGCCGAGGATACCTCTCTGGCCAACCGGCAGATTAAACAAAAAGCGGATGACATTCTGGCCTCTGCCCGTGAGACTGAAGAAGCCTCTTCACTCATGCGTCAACGCATGAGTGAAGTGAATACCTTGAGCCGCTTAATCCATGAATCGGCCAACCAGTTCGGGCGCATCGGCTCCATCATGCAACAAATGAGCAACTCCCTCTATGCCAGCCAGCTCTTTTTTGACGTGGGCAAGGTGGCCTTCAATCCCCGCTTTTTGAAGGAAAATCTCTTTCGCTTTCATGCCCAGGTTTTTGAAATCCGTTCCAGCGGTCAGTTTACCCAGGCCTCTTCCCTGCCAGACGCCAACCAGGATGCCCTGGGTCAATGGATCAACAATCAACGGCAGAAACGGCAAAATGATGGTCAATTGTCCCGACTGGGCGAGTTGCACCGTCAGTTCCATGCCACTGCCCGCCAATTGCTGGCCAAAGCAGGGAAGGATGATGCCAGTCTGGCAGAGAGCTTTGACTCTCAAATGATCCAAATCATGGATACCCTGGATCATCTCTATCTGGGACAAGCCTGGGATACCTGGGCTGCACGCCCCTTCTTCCCCTGGAACGACCGCTTGAGCGTCGGCGTCAAAGTCTTCGACGACGATCATAAAAAGCTGTTGGGCATGGTCAACCAGATGCATGCCGCCATGCGGGATGGCAAAGGTCTGGAAACTGCCAGCAAAATTTTGGGTGAACTGGCCTCCTATACCACCTTCCATTTTGAACGGGAAGAAAAGGCCTTTGCCAAATTCGGTTATCCCCAAACCAATGATCACATTATGGAACACCGCCGCATGGTGGAAGCTGTGTTGAAGCTGGCAGAAGAGATGAAATCCGGTAATCTGAACGTGGCCATCGATATTCTCGCCTTTGCCAAGGGCTGGCTCACCAACCATATCATGGGCACGGACATGCGCTATAAATCCTTCTTGACGGGTAAAGAGGTTTCATAAGGCTCTTTTTTCCTCCTAATCGCTTGATTCTGAAAAGTTTCACGTCGCGACTGACTTCTATTGGTTTTATGGTGGGACCAAAGGGTGGCCAGAGGGTTATTGGCCACCTTCCCCATAAAATCCATACCGTCAGGAGACGACCATGTCAGACACCCCCGAACTATTACTCATGCTGGGCAGAATTCAAGGCACATTGGAAGCAGTTCAACATCGGCAGGAGCACCACACCACCTTGTTGGTCAATCTGGATGATCGGTTACGGCTGGTAGAGCGTCGGGCCGCCGTGCATGGGACGGTTGGAGGAACAGCGGCAGCCTTGGCCATGACTGCTTTTACCCAGATGATCAAGGCCAAACTGGAATGGCTGTGATGAAGCGATACACCGCCGACTTTCAGGAATCGGTACGACTGGCGGTTCTTCAGGAAAATCTTAGCTTGCCAGCCGCATCGGAAAAACTTGGCCTGTCCCTAACCACCTTGCGCACCTGGCGCAATCGAGATGAAGCACAGGGCAAGCCCTGGAGTGCTGCGTTAACGGCCTCCCCGTCCCCCCGCTTTTCCATTATCAAAGATCGGGATGCCCTTTCAGAAACCCTGTTGCAGGATTATTTTCTGGTTCACCTGGAGGCACTCGACTCCCTGAAGTTGAGCCAGGAAGACCCCATCAAAAAAGTGGATGCCCTGTCCAAACTCTCCCAAGCCCTGGACCGCACCCTTTCCTCCCTGGAAAAAGTCAGTCCCGATCTCTCCCGACTGGCCATTGCCAAGCAGTTTCTGGAACGGCAGATTCAGTTTGTGGAGAAGCATTTTCCACACCATCTACCCTGTTTTGTGGAGGTATTGGAACCCTTTGGCAACCATTTGTCAGAGCACATGACGGAGCGTTAGGGGAGAACACCCAGCCGGTACAACTGTTCCACCACCCTGGCAGGGGTGATTTCGGCAAAGCAGGGAGGAGAGGGTTGGGAGGATCGATCACAGCGACGTTGCATACAGGGGGCACAAGGCAGGGAGGAGCGCAGGAAAAGCTGGTGCCCCGCCTGAATGCCCGAATAATCCGGGTTGGTGGCCCCAAACAGGGTCACCACCGGGGTTGTGAGAGCCGCCGCCAGGTGAGCAAATCCTGAATCCAGCCCCACCACCCCACGGGCACGGGCAATGAGGGTGGCCATTTCTGCCACGGAGAGGGCGGGTAAAACAATGGCCTTTCCCTTTCCGCCCTCTGCCAGTTGAATGGCCCGCTCCTTCTCTTGCAGATTGCCCCAGGGTAACCCGATGGTCAACTTCCGGGAGGTAAGAAGGTCCAATAACTCCTGCCAATAGGCCAAAGGCCAAAGCTTGCTGCTCCAAGCCGCCCCGTGGAGAAACAGGAAAAACCCCTCTCCCAATTGTTCTACCACCGACAAAAGGGCTGGGGTAAGGGCATTGGCCAATGCTGACTTTTGCAAGCCGAAATCCCAATCTGGGGAAATCCCCTCCTGCCCAAGGGCCGCCGCCATTACTTTTTGCAAACGAACAATCACATGATCCGTTGGCTGTACATTCACGGTGTGTTGATAAAAAGGGGTTGCCAACTTTTCACGAATCCAATCCCCATGGGGACCAAACCGCTCCCCTCTGGCCAGTCTGGCCAACAGACCACTCTTGAACAAACCTTGTAAATCTATCACCCTGTCATATTCTTCTTGCCGCAGATCATGAATGAACTTCACCATTTCATGTCGGTGGGACCATGGAGCATTTTTCCACTTACGTAATGGAATTGGAATAATACGTGAGACCCCGGCATGCCAGGAGGGGATAACGGCAAACCGTTCATCCACCAACCAATGGAGGGTGGCACCCTGGCTCTTGGCTTGAGAGATGGCGGGCAGGGCATGGATTACATCCCCCATGGCACTTAGCTTGACCACCAATATTTTCAAAGGGTCTCTCCCGCCAGAATTTTTCGGATGCGGGGTGTGATTTCTGCAAAGGGTTCCTGCCGTTGGGGCCACAATTCAGCCGTCAATTGCTCCGGGGTGCGATTGGTTCCATCCTGGCGGGTTTTCCAGCGGCCATGCAACCAGTTGTATTGCTCTGCATAATCATGCACCCAGGGGGCAAAGAGGGCATTGATCTTTGAAGTCAGATCCAGCAAAACCTCATCTCCTCCCAGACGGGAGGGGGGAGCGATGACATCGATCACATGCAAAGCCGCCTTACCGGGTGCCTCTCGCACGCAAACGCCCAAAGCAAGGGGCACCTGGAATTGACGAGCCAGCTTGGCAGCTCCCGGCGGACAGAGGGCGGGTGCCCCCAGAAAAGGAACCGGCAAGCCCCCCTGCACGGTGTTGATATCCATCATCAATCCCACGGTTTCCTGCTGACGCATGGTGGTTACAATGGTACGCACATCAGAGCGTCGCGCCCATTTCACCCCATAGTCGGCCCGCATGGACATGAACAATTTTTCCGTCAACGGATTGCTGGCATGGCGATAGACCACGGTGAGGGGAAAGCCCAGTTCTGCCATATGTTTCAGCATGGGTTCCCAACTGCCCAGGTGAATGCTGCACATGACCATGCCCCGTCCCAGCTCCATGGCCTGCCACATGGCCTCCACCCCCACACTGCGCACCTCCACATCCTTGATGCGAATTCCTTCCAGGTGGCTTATAAAGACATTTTCAAAAGCCAGGGTAGCCAGCCGGGCGACCTCTTCTTCCGACAGTTGGGGACCGTAGACCAGTCGGATATTTTGCCTGGCCCACTGCCACTCTCGTTTGAGAATGGTCCTGGCAAAACGGGCGATGGAACGGGTTACCGAGCAGGCGGTGGTCATATCCCCACGTTGCATCAGGGGAAGTATTCCTTTCAGCAGCCACCATTCCAGATAATGGGTCAGTCGGGGAGGCATTTCGGTCACAGGAGACTCTCCAGGCGATTGAGTACCATTTCAGGTGAAATTTTTTCCAAACAGTCCAAATGTCCCAGTGGGCAAACCCGTTTAAAGCAGGGGGAGCAGGGCAAACCCAGCCGCAGAATGGCAGAGCGTTGTCCAAGAGGTGGGGTGAAGGAGGGATCGGAAGATCCGTAGAGGGCCACCAAGGGTTTATCCAAAGCGGCTGCCACATGCATGAGTCCTGAATCGTTGGAGACCACAGCGATGGAGAGGGCCAACAGGTCCACGGCCTCTTCCAGGCTGGTACGTCCTGCCAGATTGACCACATGGGAAAGCCCCTGGCTGATTTCTTCTCCGGCAGGGGCTTCTTTTTCGGAACCCAGCACCCAAACTTGGCTGCCTTTATTTTGCCAGGAGATGGCCAATTGGCGAAAGTGATGGAGGGGCCATTGTTTGGCGGGACCGTATTCGGCTCCTGGGCAAAGTATCAGGCTGTCTGGGAGGAGTCCCAGCCGTTCCATGGTTTTTTCCCCCATATCCGGGTTGGCCTGCAAGGCGGGCAGGGGCAGGGAGGCTTGGGGTTGGGCGTTGGCGGGGTTGGCCAGGGCGACGAAGCGATCCACGGTGCGGGGCAGGCGTTTTTTATCCAGGGGGCGGGCTTCGGTGAGGAGTCCCCAGCGTAACTCTCCCAGATAGCCAATGCGTTGGGGAATACCTGCAAAAAAAGGCACCAGGGCGGATTTCCAGGAATTGGGCAGGACAATGGCTTTTTGGTAGCCGGTTGCGGCCAGGGATTTTCCCAACTGATAGCGTTCTTTGAGGGCAAAGCGACCGTGTCCTATGGGCATGACCACACCGGCACGGACTTCGGGCATACGTGCCAGCAGGGGCAGGCTCCATTGGGGGGCGACCACATCCAGGGGGCAATGGGGGTGGAGTTGGCGCAAAGTGCGAAACAGGCTTTGTGCCATCACCATATCCCCCACCCATGACGGGGCGATGACCAGTATGGCCAAGGAGTTATTCCTTCTCCTGGATTGCTTTGACAAAGGAGGCGATGCCTTCTTCCAGGGAGGCGAAGGGTGCTTTATAGCCTGCGGTGTGCAGCAGGGTGATATTGGCTTGGGTAAAGTTTTGATATTTTTGGATCAATCCTTCGGGCATGGGGGTGTATTGAATTTCTCCTTTGCCCAGCAGGTGGATGAGGGTGTTGGCGATATCGTTAAAGCTGCGGCTGGCACCGGTTCCCACGTTGACCACTCCTTTGGCGGCTTTCCAGCGGGAGGCTTTTTCGTTATCGATACCGAGACCGGCCAGGTAGAGATTGATTTTGACCACATCGTCCACAGAAATAAAATCCCGGCGTTGTTCGCCGTTGGCGTAACCACCGGAGCCTGCAAAGAGGCGGGCGATGCCGGTTTGTTTTAACTGATGGTAGAGTTGGTGAACCATGGAGGCCATGCGGCCTTTATGGTTTTCGCCGGGTCCGTAGACATTGAAATATCGCAATCCCATGACGGGCATTTTTTTGGGGATGGCGGGCAGGCATTGTTCGACGAAGCGGTCGAAGAGGAGTTTGGAGTAGCCGTAGACGTTGAGGGGATTTTCGTTGTTGGGGTCTTCGGTGAATTCTTGGCTGTTGCCGTAGACCGCTGCGCTGGAGGCGTAGATGAAGGGAATTTTCTGTTCCATGGCGAAGTGGAGCAGTTCTTTGGAGTAATTATAATTATTATCCATCATGTAGCGGCCATTGTATTCCATGGTATCGGAGCAGGCTCCTTGGTGGAAGATGGCGTCTACTTTCAGGCTGTCGAAGTGGCCGTGGGAGAGGCTGTGGCGGAATTCTTCTTTGTCTTGGAAGTCGGTGAAGTCCAGGGAGATGAGGTTTTTAAATTTGTCGCCCTTTTCCAGGTTATCCACGACCAGGATGTTGCGTTTATCCAAACGATTGAGTCCAGCCACCAAATTGGAGCCAATAAAACCCGCCCCCCCCGTAACGATAAACATAGTTCATCCCTTCCCGAGCCAGAAAAAAGAAACCATTGCAGGGGTCCAGGGGACCATGATGGTCCCCTGGTAGGAGTTTGAGGACGAAGTCCTCAATATTTTTCTCCTAAAAAAGGCATCCCCGCTAACAAGATCTATTTTTTACCGGATTGTATCGTTTGGCACGGAGAAAAGTACAGGAGGGAGCAAATATCAGAGAGCGGTTAAATAACCGCTCTCTGACAGGAGCAGAATTACTCGCGGATACCTTCGATAAAGAAGCCCAAATCCATCTCTTCCGCTGCCGGTCCCAAATTGTGGCTGATGCCATAGTCGGCCCGTTTGATGCGCAGTTTGCCTTCATAACCACGACGATAACCACCCCAAGGATCTTTGCCTGCACCAATGAAGGAGACCGGGATGGAGACCGCCTTGGTCACCCCATGCAGGGTCAGATTACCTTCCAGGGTTCCTTTGCCGTCCTTTTCACTGAATTTGCTGCTGACAAAGGTGGCCTTGGGAAATTGCTCAACATCCAGAAAATCTTTGGAGCGAAGATGCTTGTCCCGTTCCGCATGGTTGCTGTCGATGCTGGTGGTGGCCACTTCCACGTTGATGGAGGAGTTTTCCGGCTTGTCCGCATCATAGGTAAAACCACCGGAGACGGTGTTGAAACGTCCCTGCAAAAGGCTGAATCCCAAGTGCTGGATAGAAAATTGCACAAAGGAGTGGGCAGGATCGATGCGATATTTTTCCGCCGCCAAAGCAGGTGCGGCAACAACGGTCAAGGTGGCCAGGGCAGCGGCAAACAGACGGTTACGGATCGACTTCATAAGTAATTCTCCCGATATCTTAAAAGGGTGGTTAGTGCGAAGTTGGACCGGTCAACATGCGTTTCAAGGTGTTGTCCCGGTTGATAAAGTGATGTTTCAGGGCGGCCAGAGCATGTAGAAGAGCCAGAGCCACCAGCAGAATACCCAGGATGAGATGGATTTTTCCTGCCACAGTTTCCATCCCTTTGGAGGGTGGAAAATAGGCTGGGATGGTAAACCAGCCAAAAATATCCACCCCACGTCCGTCAGCAGTGGAGAGGAGATAGCCTGCCACCGGCATGGCGAACATTAAACCATACAAAGCAAGATGCACCCCGTGGGCCGCCAGTTTTTCCAGGGGAGCAAGCCCTGCCTGCAAGGGAGGGGGCGGTGAGTAGAACCGCCAGGCCAGCCGCACAAAAACCAACAAAAAGGCCAGCATACCCAAGGAGCGGTGCCAATCGGGGGCGATACGATACCAGGGGTGATAGTAGGTCAAGGTGGTGATATAAAACCCCAGCCCACACAATCCCAACAACAATACCGCCATAGTCCAGTGCAACAAGCGGGCGATTCTTCCATACCCTTCATCGGTATTTTTCCACATGGCCATCCTCCTGGGACCGCTTGAACTGCCTTGTGAAAGGAGCATACAATGGGTCCAGTGATTTGACAATACCTGTTTTTATGACATAATTGTTCACGCAGCATCAACAATAGGGAGAATGTTCCATGACTACTTTGGAAAAGGAACTGGAGTGATGGACCGTCTGGCCCTGATGGAAACCTTTGTGCGGGTGGCGGATAGCGGCAGCCTGACGGCGGCTGCCAAGCGTTCAAACCTGTCGCGGGCGGCGGTGAGCAAATATTTGACCCATTTAGAGGAGCATTTGGGAGTTCGGCTGTTGCATCGAACCACCCGCCAGTTAAGCCTCACACCCGAAGGGGAAGCCTATTATGAGCGGTGCGTGGGTATCCTGGAGGAGGTAGCCGCCACAGAAGATGCCATGGCCAATCTGCACGCCAAACCACGGGGCACCTTGCGCATCAATGCCCCCATGTCCTTTGGCATTCTCCACCTGTCACCTGCCATCAGCGATTTTCTTACCCTCTACCCGGAAATTTCCATCGAACTCTCCCTCACCGACCGTTTTGTGGATGTGGTGGATGAAGGGGTGGATGTGGCAGTACGTATTGGCCGTTTGGAAGATTCAGGTCTATTTGCCAAGCGGCTGGCTCCTTGTCGCATCGTCGCCTGTGCCAGTCCCACCTATCTGGCTCGGGAGGGGAAACCCACCACCTTGGAAGAGCTGTCCAAACACCACTGTTTGATCTACAGCTATCACTCCCAACGTAACGAGTGGAAGTTTATTCAGGAGGGCAAACCCGTCACGGTTCCTGTCCAGAGCCGCTTGCGGGTCAACAATGGGGATGTGCTGCGACTGGCTGCATTGCAGGGGTTGGGCATCATGGCAGCCCCCACCTTTTTGGTGGGGGAAGATTTGCAGGCAGGTCGTTTGCAGACCATCTTATCTGATTTCAGCATACCGGAGCCGGCCATCCACGCCATTTATGCCCATAACCGCCACCTGTCCACCAAGGTGCGGGTATTCATCGATTTTCTGGCGGAGCGATTTGGTCCCAAACCCTATTGGGATCTGCCCCTGGAAGCACAGGGGCCATAGAATCAATGTTTGGTTTCACCCGGCTTGCGGGTGAGGTGATAGGCTTGCAAGGAGACGGCCTGCACTTCGGCAAACATTTCTTCCTTGGCCTTGACCAACACATCCATGGGGATGGCCAAATCTTTGGAAATTTGCTTGAGTCCCACACTGCCTTGGAAGTGACGTTCAGCAATGGTGATTTTGACAAAATCATCCAGGATGATTTTTTTCAGTTCGGCATCGGCAATTTTCAACCCGTCACAGACTTTTTGCCAGGAGGTGCCTTTTCCTGCCGATTTTTTCAAATAGTCCATGGCCTGACTATGGATACGGTCTTCCTCCTGAGAGAGGCCGGGTTGGACCAGTTTTTCCCGCAAATGGATATCATCGTCGCTCATGGGGTGACTGCCTTGGTTGCGGGGTTATCCACCCCCTTGTTTTGAGAGGTGTTCTTTTTACCCAAACCATCCAGGGTAAGGACCAGGGCAGAAGCCACATAGATGGTGGAATAAGAGCCGGAGACCACGCCGATTAATAAGGCGAGGGAAAAATCGTGGATCACCTCGCCACCAAAAAAGTACATGGCCAGCAACACCAGGAACACGGTCAAGGAGGTGATGATGGTACGGGAGAGGGTACGGTTGACCGCCTCATTGATCACCTCTCCCAGATTGGCATTGCGCATGCTTTTGAGTTCGTCGCGGATACGGTCGAAGATAACGATGGTATCGTTGATGGAAAAACCAATAATGGTGAGAACCGCCGCCACCACCACCAGGGTAAACTCTTTCTGGGTGAGAGAGAAAAAGCCGATGGTGACAGTGACATCGTGGACCAGGGCAAGCACCGCGCCCAAGGCATAACGAAATTCAAACCGCCATCCCACATAGACCAGGATGGCAATCCAGGAGTACAGGACGGCCAGGATGCCGTTGACGGTCAACTCCTTCCCCACCTGTGGCCCCACATATTCCACCCGTCGCAGTTCCACCTGGCCTTTTTCCCCGGCGGTAGGACGGATGGTATCCAGAATCACCTGGGCCAGTTTGGACTGCTCCTTGACATTGGCATCATCCCCCACCCGGATTAATACTTCATCCGGCCCGCCAAACTCCTGGATGACGGCATTGCCCATGCCAATCTTGGCCAAGGCATCACGAATATCCCCCACCGGGGCAGGGCCGGAAAAGCGCACCTGCACCACCGTTCCGCCAGCGAAGTCGATGCCGAAGTTGAGTCCCTGCCAGAAAAGAGAGATCAGGGAGGCAACCATGATCAATCCCGAAAGCAGGTAGGCCCATTTGCGGACGCCGATAAAGTCGATCTTAGTATTGTGACGAATAATTTCCATGGTCACGCCAGTTTGGAGTGGAAGAATCAGATGCTCAATCGTTGAACGCGCCGATTGCCCAGGAATAACATGAGCATCATGCGGGTCACAGTGATTGAGGTAAACATGGAGATGATGATACCGATGGAAAGGGTCACCGCAAATCCACGTACCGAACCGGTCCCAAATTGATAGAGGATGATACCGGTAAAGAGGGTGGTCAAGTTGGAGTCCCAAATGGTGAGAAAGGCTTTGTCATACCCCCTGTCGATGGCGGCAAGGGGCGAGAGGCCCAAACGCAACTCCTCACGGATACGTTCGTTGATCAGAACGTTGGCATCCACTGCCATACCGATGGTCAACACCACCCCGGCGATACCGGGCACGGTAAGGGTGGCCTCCAAAGCCACCATGGCGGCCACCAGCATGACCAGGTTAAACAAAACCGCCAGATTGGCCAAAATGCCGAAGGCCTTGTAGTAGAAGAGCATGAAGGCGACCACAAAACCAAAACCGATGAGGCAGGAGAGGATACCCGCTTCAATGGAGTCGCTACCCAGGGTTGGTCCCACGGTGCGCTCTTCCATGATGGTGACCGGGGCAGGCAGGGCACCGGCACGGAGCACGATGGCCAGGTCACGGGCCTCCTCGTGGGTGAAGCTGCCGGTAATCTGGGCGCGTCCGCCGTCGATTTTTTCACGAATCACGGGAGCCGAGTAGACCTTGCCATCCAGGACAATGGCCATGCGCTCGCCCACATGTTCGCCGGTTAAATCGGCAAACTTGCGTCCCCCCAGGGCATTGAAGGTGACCTGCACATAGGGTTCGTTAAACCGCTGATCGATATTGACTCTGGCATCCACCAATAGGTCACCGGAAA
This sequence comes from Magnetococcales bacterium, assembly GCA_015233935.1. Classification (GTDB taxonomy): domain Bacteria; phylum Pseudomonadota; class Magnetococcia; order Magnetococcales; family JADFXB01; genus JADFXB01. The sequence continues at coordinate 33,320 of JADFXB010000018.1, read as the reverse complement.
GAACAGTCCGTTTTTTCACCAGATAGGGGTGGCGACTGGTCTGACCGGTGGTTTTGTCTTTCGTGTCACCATAGAGAAGCACATCGCCAGGGGGGATTTTGCCAGACAGAGCCGAGGCCAAATCCCCTTTTTCATCCAGCATTTTAAATTCCAGACGGGCGGTGCGTCCAATCAGGCTTTTGGCACGGCTCAAGTCTTGCAGACCAGGCATTTGCAGCAGGATGCGGTCGGCCCCCTGCCGTTGAATGGTGGGTTCAGCTACCCCGAACTGGTCGATACGGGAGCGAATGGTCTGCATGGATTGCTCCACGGCAAACTGACGCAAATCATCCTGCTCCACCTTGGGCAGGGTAAAATAGAAGGTTTCCCCCTCTTCTCGCAGATTATAGCGGGAGATTTCCTGGGAGAGGGCTTCCCGTATTTTGGCAACGTCGGCCATTTCAAAGTGAAGAACCACCGTATCCAACCCCTGGCGTTCCACCCCTTTGTGGCGCAAACGTTTATCACGCAGGGTTCCCCGTATCTGATCCACCAGGTTTTCAGCCGCTTGCTCCACCGCCTTGTCGGTTTCCACATGGAGAAGCAGATGCAGCCCTCCCTGCAAGTCCAACCCGCGATGGATTTGCTGATTGGGAAGCCACTTGGGCCACCAGTCGGGCATGCCTCCCACAAAGGTGGGCATGGCATAGAAGATGGAGGGAACCACCAGCAGGAGGACACCTAACAATTTCCATAAGGGGACATGACGCATGGCAAAGCGGCCCTTCAATTCATCATTTTGAGGCTTCGGAGGATTCCACCGGCAAACCAGCCTTGACGGTGACAGCGGTGATGGTGGATTTACGAATTTTCACCCGCACCGGCTTGAAGACTTTGGGAGAGACCTCCACTTCACCCACATCCACCACAGCAATGTCATCATCGATGCGATGGACGCGCCCCAGAATACCACCACTGGTCACCACCGAGTCATCCCGTTGCAGGTTTTCGATCATCTGCTTATGGGCATCGGCCTGTTTTTTCTGGGGACGGAGGATTAAAAAGTAGAAAATGGCCAGCAGCACAAACATAAAGATAATGTTGCCAACCGCAGCCCCAGTGCTGGAACTGCCACTTTGGGCGAACGCCTCGCTGATGGAAAAGATCATGCGAAAAACCTCCATGAGGAAAGAAAAGCGACCAAGCCAACCGGCAATCAGGCAGATTGCCCACCGGGGCTAAAGATACCATTTTCCATCATCCAGAGGAACCCGTCCAGTGATCCTGCCACCATTTGGGCAACGGCACGCAAAATGTGGATATCCCTTTCGTCGAACCCTCCCTGATGTTTGTTCAGCATTTCCAACACACCAATAGGTGTATTGTCAAGCAACAGCGGCACAGCAGCCAAAGATTGGGTGGTAAAACCGGAGGAGGAGTCAACACCTTTGAAGAAACGATCATCCTGATAGGCATCGTTGACCTTGGCAGCCCGTCCGTTGCTGAAGACCCAACCAGCGATGCCCATATCCTGAGGCAAATCCTGTCCCCGCAAGAGTTCTCCATTGGGACCGGAGGCCACCACAATGACCAACCGTCCTACCCTTTCATCCAGAAGCAGAAGGGAGGCGGCGGCGCAATCCAACAACTCGGTCACCACCGCCAACACCTGGTTGAATACGTGGGGAATGTGACGCAAGCTGGACAACAACATGGCCACCCGCATGAGGGCCGGGAAATCCTGGGGTTTGAACAAGGGCAGGCTGTCGCTTGGAAACATTTGCTCTTCCAGGGCGTGGCGCAGATCGTTGGCGTGCAACTCACCCATACTGATGAGCACGTCCCCCAAACAATTACGCCCCGACTGATGGTTGATCCAACGAACCAACTCACCCAAGCCATCTTCCCGTTTGCGGGGTGCCGATTTGCGTCCCAAGGTTTTTTGCCGCTCCAAAGCACGATTGAGGGCATTGGAAGAGACCATGCCCATATCCACCAGCAATTCACCAATGGGATGCCAGGGACGCAATTCCATCACCGTGCTGCAATAGAGATTGGCAGCAATACTTTCCATGTAGGGATTGCGTACACCGCCAAAATAGGCCGACAGGTAGTGGTACATGCCTCCCAGTTTTTCCAGACGGGGCACCACGAAACGTTCAAAAAAGATCATGGTGCCATTGCGTAACTCTTCGGCAGAGCCAAAAACTGTCATCCCCCTTGCACGCAGTTCATCCCGACCTTCAAAATCATAAGCTTCGGAAAATTCTTCGTACAGGTTGAGCAGACGATCCATGTAGTGGGCATCGGCCATTTGGGCTACCAGATCACCGGTTCCCAAGGCACAAGCGAGAATTTTTCCCGGAGCCTGGGCAAGCATTCCTTCCAAGACAACAGGTTGGGTAAATTCAGTAACACTGATCACCTGACAGGTTAATTCCACCATTTTTGGGGGCCAACCCAAACGGGTCAGATAATCCCTGGCCATGGCAATACCCCGTTTGACATGGATAAAGGCATGTTTGCCTCCCGTCCCAGTCAAATCGCCCTTGTCTTTTAAATATCCTGCATCATGGAAAAGGGCGGCAACCGAACCAGCCAGAAAGGCTTCCTGGGTGATATCCTCGCCCGTTTCATGGGTTTTGTTCCAGCCGGAAAGAATTCTGGCGGTGGCCAGGGTCACCTCGATGGCATGATCCAGGGTGTGGTAGCCCACCCCACAAGCTTCATGGGAATCCCATTGACCGTCATAAAGGGCTTGAACATCCCTTGCCACACCAAGCAAGCGGTGCAACACTACCGCCGACTCGGCACAGGGCGGGAAGGTCTCATTAAAGACGGTGGCCAGGCGGGTTTGCCATTCCGGTAGGTTCTCACCGACCATGGTGGCCCCGTTGCCTTGATGGTCCATGTTGGGACTGTCCAGGGAAGTCATCGCCAGCTTGATCCTTTCAGCTATTTGCTGCCCAATTCCCTCTACGCTGCAGGGAATCATTGTATCCTAGAGTAAAACCGGTAAAATAGGGACGCATGGACACCATCGAACCTCCCAACACCCCTACTCCTACTGAGGCCCCCACCATGACTGGCAATCACAGTCGGCTGGTGCACATGGTGGAGCGCATGCCCGCTTTTCCCAAAAGCGTTCATCGTATCCTGAAATTGACCTCGGATATCAATTGCGCACCCAAGGAAATTGTCGGGATTATCGATCATGACCCGGTCATGACCATGAAACTTCTTAAGCTGGTCAATTCCGCCTACTTCGGTCTTTCCAAAAAGGTCACCTCCATCAACCATGCGGTGGTCCTGCTTGGCATTAACACCATCAAAAATTTGGCGGTCAGTATTGCCACTTTGGGGGTATTGCCCCAACAAACCCAGTCGGGTTTGCATATGAACCGCTTTCTTCTCCACTCCCTGGGCACTGCCACCATCAGTAAATTGCTCTGCCGTATGCGGGGGGTGGCAGAGGTTGATTCCAACGATTATTTCGTGGCTGGGCTGCTGCATGATTTCGGCAAAGTGGTCTTAACCCAGTTCATGCCCATGGAACATCGCCATGCCTTGGAATTTGCCTTGGCCAATAATCAGTCTCTCCACTTGGCGGAACAATCCCTCATGCAGGCGGACTTTCCAATCAACCACTGCAATATTGGGGCCATGTTGGCGGAAAAATGGCAACTTTCACCGGACCTGGTCCTGACCATCCGGGAACACCACAATGCCAATCCGCCCGATCTTTTATTGCTGGATTGCGTCATTGCCGCCAACCTGATTGCCAAAAACGCCAAATTTGGCTATTCCGGCAATCCGGTGGTGGAAGAACTCCCTGCTGCCATTGCCCAACGCTTTGGCCATAATTTACAATCTTTGACACTGTCTTTGGGAGATTTTTCCCAGGAGATGGCCAAAGCAAGATCCTTTTTGCAACTTTCTTGATAATCGGGGGCTATGGCCATGATGATTCGCTTTTGGGGTGTGCGCGGCTCCATCCCCTTTCCTGGCCCCAAATCGGTTCGTTACGGAGGCAATACCACCTGCATCGAGGTGCGCAACAGTCAGGATGATTTGATCATTCTGGATGGGGGAACCGGCATCTTCCCCCTTGCCCAAACCCTGCTGGGCAAATTGCCCGTTCGCTGTCACATTTTCATCACCCACACCCATTGGGACCACATCCAGGGCTTACCCTTTTTCATCCCCCTCTTTATCCCCGGCTGCCGGGTGGATATCTACGGAGCCTTCGATCCCATTAATTTGCGGGATATTCGGGATATTCTCTCCCGACAAATGGAATATTGCTATTTTCCCGTGCGGGAGGTGGAACTCAAAGCAGAAATCCGCTACCACACCTTGCGAGAAGGGGAGTGCGTCCAGGTAGGTACCACCAAAATCACCAACATGCTCATGAACCACCCGGTGCTCAATTTTGGTTATAAACTGGAGGAGGAGGGCAAATCTGTCTTTTTCAGCGGTGACCACGAATGGCCCTATAATATTTACGATCCCACCGATGACGGCTTTGATGAATATGAACAGCTCATCGTCCAACAACGGGCCAACATGATCGACTTTATCCGTGGGATGGACGCCCTGATCATGGACTCCGCCTACACGGAAAAAGAATATCCCAGCAAAAAAGGCTGGGGTCACGGCACCCTGGACAGCTCCATCCTGGTGGCCAAAGAGGCCCAAGTCAAAAATTTGTTCCTAACCCACCACGAACCCACCCGCAGCGACGACCTCCTGGAACAACTCTTCCAGGAAACCGTAGCCCGCTACCAGTTTCCCCCCGATTCTCCCAAACTGCACCTTGCTTATGAGGGATTGACCTTCCAGGTTTAATTATGGTTACTCCAGGAGGAGCCTTATGGCAGAGCAAACCGACCAAAACCAACCCACCGAGTACGACTCTCCCTGGAAAGAAATTGCCCGCTCCCGCTTTAAAGATTTTATGGCATTTTTCCTCCCTGAACTCCATAATAACATCGACTGGCAACACCCCATCGAATTTTTGGACAAAGAGCTGAACCGGGTTACCAAACAGGCCAAAACCAAAAATCGCCGTGTCGATCTCCTGGTCAAGGTTTGGCTGCTAAACGGCGATGAACTTTGGGTGCTGATCCATGTGGAAATCCAAGGCAACCGAGATCCCATTTTTTCAGAACGCATGTACATTAGCCAGTACCGCATCTTTGATCTTTACCGCAAACCAGTTATCGGCTTGGCCATTTTAGCGGATGAGGATACAAACTGGCGGGTTTCAGAATATCGGCAAGAGCTATACGGATCAAAAATTATTTATGAATTCAATTCCATCAAATTACTGGATTATTTGGATGATTTGGCAAACCTGGAACACTCAGACAACCCGTTTGCCATCGTCACCCTGGCACATCTCTCTGCCAAACAAACCAAAAACCAGCCAGAAGAACGCTTTCTGGCAAAACTGCGTATCCTTCGCAGCCTTTACAACCGTGGCTTTACCCGCCAACAGATCATCGACCTGTTTCGGTTTATTGACTGGGTACTCAGCCTGCCCAAAGAATCCGAGCAAAGATTATGGCAAGAACTCTCCAACTTTGAGGAGATGCAAAAAATGCGTTACATCACAAGCGTGGAGCGATTTGGGATGGAAAAAGGGATGGAAAAAGGGATGGAAAAAGGGATGGAAAAAGGACTTATGGAAGGCATTCTGATTGGAGAGCAACGTGGCGAGAAGCGCGGCGAACAAAAAGGCATGATCGAAATTCTACAAGGACTCCTGCAAGAACGCTTCGGCTCCGTTCCCGACTGGGTAACTCCCAAACTTTCCGAAGCCGACCTGGATACCCTGAAAAGATGGAGCTTGCGGATTCTCGGCGCGGAAAAAATTGAGCATATTTTTCAATAAACTTTGGCGGGATTGAGAAAACCTTGAGGACGCTGTCCTCAAACTCCTGCCAGGGGATCGTGCCGATCCCCTGGACCCCTGCAATGGTTTTTATTTGACTACCGGGCCGGGGCGGAGTTCGGGGGCGTTGGCCAGTTGACCGGCCAGCCGCTCTAAAGCATCCCGCATGGTTTGTTGAATGGCACTGGTCATGGCCAATGCACCTATTTCACAGGTGCTGCCGCCATCTTCGCCCGTCACAACGCGGGATCCACCACCGGAATAATCCCGTGAATTTCCCTTGGAATCGGTCACCGACGCCCCAAGCGTAATCGAAACCGTGGCCGTTGCCTTCTCCTTGATCAACATGGAAGAAAATTCCAACTTGGTCTGGAAATCCTGCAACTTCAAGCGAATCACACCCGTGGCATTGAGACGGCTCAACTCCTCAGTGGTGGGGGGAACCTCCTGATGCAACAAGGTGGCAAACACATTGTCCATGGTGCGGGACAATGAATGGGAAAGAGGCGTTCCCACATCCAAATTATTCTGGCTGGAACAAGCCATGGAAGAGGTCTTCACCTCCCGATTCAACCGCTTGAGATCTGGATCCTGAATGAGGACGTAAACACCAGGAATGGGCCGGTTGTAGTTGTCGTAGACATTCAGAATGGGATCCACCGCCGGGGGCACCTTGGTCCCGCAACCCGCCAACAATACCACCATGGCCAATCCCGCCAATACGTTTACAGCTTTCATCGAGTCATCCTCGTTCACAAAAAGATTGATAATGGGAAAAGGGTATCACTTCTCGCCCCCCTCCTCCAGCTTTCCTTTGGCAAAAAGCGTTTCCATATAGACATAGATGACCGGGGTCAGATAGAGGGTCAATATTTGGGAAAATACCAACCCACCCACCACCGCCAATCCTAACGGCTGCCGCGCCTCCGCCCCCATGCCGGTTCCCACCGCAATGGGCAGGGCACCCAACAAGGCGGCCATGGTGGTCATCATGATGGGACGAAAACGAATCAAACTGGCATTGAAAATGGCCTGCTGAGGTGCAAGCCCCTCTCCCCTCTGCACCTCCAAGGCAAAGTCGATCATCATGATGGCGTTTTTCTTCACAATGCCCACCAACAAGATAATCCCCACAAAGGAGAAGAGATTAATCTCACTGTCAAACACCATCAAGGTGGCAATCGCCCCCACCGCAGCAGAAGGCAAGCCAGACAAAATGGTCACCGGATGACGATAGCTTTCGTACAAGATACCCAAGACGATATACACCACAACAATGGCCAATAAGAGTAACAAGCCCATACCCTGCAAAGCCCCTTCATAGGCTTGCGCCTCACCCTGCATACTGCCGGAAAGGGAGGCGGGCGGGTTCAACTTGTCCATGGCCTGATAAATTTGTTCGGTGGCATGGCTTAGGGAGTAGCCAGGGGCCAAGTTAAACGAAACGGTGGCCGCTGGAATCTGCCCCTGATGACTGACCGTCATGGCACGCAATTTACGATTGACCGACACCAAAGTAGACAAAGGAACCAAAGTGCCGTTTTCCGCTGAAATATGAATGCGAGAGATATCCTCCGGCTCCCGCTGCATCTTCGGCAATATTTCCAAAATCACCGCATACTGGCTGGCGGTGGCATAAATGGTGGCCACCTGGCGGGTACCAAAAGCATAACCCAGCGTTTCTTCAATTCTACTCACCGGGATCCCCAAGCTGGCCGCCTTGTCCCGGTCGATGGCAACCACCATGGTGGGATTGTTGATGTTGAGGGTACTGGTTACATCCTGGAAACCTTGCAAGGTTTTAAAGGCATCCACATACCGTTCGGTCCATTGATTCAGTTCTTCCAGATCGGTGGATTGCAGGGAATATTGATATTGAGAAGAAGTGGAGATGCCACCGATGCGAATGGCAGGAGGATTGTGAAAATAGACCTTAATCCCTGGTATCACAGCCACTTGTTGGCGCAAGGATTGGATCAAGGCATCGATTTCTTTAACTTTTCTCTCCTCCCTGGGCTTGATGCGCATAAAAATACGCCCCGTATTGCCGGAAATGCGGGAACCACCGGTTCCCACCGCCGACATGAAGGCGGCCACGTCGGGATTCTCAGCAATGATATGGGTCACCATCCGCTGATTTTGGGACATGGCAGCAAAGGAGATATCCTGACTCCCTTCGGTAATACCAATGAGCTGGCCAGAGTCGCTGGTGGGAATGAATCCTTTGGAAGCATGGACAAAGAGTTCATAACTTCCCCAAAAGGTGAGAAGGAAGACCACCAAGACCAGTTTTTTATGATTGAGACACCCTTTGAGGGACCATTCGTAGCCCCGCAACATGGTCTGGAACATTTTATCCGACAATCGCACCATCACGCCTTTCCCATGCTGAACATGGCTCAAACGACTGCACATCAGAGGGGTCAAGGTGAGGGAGACAAAGCCGGACATTAAAATGGCGATACAAATGGTGACGGCGAACTCATTGAGCAGGCGTCCCATAATGCCATGCATGAATAAAATGGGGATGAAGACGGCAGCCAGGGAGAGGGTCATGGAAAGAATGGTGAAACCAATCTCTTTGGAGCCATCCAAAGCGGCCTGCCAGCCACTTTTGCCCTTTTCCATGTGACGCACAATGTTTTCCAGCATGACGATGGCATCGTCCACCACAAATCCTACCGACAGGGTAAGGGCCAACAGGGAGAGATTATCGATACCAAATCCCAACAGCCACATAAACCCGAAGGTGCCCACAACGGAAATGGGAATGGCCAAACCGGGAATCAAGGTGGCGGGCAGGTTGCCAAGAAAAAGATAGATGACCATCACCACCAACAACCCGGAGAGGATCAAGGTAAAATTGACCTCATGGATGGCGGCGCGAATGGAGATGGTCCGATCATAAAGCAAATCCATGGAGATGGCGGCAGGCAGGGTCTCTCGGAAAGAGGGTAATATTTTAAAGATGCCCTCCACCGTGGCAATGGAGTTGGCCCCCGGTTGCCGTTGCACCGCCAGAACAATGCCCCGTTTGCCATTAAACCAGTTGGCCACCCGGGTATTTTCTACGCTGTCCAAAACCGTTGCCACATCCTGCAAGCGCACCGGGGCACCGTTGCGATAGGTCACCACCAGGGAGCGAAAGCCAGCAGCATCCTCCAGTTGACCATTGGTTAATATACCATGGGTACGACTGATGCCGTCCAGACTGCCGGTGGGACGATTGCTGTGTTCCCGCTGAATGGCCTTTTGCAAATCCAAAATACTCAATCCTTTGGCGGTCAACAGGTCTGGATCCGCCTGTACCCGCACCGCATATTTTTGCGAACCATAGATCAACACCTGGGCCACACCGGTTATCATGGAAATACGCTGGGCCAGATAGGTTTCCGCATATTCATTGACCTTGGAGAGGGGCAGGCTGTCGGAAAAAAGGGCCAGATAGAGAATCGGGGAGTCGGCAGGATTGGACTTGCGAAAAGAGGGGGGCGTGGTCATTTCCGAAGGCAGTTTGCGCTGGGCAACGGAGATGGCCGACTGCACATCCTGGGCGGCGGCATCAATGTCTCGTTCCAGGGCAAAGGTGAGGGTGATCTGGGTGATGCCCAAGGCACTGGTGGAGTTCATGGACTCCAGACCGGCAATGGTGGCGAACTGTCCTTCCAACGGGGTGGCCACGGCGGCGGCCATGGTTTCCGGGCTGGCTCCTGCCAGGTTGGCAGTCACCGTGATGGTGGGATAGTCTACCGAAGGAAGTTCGCTTACAGGCATGGCCAGATAGGCCATGATGCCAAAAAAGACCACCCCTAGCATAAGCAGGGTGGTCATCACCGGACGATGGATACACAGAGCGGGCAGGTTCATGGATGTTTCCATTTGTGGTTGGCGTCATCGCTGCGATTGACCTTATCCCCGGCGTTGACTCGCAAATGTCCTTCCAGAACCACTTCATCACCCGGTTGCAAATTTCCACGAATGATCATCTTGCCTTCGTTTTCCGACACCACTTCCACAGTAATCTTCTCTGCCTCCCCATCCCCTTTCAGACGGTAAACATAACTCCCCTTCTGACCAAACTGCACCACCTTGGAGGGAACCAGAATACCCTTGATCTCACCCAAAGCCAGGGTCACCCGCACAAACTGACCGGGCAGCAAGCGCATATCCTGGTTGGGCAGGGCCGCCTTGAGGGTGAGGGTGCCAGTTGCCACATCCACCGCATTGTTGACAAAGATCACCTTACCCGCTTCAGTGAGGGTTTTCTCCCCACTCCAAGTAGCCTGTACCGTCAAGCCACCCTCTTTGATCCGCTGTTGCACCCTGGGCAACCATTTTTCCGGGATGGCAAATCGCACCTGTACCGGTTGAACACGGTTGATGACCACCAACGGGGTGTCATTCTGACGCACCGTGTTGCCAGGCTGGGCCAGAATCGCCCCGGTCATCCCTTCCAGGGGTGAGGTGATGGTGGCATAACTCAACATGAGTCGGGCATGCTCTTCCTGGGCACGGTCTGCTGCCACAGTGGCGTTGAGAGAGGCCACTTCCGCCCGCAGATTGTCCATCTTTTCACGGGTGGCCAAATCTTTGCGTTCCAGTTCACGGGAGCGGTTTAAATCCTGCTGGGCCTTGGCCAACAGGGCAGTGTCCCGTTCCAGATTGGCATGGGCCTGGCGGAGTTGGGCATCAAAACTGCGACTGTCCAGGGTGAACAGGGTCTCTCCCTGTTTGACCACCTGCCCCTCACGAAACCAAACCTTGTCCACCTGACCATCCACCCTGGATTTCAAGGTGACGGTGGTATCGGCTTCCAACACCCCCACCGCTTCCACTACCTCCATCAAGGCACCCTCGGCAAGGCGCAAAGTGGTCACCGCAGCAGGACCGGATTTTTTACCCGATTTTTTGCTGCTGACCGTGGCAGGTGATTTTTCACCCGTGTAATAGAAGTAGCCCCCGGCCAACAAACCGGCAACCACCAAAGAATAAAAAAGAGGACGATAGGACAAGCGCGGCTCCTTTGTCTGACATAAAAAACGTTCCGCCACCCGGTAAGGAAATTGTCGAAGGTTGTCACCATTGCGTCAAGTCATAATAATTGCTTTCCCCAAAGGATTCGGCCCATCCTCTTGACCCATGGAAGAAAGTTATCTACCTTGCACCCGGTGGTCTCACAGCAAAAATACCGGATGCAGACTGAAGGATGGCGCATGAGCAGGGGGAAAACAGATTCCCGATGGCACCACCCCTGGGGATGGATGGTGGTGTTGATCCTTCTCTCCTTGTGGCCCTACCACCAGGTGGGTGGGTTTCATTTCATCAACTGGGACGACCCCTTTTATATCACCAATAACGCCCTGGTGCAGCAAGGATTGAGCTGGTCTGGTTCCCTTTCGGTGTGGCAACTGGCACACCCTTATCCCATGCCTCTTTCCTACCTGGCCTTTATGGCCCAGGTGGAGTGGCTGGGCATGGAGGCTGGCTCCTTCCATTGGGTGGGTTTGGTGGGGCATGTCATCAACACCCTGTTGTTTTTCGCCTTGGCTCGCCGTCTGACGGATCGCTTATGGGTCTCTCTGCTGGCGGCTCTTTGGTTTTCCCTGCATCCTTTGCGGGTGGAGGCGGTGGTGTGGATTTCCGAGCAGAAGGAGATCGGCGCGGCCTTGTTTGGTCTGTTGGCTCTTCATGGATATCTCTCCCACGTACAAAAAGGTGCTCCCTCCCCTTGGCTCTCCCTGGCATTACTGTTTTATCTATTGAGCATGCTCTTCAAGCCCCAATGGGTGACCTTGCCGGTGCTCCTGTTATTGCTGGATGGCTGGCCTTTGCAACGTCATCTCCCGTTTGCCAAACTGGTGGGGGAAAAATGGGGATTTTTTGCCATCTCCCTTTGTTTTGCCGTATTGACCCTCTTCAGTTTTGACAACCACGGTCGCCTGACCGCCATGGAGAGCCTGCCACTTCAGGAGCGTTTGGCCAATATGGTGGCCTATTATGGGGGGTTTATCGAAGATACCATTCTCCCCTTGGGGTTGACCCCTTATCACCCTTTTGTTCATCAATGGCAGGTGGGGTGGCTTCTGTTTCTTGGAGTGATGTGTGGTGGGGTGGTTTGGTATCGACAAAGATGGCCCTGGTTGTTCATGAGCTGGTGGTGGTTTATGATGGCCTTGTTGCCCCTCTCCGGCCTGTTTGCAGGGGGAGAGGCCATTTGTCGGGCGGATCGCTGGAGTTATCTGCCCCATATGGGATTGTTTTTGGGGTTGGCCTACCTGGTGGGCACCCTCTCTCGTCCCTGGACTGTCCTGGCCATCATTTCACTGCCCTTCCTGGCCTGGCTAAGCAACCAGCAAAGTTTGATCTGGCAAAACAGTGAAACCTTGTGGCAGCATGCCATCGGTAACCCCATTAGCCGGGAGAGTTATTATCCCCGTATTTTGTTGGGTAAACACTATCTGGAGCATAACCAGCCAGAACGGGCGTTGCCCCTGTTTGAGGAGGCGCGCCGGATGGAACCCCATCATCCCCTGGTAGCTCTGGAATTGGCCAATTTACTGGCGGCTTTCAACCAACCACAAGCTGCTTGGTCTCACTACGAGGTAATCCCCTCCCTGGCCAAGACCACACCCAAATTATTGGCCACCACCGCCATGGCTTTTCTCCTCAACCGCCAATATCAGGAGGCGGTTTATTATCTGGGAGCACTGCTGCAACGCTGGCCGGATGCCCAATTAAAGGAAAGTATCGAAGCCCGATTCATGCTGGCCGTTTCCCTGGAGGCCACCGGTCGTGGAGAGGAAAGTCTTGTTTATATCCAGCAGTATTTGGGCGATGCACCTGGTAACCGCTGCGCCCTTGCCCAAACCGCCCTGGACAACCTGGATGGCCTGTCTCGTTTTCCCAAGACCAACCAACATTTGAACACCTTGTGTCATCCCCAATGATCACCCTCTACTATACCGCCGATTATGAACTCTTCATGGGGTGCAACCACTTATCCCCCCAACAGGCGTTGCTGGAACCCACCGCCGACTTGCTGGAACAATGTGAACAATGGCAAATTCCCCTCACCCTGTTTGCCGATGTGGCCTGCCTGTGGCGTTTTCGTCAATGGGGAGAGCATGATTTTGTGGAACTTGCCGAAGGGCAACTGCAACAAGCAGTGGCCACCGGGCACGATGTGCAACTTCACCTGCATCCCCATTGGCTGGTGGCGGAAAGACAGGGAAAGGGCTTTCATTTTCCTGCCAACGCCTATGCCCTGGCCACTATGGCAACGGATGAAAAAGAGTGCGCACGACACATTCATGCCCTGGTGCAACAAGGGGTGGACTATTTGCAGGCGTTATTGCGTCCAGTGAAGGCCCATTATCGGTGCACAGCCTTCCGGGCAGGAGGGTATCGCCTGGACCCCAGGCGAGAGCTACTCTTGTCCATCCTGTCTGACCATGGTTTGCAGGTGGATTCTTCCATCATTCCCGGTTACCGACAGGCAGGGGTTGATTTCAGCCAGGAACCCACCCACCCTGGCTGGGTCATGGGTCCCATGTTTGAGGTTCCCATTGCCGCTGCCACCTTCACCCCCTGGCAGGCCAGAAGGTTGGGGTGGAGGGGTGCCTGGCGGGAGGCCATGGCGATATTCTTGCAGCATCCCTCCCGTCAGCGCGGAGAGGCGTGGCCATTGCAGGCGGTGGATGCCACTGTACCGGCCTGGAAACGGGCCTATTGGCATTTTCACAGTCGCATCAACCGTACCTTTGCCCATTTGGCCATGGGGGAGGATCCTTGGGTGATGAGGAAGGTATTGCAACACTTTCTCCAGGGAACAGACTGGAAAGAGACCGATTGTCATGTGGCGATCATTGGCCATCCCAAGGCCATGTTTTCCTCCCATTTGACGGCCTTGGTGCAATTTCATCGCTGGAGCCTGGACGATTACGGCCCCCATATCCGTCTGGCCACCTTAGGAGAACTGGCCGCCCAACGGGTGAAAGGATAACCACCGTCCATGCATATTTTATTTGTTTTCCGATCCCATTACCCGGAAATCAAAGGTGGGGTGGATACCCAACTGGTCAACCTGATAGGTGAGTTGGGCCATGAATACAAGGTGACTCTGTTTGTCCCCTCCCCCTGGCAGGTCAATCGCTGGCAGCAGGAAGAGGTGGGTAATGTCACCCTCCTTCGCAAACGACTGCGCCTGCCATGGGATGTGAATCAACCTTGGCGGGGCTGGCTGGCAGCAGCTTGGGAAATTCCCCAAACCCTGGCATCCCTTTATGTTTATTGTCGCAAATATGGGGTGGATGTGGTGCACATCTTCACCCTACAGAGGTATCATTTTTATTTTCGTTTGTTGGCCAAGCTGGGCGGCCCCCCTTATGTGGTTACCGGGGTGGGCAGTGATTTTCTCAAGTTTCCTCTGCACAAGCCGGAGTTGGCGGGGCAGCTTAGGAAGATTCTGGAAGATGCCACGGCCCTCACGGCGGTAGCCCCCCAGGTGGCGGATGGGTTGGCAGAAAAACTGCCCATGCTGGCCAAACCCACGGTGGTTATGAACGGCCTTTCCGCCGCCTATCTGCCCACCCCTATTCCCCCACATCCCCCTTTACCCCACCCCTACTTTGTCATGGTGGGAGATATCGACAGCAACAAGTCTCCACATGTAGTGGTGCAAGCCTGGCAATTATTAAAAAATCGCATCCCCCACCTCCACCTGATGCTGGTTGCCATGGAACCGGTGGATCAACCGGATGTGGATTATTATGGTGAACTACTGGCCACCATAAGGCAGGAGGGTCTGGGAGAGAGGGTCCATTTTTTATTTGGACTGGAACGGGCGACCACAGTGGCGGTGATGAAGAACAGCATGGGCGTAATCATGGCCTCCCGCAGTGAGGGAATGCCCTATACCCTGTTGGAGTGTGGTCTCTTGAAACGTCCTGCCATCCTCTCCCGCATTCGCCCCTTTACTGATCTATTGGTGGATGAGCGGGATGCCCTGCTTTTTGCGGTGGGGGACGCTGCTGCTCTGGCAGACAGGGTGGAACAGATTGCCCAGAATCCTGAACTGGCCCAAGCTCTATCACAAAATTTACACGCTATTGTCAGCAATCGTTTGAGTGCCAGGCAAATGGCCAAAGGGTATGTGGAAGTCTATCAGAGGGTGGTGAATAGATGACTCAACTGGCCCACAGGCGGCTCAAACAATCCGGCCACCAATAGACGGTCTCTTCATCCTTGCGGGTGAGTCCGGCAATGGGACCGTCCTGGGAGATGACGAAGGTGACGCTGCCGGGACAATAACCCACAAAGTTGACCGCCGAATTGTGACGGGTGCCATAGCGGGTAAGGTTGACCTGCCCCATGTTGTGGGCTTCATCGTTGGGACCGTAGATGGTCTCCCCATACCACAGGGGGGCGATGAGGATGGAGCTGAAAGAGAGGGGTTGCAATTTGTCAGTAAGAATCAATGCCCCATCCACGGAGGTGAGGTTGGCCAGCAGCTCCACATGCTCCACAATGTGGCGTTTGCATTCCAGGATCCCCTCTTCCACGGCGCGGGATTGGGGGACGGTTTCGTTGCCCTCTCCTTCCATACGGCTTAAGCGATCTTCCCGTTTTTGATCCAGGGCGCACAGGTGGTCCAGCAGGGAGGCCCCTTCTGGTCCGTTATGGACCAC
This sequence comes from Magnetococcales bacterium, assembly GCA_015233935.1. Taxonomy (GTDB): domain Bacteria; phylum Pseudomonadota; class Magnetococcia; order Magnetococcales; family JADFXB01; genus JADFXB01. Next base: position 17,759 of record JADFXB010000018.1, on the reverse strand, counting down.
ATATTTGGGCAGAATCCAACTGCTGGAGGCCGAGAGTTCCTCTTCGGGCAGCCAGACGATGGTTCCCCCATGGTTGAGTTTGGCCGATTCCACCAACAAACGGTCGATCACATCCCGATAGACGTTCCAGTAGCGGGCACCGTAGTGTTTGAATCCCCGATGACCCCGCACCACCTTGAGCAAATTCCAACCCATAAGGCTGGAGGTGAAGGGGGTAGGGGTGGGTTCGGTAAACTTACCGGCGTTGAAACGAGCGATAATGTTTTCTCCCCGAAAGATGGAGAGCGAACCGGTCTTGCTGGAGGAGATGGTCAATATATCGGGAGGGGTGACGGTAAAGGGCAAAGCATCAAAACGGCTGCGTCCCCGCCGGGTGGAAAAGACGGCTCCCCAGATATCCAGTTGGGAGGGGTCATCCTCTGAGGGGCAAACAGCGATACCGGTGGTCACCGGATCGAAGGCGGGTGCCAGTTTGACCAGGGCATCCACGGTGAAGGGCAGGCGTTTATCGAAGGAGAGGACCACATTTTCCCCCACCCGCGCTTCGTTGGGGAAAAAAGAGGGGGGAGCCAGGGAGACACTGACTTGCACCGCCCGATCTTCCTCACGTTTGAGACCGGTGAGAAAGACGGTTTCCATAATATTTTTCACCAGGTTGAAATTGAGGTGGAGACCGGCACTTTGCTGGTCACGTCCCCACAATTCAATCACGTGTTCGACGATATGGTAGTCAAACACTGCCGTCCCCCGTTAATGTGTCCAGTCGAAAGAGTTGGAAAGGGAGAGGTCTTCCGGTTTTTTGTGTGTGGTCAGTCGATCCACAATGATGCGAATGAGTTTGTCCTTTAATTTTTCCCGCAGGGAGGTGCTCAGGGTTTTGAATCCCTCCCGATCCACCCGCATGGCGATGACCTCGGTATTGGCCACCACGGAAGCAGAACGGGGGCGCGGCACCAGAAAGGCGATTTCTCCGAACACTTCACCGGGTTTCAGGATGGCCAGAGGATCCTTATCGGTTCCCATGACGGTGGCGGTGCCCTTGATGATGATATAAAGATTGTGGTCATCCCCATCTGCCTTGATGATCACCGTTCCTGCGTCATACTTGAACACCCGCAGATGGATGGTGGAAAGGGCGGATTTTTCCTCTTCGGTGAGACCTTCAAAAAATTTCATCTTGTCCAGGATGGTCAAGGACTGCATGCTCACATCTCCCATCTAAGAATAGTCGGCCAAACAGGCTGATTTTGTGCTGCGATTTTCATAATGAACAGGTTATCCTTAATCTATAATGGCGCAAGCTGCAATGTCTCTTTGCATTATGGGGGAAAAATTGCTTAATCTAACCTCCGGTCGCCCGCTTTAGGCAGGCTTAAGAGGTTTTCGCCCACCTTTTTTATGTCCAACAGACTTCCATGTCCATGTCTCTCGCGCTCATTGTACACATTTTTCTCGCCATCCTGTGGGTGGGGGGAATGGCGTTTGCCCATGTGGTGTTGCGACCTTCTTCCGAATTTTTGGATCTGAAGCCTCGTGTTCTGCTATGGCATGGGGTATTGGGTCGTTTTCTCCCCTTGGTCTGGGTAGCGGTGGTGGGATTGCCCCTTTCCGGCTATACCATGATTTTCGTGGGGTTTGGCGGTCTTGCAGCCATCGGCCCTGCCATTTGGGTGATGCAAGTGGTAGGTTGGTGGATGATTGGTTTGTTTCTTTATGTCTACTTCAAACCCTACCAGCGGTTGCGTTACATGGTGAAGGAGGAACTTTTCCCGGAGGCAGGCCTCTACATGTTGCGGATTCGCCGGATCATGTTGACCAATTTAATTTTGGGAACGTTGGTGGTTCTCTTTGCGGCGGGTGGTCGCTACTGGTAATCAATGGAGATAAGGATAGCATGAAAAGTCATTCCCAACCCATGAAGGCTTCGGATTTACTGGTACGCTGCCTGGAGAACGAAGGCGTCACCCATGTTTTTGGCATACCTGGTGAGGAAAATCTGGATTTTCTGGAATCGTTGCGTACCTCTTCCATTCAACTGGTTCTCACCCGTCACGAGCAGGCCGCAGCCATTATGGCCGCGACGGTGGGACGCTTGACAGGGCGCACATCGGTTGCCCTCTCCACCCTGGGACCGGGAGCCACCAACCTGGTGACCGGCATTGCCTATGCCCAGTTGGGAGGAATGCCCATGCTGGCCATTACTGGTCAAAAACCCATCAAAAAGAGCAAGCAGGGGCAGTTTCAAATTATCGATGTGGTACAGACCATGGCCCCCATAACCAAGATGGCCGCCTCCATTCCATCGGCGGATAAGTTGGCGGTGTTGGTGCGGGAGGCGTTCCGGCTGGCGGAGGAGGAGCGACCAGGGGCTTGTCATCTGGAACTGGCGGAGGATATCGCCCAGGAGACCACAGAGCGGCTGCCGTTGAAAAAAAGCATCTCCCGCCGTCCCACCCCGGACCGGCAGGCGATTGATGCGGCCATCCGGTTGATACAAGCAGCCCGCCATCCTTTGATCATGATTGCGGCGGCGGCCAATCGGAAACGGGTGGCGCAAAGCCTGGTCTCGTTTATCAACAAAACCCGGATTCCCTTTTTCGCCACCCAAATGGGCAAGGGGGTGGTGGATGAACGCCATAGTGAATATCTGGGCACCGCCTCCCTCACCCAGGGGGATTATCTCCATTGTGCCATCGACCGGGCCGATTTAATTCTTTCCATCGGTCATGATGTGACGGAAAAACCCCCCGCCATCCTGGGCCACAATCCGGCATGTCCGCTGGTTCACATCAACTTTTATTCGGCGGAAATTGACGAAGTTTACAACCCCACCCTGGAAGTGGTGGGGGACATTGCCACCACCATGGAAAAACTCACCGACCGCATTACCCCGCAACCCCATTGGGATTTTGTTTATTTCCATCGCATGCGGGAGATTACCCATTTTCACATCATGGAAAAGAGCGACAGCGACCAGTTTCCCCTGTTGCCGCAACGGGTGGTGCGGGATTTAAGGCTGGCCATGCCGGAGGATGGTATTTTGGCCCTGGATAATGGCATGTACAAAATTTGGATCTCCCGCAACTATCCCGCCTATCAGCAAAATACCGTGTTATTGGACAACGCCCTGGCCACCATGGGAACGGGGTTACCCAGTGCCATAGCCGCCAAGCTGGTCAGTCCCCAGTGCAAGGTGGTGGCCATTTGTGGGGATGGTGGGTTCATGATGAACTCCCAGGAGATGGAAACCGCCGTGCGTTTGGGCCTGGATTTGGTGGTGGTGGTGTTGAACGATAATGGCTATGGCATGATTCAGTGGAAACAGGAAGATATGGGCCTGCCCGCCTTTGGTCTCTCCTTTGGCAACCCGGATTTTGTCCGTTATGCGGAGAGCTATGGGGCCAAGGGGTGGCGGGTGGAAAAGGCGGAAGATTTATTGCCCATGCTGCGCCATGCATTGGATACCCCCGGTGTTCACTTGGTGGAAGTTCCCATTGATTATCGGGAAAACAATGCAGTATTGAGCCGGGAGTTGCGGGAAAAGGTGTGTTTGTTGTAGAGCTTTGGAATTTTATTGAATGGTTAGGAAAAGGGAGACATTGGCCGTCTCATCCTTACTATCCATGACAAAAATGCGTATGGGATAGTCACCAGGAGTAGGTGTACTGGTGCAGGTACCTGAACAGGAAAGTTGCAGCCAATCGTTGGCTCCTGAAGTTGTAGGAGTGCAAGTACCCGTGGTCAATTCGGTCCAGTCATTGGGATCCATGGTGACGTTGCCGGGTTTCAAACCGGAAGAGGTAATGCACCATCGATAGGGTGCAACCCCGCCCACCACGTCAAAATTCAGGAGGGTATTGGTGGCGGTATTTTTCCAGGTAACACTGGTACTGGGAGCGACAATCTTTAATCTTGTTTCGTCGGGACCGCAGTTGAGTACGGTATAGAGTTCGTTAAAAGAATCGCTGGCGGTCATGTCATCGTAGGTAGCAGACAATGGTTCATCGTTGGCGGCAAACTGGGTTCCGCTGTTATTGACCGTAAAAGCATTGTCCCTTCCACCGCTGGCCAGTCCAAAGGGAATGTTGGAACCTCCCACATAGACAAAGGCCGTGTTCCCGGCGGTGGCAGCCATTCTCCGCAAGATGCCACAAGCACGGTTACGACTGTTGGTGGTCTCGGTCAAATCCTCATCTGTCCCTCGATAGACACCATAGCGAACGGGATTATCGAAGGCATCTCGACCGTTACTATTAGGCATGCCCAAGTCAACAAAAGGAACTGTTCCGGTATTGGCGCAAGGTACGTCAGCAACGCCATCGTTGTTGGTATCCGGGCAGGGTAGATAATTATGGGAGGCCAGATATCCCCGCAGGGCGAATTGGTATTGATTCAGGATGGCTCGGTTGGCTTTGTCTTTGCCGGAGAGGATGAAAGTAGGGGCCAGGTTGGCCATAATAGAGAGGATGATGCCGATGACGATCATGACGATGGAGAGTTCAATCAGGCTGAACCCTTTTTGTTTCTGATTCGGGAGTCGGCAAGTGAGGGACACAGTCCTGCTCCTCAATAATGGGCGGAAAACTGGCTCAAGGTATAGGTCATGGTGTAGGGGGCGGTGGTTGTGGGAGTGGAGCCATTGACCAACCCCTGCACGGCGATCAACCCTTGCCGACCCAAAGTATCTTCCAAGGTTACTACGGCGGTGCGTTTATCACCGGCAGGCACCACCGAAGTCAATTGCACAAACCCCGCCACCCCTTGCGCACTGGTATAACCGACCCTGGCGGCACCACCGTCAAAACCAGCGGTGAGACCGGCGTTGGCCAGCAGGTTGGAGCAGGAGGCATTATCATTACAGGTGGCACCGGTATCGCCGGGGATGCGTCCGTAGCGTTCATAATAGATATAGATGGACTTGCTCCACTGACTCACCCCGTTGGTGAAGATACTGGTCATTTCAGCGGTACGCATAACGTTGCGTCCCAGGGTAACGGCAGTGATGAGGATGCCGATGACAATCATCACCACGGAGATCTCGATAAAGGAGAAGCCTCCCTGGCGTTTGCACCGCAACTGCTGGTTACCTTTGCCAGTCCTCATTGCCACCCCCTGTTACAAACAAAAAACCTCCCACAGAATGGGAGGCTTTTGATCCTGCATGACACATCCACCCTGTCTTACATGTTCTGCTGATAACCGGTGGAGAACTGGGTGAGGCTAAAGGTCAAGTCAGAACCGGCGATGGTACCGTTAACATAACCTTGCACAGCGGTGATTCCTTCAGAACCAGCAGAATCGGTGATGGTGACGGTAGAGGTTGTCGCGGTCGCACCGTTGGCCACGCTGGCGAGGGTGATGGATTGGTCGGCCCCCGCAGAATCGGCATAGGCGATGGCCAGGGTTGTGCCACCAGCACCAGTTCCCTCCACCAGCCCAGCCGCAGCAAGGGCGGTACGGCAGTCAGCGGCGGAACCGCAGACAAGACGGGTGCCCGTCTTGGCATAATAAGCATAAACGGCTTGCACCCACGGACCCACGCCGCTGGTATAGAGCCTGTTCATTTCGGCACTACGCATGGTGTTTCTGCCGACGGTAATGGCGGTGATGATGAGGCCGATGATCACCAGCACGATGGCCATTTCAATGAGCGAAAACCCGCGTTCCCGGCGATTGGCCATCAGCCCTTCTCTATTCAACATGCTAACCCCCTTATTCATTCACCATCGGTATCAGTAACACTTGTCCGGCCCCCCAATTGGCCGAACGTGAACATAGGCCAGGAAAATATTTGCGTCCAACTCATTCCCGCGCCATACTTTCCCAATTTTGAGATTTTATCCAAATTTATCACGCTTAGCAAGAGCAATAACCCAATATTTCAAAAAATTGCTGGGACACCTTTCATGCATTGCCTTAAAGAAGGGTTATAGGCCATTATGATAGGTTAGGGAAGAGAAGATCATCTCTTTTTGGATCATGCAGGCTTGCTCAGGTCGTGGTTTCATGAAAAAGCTCTTGAGTGCCTACCATTTGTTGCATGTTTTGTTATTGGTGCTAGCGGTGGTTGCCCTACCGATGGTAAGTCATCTGGTGTTGCGCGACTGGCAGCGGTATCAACAGGCACAAATTCGTTTTGATTTGGCCAACAAGATTCAACAAAACCGGACGGGCTACAGTAACGATATTAAAATTTTTAACCAATTTGCTCAGGAAGCAGCCGCCTTTTTAGAATCTTCCCGGCAATATCATATTGGTGAGGGCTATTGGGAACCCTATGAGGTCAAGGTAAAGGACCGGCTCATGGGGTATGGGGAGTTGGAAAGCGTTTTAAACAATGCCAAGCACGGTGGCAATTATTATTATGCCCCGACAAAGATTGAGGTGGAGACCGATCTTTTGAATGCCAACCTGCCCAAAGCCCTGGCAGAACGCTTTAAGAAGGAAAAGGTGGAGTTGGGCAGCAAAGCCCTGGTTACGGTCGAAGGTGCCTACTACGTGTTTCGCCGCTGATGAAAAAGAGCCTACAAGATCAATTGGTGGTGGAGATGGATGGCATCTTCTACCACTTAACCCGCAAAAGTGCCACCCCGTTGCACGATCCTTCCGCATTGGAGGGGGACAAGTGGCTCATCAGCGATTTCAAAGGTGGCGTTCCCACCTTTCGCAAGGTGGATGCCCCCCCCGCTTATGCGGAACTGGTGATGCAACGGCGTATGCGGGAGTCGGGTGAAATCACCAGTGATTCCAAGGTGCTCACCCACTGGAAGCAATCCCGTGGCATCAACGCCAGTGAGCTGTTCTTCACCCCCGTGGAATTGTCCATTTTTGGTTCTTATGAGGACCGCAGCCACGACGATTCCAACCACCATCTGCTCTTTTCCAGCAACGCCATTCTCTATGCCCTACTGGAACGATTTTCCAAAGAGCGCACCGTGATGGTGATCTTTGAACACAACCGCCATGTGGACTTTATCGTCGGGCGGGATGGACGGGTGGTGGAGGCCAACCGCAACTCCACTTTTTCCAGCGATGCGGAGGCCAAACTCTCCCTGGTGGAAAGTTTTCTGGAAGATTTGTCCCGTTTGGAAGCCCAGACCAACCTGAAGGTGGAGCACATCGTTTATTTTAACTGGGTGGTGGGCAAGGAAAAGTCGGTTTCAACCGCGACCCCCTCCTTTTCCCCCACTTTTGAAACCTTCAGCAACAAGACCGACACCATTGGCTGGGGCAAGGCGGGGCACACCGAGACCCACGGTGGCTCCGATCTGGCCCAGGCCCTGCCTGGTTGGGTCTTGCGTATGGCCCGTGAACTCAATGTGGAATATCAAATTCTTCGTTCCAATTATTATGACCTGGAAGGGGATGAATATTTACTCACTTCCATTCCCCAGGCCATCAACTTTTTGCATGAACGCCATGCCAGCAACGCCCCCCAGGCTTTACGTCACTACCGGGCGGGTCGTTGGTTACCCTGGCTGGTGATCTTCAGTTGGGGGTTGATCGTCTCTCTCTATTTTGCCGATTTGTGGTTGCAAACCTTTTCTGGGAATATGGAAAACTCTGCCATGCAGATGGTGGAAGGGGTTTCCACGGAAAAGATTCACCACCCGGATCCGGAATTCAAAAAAAATCTTGCCTTTGCCGGTAAGCTGGAAAAGCTGAAAACCCAACCCAGCATGCAGCGCATTTTTTCGGATATTACCACGGCCAAGCAGGGGACCATGACCTTTCACAAGCTGACCATCCAATATCCGCCGGATGGCCCGCCCGTTATCCATGTGGAAGGTACCATCACCACCCCCTTCCAGCAGGCTTATGTGGATCAGGAAAACTTTCTGGCCACCTTGCGGGGCAAGGGATACCGGATTAAAAACAGTCAGCTCAATACCAATGTGGAGTCCATCCGCTTAAGCCTGGATCTGGAACGACCATGAACGTGAGGACCAAACAACTGGCCTTTGCGGCGATGGTGTTGATGGCCCTCTCGGTTACCGGCACGGTAGGGATGGTCATCAGCCGTCTGGCCCCTGTCGCCCCTGGCAAGAAACCTGCGGCAACGCCCACCGCCAGCGCGCCCTTGTCCCCGGAGATGATGAAGGAGGCCAAGGCGTTGCAACCGGAGGTGGACCGGTTAAAAATGCAACTGGCCTCTTTGCGTAATCCCACCCTGTCGGAACCCACACCGGTCAATCTTTTGGTGTTGGGTTTTTCCCAACGGGCGGTGGAGAGTCAAAGCGAGATGGTGCACAGCAAGAGCGAGGATTTCAGCGAGCGGGTGGTGACCATGGCCTATGTCTCCTCCTCTGGCGATGAACGTTTTGCGGTGATTGACGATCATCTTTACAAGGAGGGGGACCGTTTGCTCAAGATGGAAGGGGCAACAGTGCGCACCATCACCCCCCACAAGGTGCTGATAGCTGGCAAGGAGGTGCGCCAATGGTTGGAGGTGCGCAACCCCATGGCCTTGGATATTTTGACCAAGCAGCAGGAAAAGGAACGGCAGCGGTTGGCCAAATTGGGCAAGAACGAGAAGAAGTCGGAAAAGGCTGAGGAGGGTGAGCGTTCTTCTGACGATTCCGCCAACCAGCTTGACGATGCTTTGACGGCTCTCAAGGGATTTTCCACCCTTCTTAACCAGACCCGCAAGATTACCAACCCTTCGCAGTAATGGCGCAAATTTTGCATAACAGGCTGAAATTGATCTACTTTAACCTGTTACCGTCAGAAGAATGCCATGATCCGACTGCTCCCCCTGCTGATGATCCTGCTCCTTGGCCAACTCTTGAGTGGTTGTGCCACGGCTCCCCCTCCCCCACCTCCTGCACCCCAAACGCTTAATTATCAGGAAATCATTCGCACCCTGGAAAAACGCACCCCGGAAGTGGCGAAAAACTATTTCGGCTTTCCCTACAAACTGGCCGCCAACCCGGATCGGGTACGGGCAGCCGATTGCACCCACCTGGTTTGCGCCGTCACCCGCAACAGCCTGGAAAACACCCCCTATCGCTTCGCCCCCTATTACATGGCCTCCGGGGCCATGATGGACAGCACCTATGCCATCAGCCGGGATGAACTGCGGGCTGGGGATATCATTATTTTTGCTGACGAAAAGAAAAAACAGATCGAACACGCCGGCATCGTGGTGGCCAAAAACAAGGAGCAAATCCGCTTCGTCCACGCCTCCAGCTCCAAGGGGGTGATGGAAACCTCAACCCTGGATATCGGCTATCGCAGCTATTGGCAACGCCGCTTCGACTCCTACCGCCGCTGGAAACCCCAGGTCTTCGCCTTGCGGGCCAGCAATTTATTGGCGGCAAATTATCCGTGAATAGGCAACTGCTGTATTCGGAGTTGGTAGATGCGAAGCAGATGCCGCAAAAAAGCTGTTTCAATGCAAAAAGAAAGTAGGATATCCTACAAAAAAACGTTTTCAGATGGGTGGATAAAATGGAGCAACGGATCAGCCTAAGAGATGCCAATCAGCATTTGGCTCGTTATATCAAGAGAGTTGAGTCTGGCGAAGAGATCATCATCACCCGACGGGGGCAACCGGTTGCACGTTTGACACCCCTGCCCCGGGAGCGTGTGCTGACCGACGAACAACAGGCTGCCCGCGAACGCACACTGGCAAGAATGCAGAAAGGCTTTGCTCTGGGGGGAAAATCGGTTCCAAGGGATGAACTCCATGAACGGTGAGAGGTATACCCTCGACACCAATATCCTGGTTTATGCTTTGGACAACGAGGCGGGACGAAGACACGATATCGCTTCTTCATTGCTGGATCGGGCAGTAACCGAAAACTGCATTTTGACCCTTCAATCTTTAGGAGAATTTTTTCGGGCAGTAACCACCAAAAACCGGGTTCCTGTCACAGAAGCCGCTGATCAGGTGCGAGACTGGATGTCCCTGTTCCAGGTACAATCATCATCTCCCTCCACACTTGCCAAGGCACTTAATGCAGTGCAAAACCACAATATTTCCTTCTGGGACGCCATGTTATGGGCATGCGCCAAGGAAGCTGGCTGCCAAGTGGTAGTGAGCGAGGATTTTCAACATGGGCGTATTCTGGATGGGGTCAGGTTTCATAACCCGTTTGTAAAATAACAGAATATTAACCTTGATACGTTTTTACCTGCCACCTGTGGAAGCGGTTGATGATTCTTTTTTGTTCCGAATCACTCAACGGGGCATAGAGGGGCAAGGCCAAGGCGGTGGCGTGAAAACGGTGGGCTTCCGGGAGATGATCCGGGAGGGTAAACCATAGGGGGGAGGCGGTGGCTATGGCGGAACGGTGAAACCATTCTTGCAAACTGTTCCTGATTTCCTGGCTGGCACACTCCAGAATATACCACTCCCACACCCGCTCTCCCTGCGGTTTGCGAATTACCGATGGACAACGCAGCAACCGATCATAACGCTCTGCCAAGGCGCGTCTCTTTTCCAACACCTCCGCCAGTCGCTGCCATTGATTCAGACCCAATCGACATAAAAGGGCGCCAGGCGGCTGACGGCGGGTTTGACGCAAGGCGTCGGCCAGTTGACCATCACCACACAAGGCCATGACAGATTGGCCCGCCTGAATCATCCCCTGCATGCCTGCAATTTGAATTTGACCCTGCCCGCACCCTTGCCGGGGCAATAAAATGGAGGAGATTTCTTCCACCACCCAGTCAGACGCCGCCACACCCGGCAAACCAAAGGGGTGGTGACAAAAATGGATGGAGCCAGCAGGCAAACCCTCCGTCTCCAGCCAATCCCGCCAATGGACCACCCAACCTGCCGCTGCCAAAGACTCCCGCCAAATGGGATGGAGAAAGGGATCCAGCCCGATTTCCTTTCCCACCGGCCAACCCATGACTTGGCGCAACGATTGCCAAAAATCAAGGGGATGGGCAAAGGCGATGGCAGACCGTTGCCAACGTTGACTCCAGGCTTCCTCCCAAGCGGTCAACAACCCGGCATCCTCCCCCCAATCCCCCGATTGGTCGGTACCCATCAGTTCAGGACGCCACAGGGGAATGGGGGGAAGAGAGGCCATCAGCCCACGGCAGCCGGTTTGGTTTCCGGGCAGGCGGCGGGAATCATCCCCTCCGCCAACTGGCGACTTTTTTCCGAAACTTCCTGGGAAAGACGATAGGCACAAAAACGGGGTCCACACATGGAGCAAAAGCGGGCATTTTTGTGGGCATCTTCCGGCAGGGTTTCGTCGTGGTACTCCCGCGCCCGGTCTGGATCCAGGGCCAGTTCGAACTGTTTATTCCAGTCAAACTGAAAACGGGCCTGGCTCATGGCGTCATCCCGATCCCTGGCATGGGGGCGGTGACGGGCAATATCGGCGGCATGGGCGGCAATCTTGTAGGCGATGATGCCGTTACGCACATCCTCTGCATTGGGCAGCCCCAAATGCTCCTTGGGGGTGACATAACACAGCATGGAAGCCCCCTTCCAGGCAGCGATGGCCCCACCAATGGCTGAAGAGATATGGTCATAACCGGCGGCAATGTCGGTCACCAGCGGTCCCAAAACATAGAAGGGGGCCTGGTGGCACAATTGGCCTTCAATCTCCATGTTGTGCTGAATTTGATCCATGGGCACATGGCCCGGTCCTTCGATCATCACCTGCACATCCTTCTGCCAGGCCCGCAGGGTCAATTCACCCAATATTTTCAATTCTTCAAATTGGGCGGCATCGGAGGCATCATGCAAACATCCGGGACGCATGCCATCCCCCAAAGAGAGGGTGACATCATAGCGTTGGCAGATGGCCAACAGGTCGTCGAAATATTCATACAGGGGATTTTCCCGTCCGTGATGCAACATCCACTGGGCTGTCAGGGCACCGCCACGGGAGACAATCTTGGTGATGCGGCTTTCCACCAGGGGCAATACCCGTAAGAGGACGCCACAGTGGACCGTCATATAGTCCACTCCCTGCTTGGCCTGCCCTTCAATGACATCCATCAAAATTTCCGGGGTCAATTGGCGAATGTCATCCACCCGTTCAACCGCCTCATAGATGGGCACCGTACCAATGGGAACCGGAGAGTTGCGCACAATGGATTCCCGAATCTGGTTGATGTGCCGCCCGGTGGAGAGGTCCATCACCGTATCCGCCCCATATTTGAGGGAGAGACGCAACTTTTCCAGCTCTTCATCCAGACCGGAAGAGAGTTGGGAGTTGCCGATGTTGGCGTTGATTTTACAGCGGGTGGCAAGACCGATGCCCACGGGTTTGGCTTCGGGATGGTTGATGTTGGCAGGAATCACCAGACGACCGGCAGCCACCTCCTGACGCACGGTTTCCGGGTCCAAATACTCCTCTTTGGCCACGTATTCCATTTCCGGGGTGACTACCCCTTGCCTTGCATAGTACATCTGAGTAACGTTGCCGTGACGGCCTTGCACCCAAGCAGAACGAAAATGACTCATTACCGGCCCACTCCATTAGGGATCGTTGGATACGGTTGAAAGGGAACAAGCAGGCTGTCCCCGGTTGCATTGTGAAGACCCTTATTGCGACTTGACAAGGAGTTTCTGCAGGTGACTACCACTCCATGGGAAGAAAAAGCTGTAACCACCGCCACCGATGGCCTCACCCCACCCGACCATTTCGGCCATCCTGCCGCAGAACGGACCGCCATGCAAGAAAAAGGCGTCCTCCTCCCCTTCTCTCCCACGGTGCTGATTGTTGTGGAAGGAGAGGATCGGGTCAACTTTCTCTCCGGTTTGATCACCAACCAAATTCGCAAGGTCACCAGCAGCCGCGCCATCTATGCCGGTCTGCTCTCTGCCCAGGGAAGGTTTTTATATGATTTTACCATCGCGGAACAAGGCAACAGCTTTGTTCTGCTCACCGATACCAAACGGGCCGCCAGCCTGCTGGATCGACTGGACATGTACCGGTTGCGCAGCAAGGTCTCCCTGCAACGGGTGACCACCTCCCATCTATTGGCCATGGCAGGCCCCCAGGTGGATGAGATCATTTACTCCCTGTTTCCTCAGGTATCTGGCCAAACCGAACCCGGCACCGTCTGGCAACTCTCCCCCACCACCCTGTTGTGGCGGGATCCCCGCTTGCCTGCCTACGGTTGGCGATTGCTCACCGATGAAACGGAACTATCCGGCTATTACGCCCTGCTGGCCCCCCACCTGCCCCTGGCAGGCCAGCAAGCCTGGCATGACTACCGCTGCCAGATGGCCCTGCCCCAAGGGGGTTATGAGTGGCAAGTGGATGAAACCCTGCCCCTGGAGGGGGGATTTTTGGAGTTGAACGGGGTGGATTTTACCAAGGGCTGTTATATCGGCCAGGAGACCACCGCCCGCACCCATCATCGAGGAACCTTGCGCAAACGCCTGTTCAAACTCAGCATGGCAACCCCATTGACCGGCGTTACCCTGCCTGCCCCTTTGCTGCTGGAAAATGGCAAAGAGGCCGGAACTCTTACAACTTTGGCCTCTGATGGTATGAGCGGGCTGGCCATTGTGCGGGTGAGCGATGTGGCCAACGGTGAACCTGTTTTTTGCCAAAATGTTGGAATGTCCACCCAGCAACCCACCTGGGCCACCTGGCAGTTGAACTGAATCCACCAGCAACTCTTGCCAAATGGCACAGAGCATGGTAACAAGCTGCAAAAGCAGTGGATGTAAGGACCGACTCATCAACTCTCTTTTTGTCAGGTAGCCGCATTATGGCAGACCAAGGCCAGCTTCCTCCCCTCCCTCCCCTCACCATCGGGGAATATACCCTGCCCGTACCCATCATTCAGGGGGGCATGGGGGTCCGGGTATCGGCCCATAATCTGGCGGCGGCTGTTGCCAACGAAGGGGGCTTGGGTATTATCGCCACCGTGGCCCTCTCTTTAGCCTCCAAGCATTACAAGAAGGCCAAGGATTATTTTCGCGCCAACGTCAAAGCCTTGGTCGACGAACTCACCTGGGCGCGGGAAAAAAGCCCCAATGGTTTGATCGGCGTCAACTGCATGGTGGCCATTCGCGACTATGAGGACATGGTGCGCACTTCGGTGGAACATGGTGCGCAAGTGGTCATCTCCGGGGCGGGTCTGCCCCTGCGTTTGCCCGAATATGCCGCTTCCAATCCCAAGACCGCCCTGGTGCCTATTGTCTCCTCCCTGCGTGCTGCCAGCCTGCTGGCCAAACGGTGGCATAAAACCTACAAACGTCTGCCCGATGCCATGGTCTTTGAAGATCCCAACACGGCAGGCGGTCACCTGGGAACCAGCCGGGAAAAACTCTTCACCCCCGAATATTCCACGGAGGTGGTGCTCCCCCAGTTGGCGGAATGGTCGCGCAAGGAGTACAACGACGAAATTCCCATTATCACCGCTGGCGGCATCTGGGATCGGAAAGATATCGATCACGCCTTCAGCCTGGGTGCCAAAGGGGTGCAAATGGCCAGCCGTTTTATCTGCACCCATGAGTGTGACGCCATGGACGCCTTTAAACAGGTGTTCATCGACGCCAAGCCCAGCGATGTGATCATTGTGGATTCGCCCGCCGGGCTGCCCGGTCGTGCCCTGAAGACCACCTTTACCACGGATCTCATGCGTGGCGAAGAAGTGGCGAAAAAATGCATCGCCACCTGTCTTACCGAATGTCGTTGTCGGGAGGAGGAGGAAACCTTCTGTATCGCCTACGCCCTGCATCAGGCGCAGCAGGGCAATATGGATCATGGATTGGTCTTTACCGGCTCCAACGCGGTGCGCCATACCCACATGATGCATGTTTGGGAAATTTTTGAAGAGTTGACCGGCCAAAAATCCCCTTCCGCCCATCTGCGTCCCCAGCCGGTGGATAATGTGACGGAAGCCTGATGACACTGCCAGTTTCTTGACCAAGGCAGCCCCATTTTAACCATGGGTGCTGCCTTTTTCGTCAAAAATTCAGCTCTTTTCCCCACCATACAGCCAACCCCTTGTCAATCAAGGGAGAATTTTTTTCACACATCTGGCACGAAAACTGTATACTCCTACTTCAGGCAGGCCATCACGGTCTGTCCCGCCAAGCAAGGAGTCGCTGCCATGAAAAAAACTGCCCACATTGCCCTGATGCTCCTCTCCCTGTGGTGCAACGCTGCCTGGTCCGCCTCCTCTGCCAGTGATTGTGTTATTGGCCAGCAGAGCAGTCAGAACAATCCTTGCGTGGTCCACACCGCCGCCCCCGTCAAAGAAGCCCTGACCCCCTTTGGCGATTCCACCCAACGGGAAAGACTGGTCCGTTTGCTCTTTATCGTCCACAGCGTTGCCCGTTCCAACGCCCATTGATCCCGATTCCCCTGCGCCCGCCATTGGTCTGGGGTGCTGGTCAAGATCACAGATGATCTTCATCACCACTCCATTCGTCATCAGCAGGGCTGACAACGTCGTCAATGATGACAGATCCTCTTGAGGCATCCAATCGTTTCTAGGCAGCTTCGGCGTCGTTTATAGCTGGAGACAAACGAGGGAATACTTGCCCATTGGTGGAAATCTGGATGATTTCTCCGCTCTCCACCTGTTTCAGGTAGGATGGTAGCCGCTTCTGTAACTCAGAGATATCGATCTGTAACACTGTCATATCTCCTCTTGTGAAAGTGGGAAGGAACAATTTTCCCAAATGTTGTCATCATGTTACCAAATAAACCACCATGAATGAATGGCAAAATGCAATTTCTTCATACTGTGCATGTCAAGACCTAAGCCGAAGTCCCTGTCAGCTTGGCGAAACTCGAAGATGAAGGTGTCAGAGATATCCTGCTGAAGAGAAAAACATGAAATATCATAATGCAAGATATGACCCCTGCTTTTTCGTAGAAAAATAAGTTCGAAATATTTCTTCTTGACAAAAACGCACACCCTTATTAGCGTTAATCAGGCAAGCGTTACTTCCAAGATTATCCTATTGATCATACAGCAGCTTGTCAGCCACCGAGAGTGACAACAAAGAGGAAACATGGAGGAGTCCCCTGATTAAAGTAAAAAATTCACCCTTTAACAGCGTGTATGTTTGCTTTGATACCAAAGCGTTGCAAAATTGCAAGATATAAATTTACCCACTTTTTGCAGGGAACTCATGGAAATGGGGGATCTTCCCTACTGCTTGACGTGGTCCTTCGCTTGATATCGTAGCATCTGGTTACGGCTTACGTCGCCTGGAAACGTAAGTTGGCAGAAGGCAGGTGCAGCTACAGGTGCTTTTACTGACCTGTCACGTATTACTATAATGCATAAATAAGCATATTTACTTCTAATTTCAGTAACCTTATAGATATTTATTTGGTTCCTTCCAGCGACTTGCGAAGACAGCATGTGGAGTTTTTTGTTACTGCTGCATATGGAATTAACTCACAGATTATATCTTTTTGTTGTTGAGGAAATTATATGAAACTGAATTGGTCATCTATAAGTATGAGGGATTATATTCACATTACAAGCATTATTGCACTTCTATTAGCGGTTTGTATCGGAGCAATCGTTGGCTCTCAAGAATACCTTAAAGATAATATTGGAGACATAAATACACTTTCTACAATTCTAATCTGCATTTATTATTTCTATTTTATGGCTGTAGAATTCGGTGCGCATAAAATACTGCATACAGATGGCTTTTACGTGCACTACTCTGTCTTTGGTAACCCACGGCTTGGAGCATTTTTACTGGGAATCGTCGTTTTAGCAGCTGTAGGATGGCCATTTTTCACTGATTTTGAATTTACTGACATTTATAGTTATATAAAGTTTTCGGTAATGATTGCGATTATTGTTTGTGGATTTTTTCAGAATTTTAGGTTACTTATCATCAGGGGAGAGCCATGGCCATGAACCCAATTATTATTAACCATATTGGAGCCTCTGTTTGGCTTGCCGAGAAAGTAGACCAATTGAATGATGCATTAGAACTATATGAAGCATTTGGATCGGATGACGCACTTCTTAACGTTCTTACTAAGTTTTTTAAAATTGTAGCAGGGTCTTTTGCTGGAAGCAGCATCGGAGATCGCTGGGAAGTTTCAGAGCACTGGGTTGGATCGAGTTTTTAATTCGCTTCGACAAGGAAGCTTCGATTCTATCGGGAATAGTGGAAATCTTGAAGACCTTAGAAACCTCCAGAGAGTCATTAGAAACTCGAGTGGTTATGCGGCAGGTAAAGGAACAGAATATATCATTGAGCGTGCCAGAGAGTACGTTATAAGAGAGCGTACTTTGGACCCTGGATTTAATTTTATTGAAAGTATCTTGAATGGTGGAGCAACCTCTAGTGGAGGACGGGGTTTAGGCAATGGGATATCCAGCTTAATCGGCATCCTTGGTGCAAATGCTGCAATTGCGGGCACTGCTCCCCCACGACGTGACCCACTCACTCTTGATTTGGATGGCGACGGGATTGAAACCACCAGTTCGCGCGATGGCACAATAATCCTGTTCGACCACGATGGAGATGGTATTAAAACGGCTACAGGCTGGATCAAACCCGACGATGGTTGGCTGGTGCTGGATCGCAATGGCAATGGCAGCATCGACTTCGGGAGGTTGCGCACGGTTTCAGAGAGAACATTGGTATCCAGCAGATAACTCACAGCACCACATCCCGATTTGGCGATGGATTACGTTCCAGGTCGAGTTCCACGCCCATGAGGGGTGAAGTTTGCATGAAATCTACAAATGAAACGGTCTTTCGAGTTAAAGCAATATAGTCTTTCTGACTGAGTACCACCGCCGTCTGATGGCCATGCACGGTAATCTCCTGCGGTCCCTCCAAA